>PGYM01000001.1:238682-564414 GCA_002839675.1 Methanomicrobiales archaeon HGW-Methanomicrobiales-1 | reverse complement strand
CTCAAGCACCTGATGGGTGTTCTTGAAAGCGGACATAAATTTTGTCACTATTTTTAGACAAAAATACTGGCACTCTACAACTATCTCAGAGATCTGGGGGCCTCATTGCGAGAAAATACGGTTTTAAAATGTACTGAAAAATATCTTTAACCAAATAAGTTCAAATTAACAAAGTGATGTCAAAATCAGTGGATATTGCCCTGATACAACCTCCTGGATGGGCAGTCCAGAATCCTTCACTCGGACTTGCTCTCTTAAAGAGCTATTTATCAGATCAAGGAATCTCAGTAAAAATTTTCGATTTAAATATTCAATTATTCAATTTAAAATATGGGATATACGAAAACTCCTGGGAGATTTCAAATGGATATTTCACATGGGAAAGAGAATCATATATTCACCAGTTTTTTTCAGATTATTCAGATGAAGTTTTAAACTTTATTTATTCGGTTCTTTCATCAAAACCACGGGTAATTGGGTTTTCGGTTCATTCTTCATCATTTATCGCAACAAAAGTTCTTGCACAAAAATTCAGGGAATGCGCTCCGGACATTCCTCTCATATGTGGGGGTCCCCAAGTGGCTCATTATACTGATGTCTGGCAACCACTCCTTACCTCAAAACTTATGGATGCGGTCATTTTTGGGGAGGGTGAAGTCTCACTTACGGAGTACCTTAACAGAAGAGGGATACTTGAAGATCAAAAAATTCCTGGGGTTGCATTTCGAAATGATAGCGGGAAGATTGTTGATGGAGGAACCAGAGATTTAATCCCTTCCCTCGATAATCTTCCATTCGCGGACTTTTCAGATTTTGATCTAAATCAATATGCGGGACGCAATGTGCTTCCAACATATTTTTCCAGAGGCTGTATCAACAATTGTATTTTTTGCACAGAAAGAAATTTTTTCCCGAAATTCAGAAATCGCTCAGGCCAGCGAGTGTTCGATGAAATATTATACCAATTGTCGCTGTATCCTCAAACAGAATATTTCCGTCTGCACGATTCAGTATCGAATGGTAATATGAAAGACCTGGAAAAATTTTGCGATCTTTTAATTGCTAATCAGGTAAAGATCGGGTGGAACCTTGAAAATGCAGTAATTAGAAAGGAAATGGATGCCCCTTTTTATAAGAAGTTGAAAAAATCAGGGTGTGCCTTAATTGGATATGGATTAGAAAATCCCTCCAAAAGATTATTAAAATCAATTGGAAAGCATGCATGTCAAACTGCTGATTTCGACAAGGTAATTTCTGAAGGTGTCAAGGCAAAAATAACTATTGGCATAAATATGATGTTCGGTCTTCCCGGAGAAACCGATGACGATTTCAATCATCAACTTGGCTTTATCAAGCGACATAGTAAAGATCGAAAATGGATTGTTGTCAATCCCGCTTTAAATTATTGTTATATTCCAAAAGGATGTGCTATCGATCTGCATCCGGATCAATTTAATATCGATCTGTCAAAAGGGGAATTATACTGGACATCAAAAGACCAAAAAAACACCTATCTGAAACGTATGGAAAAATTTGAAACATTCTGTAAATATGCAAATGAATTAGGATATTCAAATTTATTCAATATTAATCAATTAATTAACAAAAACGAACTGCTTGGAAATTATTATGTTAAAAATGAAGACTTTAAAACAGGAATTGGATATCTTAAAAAATCGTTTGAAGATGAATTAAAAACACCAGATCTAGCTAAGGAAATAATTTGCCTGTATGAAAAATTATCTCTCGTAAAAGATGATTACTATTACAAAATAATTGATTTCAAACAAAAATCAGATAATACAGAATTAGTGTGGTTAAACACTCCCAAGAATCGTGACGAACTTGATAATTATATAATTACTTCACCTGTATCAAAAAAGATTTCAAGACTCACTTCAATATACACAATATTGGAACCGGCATATTGTCAACCATCTTTCTCAATCAGTGGAATCAAAAATTATTTGAGATATCAACTTTTACGGGTGTTGAATAAACCCGATAAACGATATGAGATACTGATACATCTGCTAAAGGATATAGATAATAAGTTCTATGCGCTGGAACATCAATATAAGACTAAAAAATAACAAAATGTTCTTCAAAACAACCTTCAATGAATTATCAAGTGATACAAGTATACAAAATGAAATGCCGAAGAGATTTTCATTACGATTGCAGAATATTACAGGAGATGAAAAATGAACAATTCAAATAATTTTTTTCTAAATAAAAGGATTCTCATCACAGGTGGTTCCGGTTTTATAGGAAGTCACTTAATAAGACAATTGCATGCGGGCGGAGCAATAATTTCAATAATTACCAGAAAGGATAAAAAATGTGCTCTTACTGAAACAAACCAATATACCGGAGATATCAGGGATTTATCATTTGTCACCAATTGCGTAAATGATTTTAAACCGGAGTATATTTTTCACTTGGCGGCGTATAAAGAACGAAATGAAGATATTCAGGCATTCTATTCATCAATTGAAACAAACGTAATCGGATCGCTGAATTTGTTTTCTGCGGCGAAACAGTTGAATTCTTTACAATCAATAGTAATTCCCTGCACCGCGGAAGAATATGGAAATAGTATACCGCCTTTCGATGAAAAATTACGGGAATACCCCGTTACACCATACTCATTTTCAAAATCATGCGTTTCACATATGGGAGAATTATTTTTTCACCTTTACAATTTTCCGGTTATTATCATTCGTCCCACAATTGCATATGGTCCGGGACAGGGAACTGATATGTTTGTACCTGCCCTCATCACTTCACTTCTTGAGGATAAACCTTTTAATATGACCTTGGGGGAACAGACTCGTGATTTTGTATATGTTGATGACATAATCGATTCACTCCTTCTGGCAGCTAAAAATCCCCAAGCGAAAGGACAGATCATTAATATTGGAAGTGGAATTCCGATAAAACTTGCAGACATTGCAGAAAAGATTGAAAATATGATTGGCAAAAAAGGTCTTGTAAACCTCGGCGGGAAACCGTACAGGAAAAACGAAATAATGGATTATTATGTAGATCTGGAGAAATCAAAGGACACTCTGGGATGGAATGCAAAAACTTCACTTGAAAATGGTCTGAATAAAACAATTGCATATTATCAGGAAGTGAAGGGGATTTGAAACAATCTATCCTCTATTATTCAGATTGTCCATTTTTTGCGGGATGTGAAAATATGCTTGCGAATTTCTTTAACAGTCAGGAATTCCGTGATTCCTATGATATTCTGTTTATTTACCGCTGGTCTCCTCAATATGAAAAAGGGTTTAAGAACAGAGTCCCCCTTCAAATCGAGAACATTCCGGTTCGTCTTTACGAGATAAATGATGTGTATGTATCAATCGATTCAATATCTCTGATAATATTACGAAGACCTTTAAATTTTCTTATAAACCTCGGACTTGTCAAATATTTTTTTTTATTTATTAATACGATCATCTTATTTCGAATCATTCGGAAAAAAAAAGTCACAATCCTGCATGTAAATAACGGGGGATACCCCGGCGCACAAAGTACTATTTCAATGGTCATTGCTGCACGATTATGCGGCATCACATGTATCGTTTATGTGGTTAACAATATCGCCGTAGGATACAACTCTCTTGACCGACGTTTTGATTATGTATTTGACCAGATAGTTGTCTGTTGGGTAAAGATGTTCGTGACGGGTTCACTTTATGCAGGAAATGCATTGAAAAAGATACTCAAATTACCTTCTAATAAAATACAGTGCATTCCAAATGGCATTGCCTCCCGAAAAGTCACTGAGACACGTGAACAAGTCATTCAAAGATTACATCTTCCCAACAACCGGCTTATTCTTTCCGTAATCGCGAATCTTGAAGAACGAAAAGGTCACATTTTTCTTTTAAAGAGTTTGAAACAACTTAAAGATATGTACCCTGGTATCTCAATTCCGGTCTGTGTGATTGAAGGAACGGGATCAACTGACAAAATTCTAAAAACATTTGTCGATAAAAACGATTTAAAAACGGATGTTCTTTTTATCCCACATGAAGAACAGATTTTCAACTTAATCAGTGCGTCAGACTGTATCATTCTTCCTTCGATAAAAGATGAAGATTTTCCTAATGTTATACTCGAATCGATGTCTCTTGGGAAAGCAATAATTGCCAGTAATTTTTCTGGAATCCCGGAACAGATCGAACATATGAAATCCGGATACCTTGTTGAACCGGGAGATGTATCAGATCTAGCTATGGCAATAAAATTCATGCTCGATCACCCGGAAATGAAAAACCTGTTTGGAGAGAATGCTAAAGTTCGATTTGAAGAATTATTTAAAGATAAAATCGCAATTAATCATTATAGGAAAATTTATAACAAACTCACAGAGGAAATTTCGTCATGAAAGTCTGTATTTTATGTGGAGGGTATGGGACCCGTATTCGCGACGTTGCAGATAATATTCCAAAACCGATGATCCCAATCGGGGGATATCCGATTCTCTGGCACATTATGAAATATTATGCATCGTGGGATCTTGATCAATTTGTCCTGTGCCTGGGGTATAAGGGGGACAGTATACGGGATTTTTTTATGAATTACCGTTCGCATACAACAGATATGTCAATTGATCTCAGTGGAAGAAAACCGATAAAATACCATAATGCAGAAACCGTTGAGAACTGGAATGTCACCCTGGCCGAAACCGGAATGAATGCAATGACTGGTGCAAGAGTGAAACAGGTGAAAAAATATCTTTATGATGAAGATAATTTTATGTTAACCTATGGGGACGGGGTTGGCAATATTGATATTAAAAAATTGCTGGACTTTCATAACTCTCATGGTAAAATCCTTACAGTTACCGGAGTAAGACCACCGGGGCGATTTGGAGAACTCCAGTGCAGCGACTCAGGACTTGTCACAGAGTTCAATGAAAAGCCACAGACAACCGGAGGAAGAATATCGGGCGGTTTTTTTGTATGTCGTAATGATATTTTCGATTATATCAACGACAAGGAAGACACCATATTTGAGCAGGAAGCACTCCGGAATCTTGTAAAAGACGGCGAAATGATGGTCTTTAAACATGATGGGTTCTGGCAACCGATGGATACCTCAAGAGAATACCATCTTCTCAATCAACTCTATGAACAAAAGAAAGCCCCCTGGGTGATCTGGTGAAAACCGGCTACGGGCACTTCAAAAATAAAAAAGTATTAATAACCGGAGATACCGGTTTCAAGGGTTCATGGCTGGCCTACTGGCTCCATCATCTCGGGGCAAAAGTATATGGCTTCGCTCTACCTCCCGAAAGAGATTATGATCATTATACTGCGCTGGGTCTTGAACAACTAATTCATCACTTGGATGGGGATATCAGGGATTATACTCAGGTTCGGAATTTTTTTGAAAAAACCAATCCTGAATTTGTTTTTCATCTCGCAGCTCAACCCCTGGTAAGAAAATCCTATAAGGATCCAAAACTTACGTTCGATACCAATATTGGTGGATCGGTCAATGTTTTTGAAGCGGTAAAAGAAACCCCTTCAGTAAAAGTCCTCATAGCAATAACTTCCGACAAATGTTATAAAAACAAAGAATGGTGCTGGGGGTACCGTGAGAATGATGAACTGGGGGGTAAAGATCCCTACAGTGCTTCAAAAGCAGCTGCAGAACTGGTATTTTCCGCGTATAATGATTCCTTTTTTGAGCAGATACCTCACCTGGGTGCTGCCAGTGTGCGGGCAGGAAATGTCATCGGAGGAGGAGACTGGTCCCTTGACCGGATAGTACCTGATTGCATCAGAGCTCTTAAAAATAATGAACCCATCCAGTTGAGAAATCCCGATGCTACCAGACCCTGGCAGCATGTATTAGAGCCATTATCAGGATATCTTCTCCTCGCATCACACCTGTATGAAAATCCAAAATCTTTCGGAAGCTCCTATAACTTTGGCCCGGATAATGGAGAAATGCATACGGTAAAAGACCTTGCTGAAGAATTAATTGCCATCTGGGGGGCCGGTAATATTGAATTCACGAAAAAAGATGACGATCCAAAGGAAGCCGGTCTTCTTCACCTGAACTGTGATAGGGCACATCATGATCTGGGATGGTCTGCCAGATGGAACTTCAGAAAAACAGTTGAACAGACTGCAAAATGGTATAAATCAGTTAATGAGGGTGGAAACACGGGTTCCATTACCAAACAACAAATTATTGAATATATGGAGAGTTGACGATGATTGAAGGAGTACAGATTATTCCCTTAAAAACCATACTGGATGATCGCGGTATGGTCAGGCATATGTTGAAATGTACCGATCCCCACTTCAGCCAGTTTGGTGAGATCTATTTCTCAATAATTTTTCCAAATGCGGTAAAAGCCTGGCATGTACACAGGAAAATGGAACTTAATTATGCGGTAATTTCAGGTAATATCAAACTTGTTCTCTACGATGCCCGCACAGATTATTCAACGAACGGGGAGATCCAGGAAATTTGTATGGGTGAAGATAACTATGTCCTTGTAAAGGTCCCTCCCCACGTAGTCAACGGTTTCCAGTCAATTGGCAATGAAAAAGCGATTGTAGCAAACTGTGCATCAATCGCTCATGATCCAGGCGAGATTTCACGACTGGATCCTTTCGATCCTACTATCGGTTATGATTGGGGCATACGGCATGGGTAATCCAAAAAAACGAGTTCTTATCACGGGAACAACAGGACTGGTAGGTCACCGTTTATTTGAATACCTGAAATCTTTCACCGACTGGGAAATTATCGGAACGAGCAGGAGTTCAGGGGAATATGTTGATCACATCGTTGATTTGACCAATCTGGATTGTGTCAAAGCTCTTAGTAAATCGTCACCTGTGGATGTTATCATCCACACCGCAGCCCTTTCGAAAACGGACGAATGTGAAAATAACAAAGAAAAATGTTATGCAGCAAATGTAACCGCTACCATGAACCTTCGTTCTACCTATCGATCTACAAAATTCGTATATTTTTCGACCTACGCGGTGTACAATACACCGGAAGGAAAGTGTGAGGAAACCGCACCGACAAGCTCAACTAACTATTACATCGAGACAAAACTTCAAAGTGAAACACTCATGAAGGCAACGCCCGGTTCAGTGATTTTCAGGCCGTCTGTTATTTTTGGTTTTACCATGTTCGAAAGGGTAAGTAAAAATTATTTCATGCAGTTGCTTGAAAGTGTCAATAAGAAAAAAGTAATGCGTTCCCCTGCAGACCAGTATTTCAACCCGGTCCATGTGGATGTAGTTGCTGAGATTACGAGAAGAGCCATTGAACAGGATGCTACAGGAATTTACAATCTGGGATCCAATGAGATGATCAGTAAATATGAGTTTAATAAAAAAATTCTCCAGGCATTTCAGTTTGACAGTCATTTTCTTGAAAGTACTGACTCGAGCTCTCTTGTGGTTACCCGGCCAAATAATGGCACCATTTCATCCGATAAGGTACAGCATACACTGAATTACCGGATTCCCGATCTCGATCAGATGATCGGGATATTGTATCAATCAACGTCAGGTCACACATTAATTTCATGAGTACCCGTATATGACCGCACTTCCTCTCGTTTCAATCTGCATCCCTACATATAACCGGGCGGGTATGGTTGGAAAAGCCATAGACAGTGCTCTTTCCCAGTCCTACCCCAATATCGAAGTGCTGGTTGTGGATAATGCATCTGACGATGCGATTGAATCTGTTATCACGGGTTACAACGATTCAAGGCTGCATTTTTATAAGAATCCAAAAAATCTGGGTATTTTTGGAAATTTTAACCGGTGTGTTGAGTTATCGCATGGGGAATATATCCACATCCTCCACTCGGATGACTTCATCGATTCCAATTTCACCATGACATGTGTTGAATTCATGGAATCACATCCCGGTGTGATGATGACGTTCAGTTCTGCCCGGATGATAATAAATAATGAGCAGAAAAAGATTGCAGTTTCTGATAAGAATGTTATTTACCGAGCCCCTGAGGGATTCAGAAAAATTTTGGAAAACCATAACCCGATTATTTGTCCTTCTGTCATGATGAAACGGGAGGTATATGATTCCATGGGACTATACTCCAGTGAATATCCGTATGCGGGAGATTTCTATCAGTGGCTCAAAATTTCACGACGTTTTGATTTTGCATTTGTAGCAAATGCCATTCTTTTTTACCAGCAGGGTGACCATACGGAGTCCACTCAGTTCCTTCAAAAAACACCTTTGGGTTATATTGATGTCATCAAAATATTTTTACGAATAATTACGGACATCGGTGATGATGTGGCATCTTGTCGTCGCGAAATGAATATCGCGATCCGGGGATATATGTATGTGTGCATTAACGCAGGGATATGGCAATCAGATTCGATGAAATCCTTCTCGCCCCGGATTTTCATTGGGTTTGCCCTTACGTTGTGGACAATGATCGAACCTGATTCGATTGGGGTTCGCGTTAAAAAATTTTTGGATTTTCTGGTTATATTGACCGTTGGATTTTTTCTTTGTCTTCCTAAGGGAAACTACTGCATAAGGAAAATGTTAAGATTAAAAAACAACGTATGTTGACTTCTTCAAATTAGGTATATTACAAAAGAATGTATCCTATGCCCAAAAAGAGTCATACATGTAAATTAATTCGGAATACCACATGCGGTAATAGTATACATTAAAACATTAAAATCAATAAATGATTAGCAATGATATCCGGTGTAAAAAAAGATGTGCAACTCATCTGTCCCATTCATAAAAAGAAACTGGAGTATAATGAGAAAGAGAATCGTTTCATTTGTCAGAATAAGTGTTCGTTTTCGATAATCAATAATATCCCACGTTTCGTTCCTTACAAAAACTATGCCGATTCTTTTGGCCTTCAATGGAATACATATAAACAGACGCAATTGGATTCATTTACTAAAACAACAATTTCTCAAGACCGGTTAAAGCGCCTTTTAGGTGGAACGTTTGAAATATTACAGGGAAAAGATGTATTGGAGGCGGGATGTGGGGCAGGGCGGTTTACCGAGATTCTCCTGCAAAACGGGGCAAATGTCTTTTCAGTAGATTTGTCAGCAGCAGTTGAAGCTAATTATGATAATTGTAAAATGTATCAAAATTATTTCGTTTGTCAAGCGGATATCACCAATTTACCCGTATCTTCTGACACCTTCGATCTTGTTATCTGTATTGGAGTAATACAGCATACACCTGACCCTGAAAAAACAATAGATGCTCTTAGTTCATACGTAAAACCAGGAGGATTGTTGGTTATAGATCACTACACTTATGGGTATCCGGAAACACCAAGCCGAAAAATTTTACATGCTATTCTTACTAGGATGCCTCCTCAATTTTCAATGTCATTTGTCAAGTATTTGACAAATATTTTATGGCCGATCCACAAATATATGAGATCACAAAAACAAAACAATTGGATAAAAAAGGGTCGTACAATTTTTTTGAATATATCTCCGCTCGTTGATTATCACGATGCTTATCCACAGTTACAAGACGAACAACTCAAAACATGGGCAATGCTTGATACTCATGATACACTTACTGACCACTATAAACACCTTCGCACAAGTTCAGAAATTCAGAATCAATTATTAAAATGCGGAATGGAAAACATTCAGATAGCATTGGCAGGAAATGGGATTGAAGCCAAAGCGAATAAACCTTTAAAATAAATAATTTTTAATTATTGGTGTTTTCAGATGTGCGGCATTTGCGGGATTCTCGGTGAAAATAATCAGCAGGCAATACATGCAATGATTTCTGCGATGCGTCACCGGGGACCTGATGACAAGGGTGAATTTTATTCTGATAAGATATCTTTGGGAATGACAAGATTATCAATTATTGATACAACCCCTTGTGGACATCAACCCATGTCAAACCTGGAGAAAACAATCTGGATTGTTTATAATGGGGAAACCTACAATTTCAGAGAGATACGCCAGCATCTGGAAGAACAAGGCCATCATTTTCATTCTGAATCAGACACAGAAGTCATACTCCATCTCTACGAGCAATATGGAGATGATTGCGTGCTCCATATGCAGGGAATATTTGCCTTTGCAATTTATGATTTGAGAGATGAAAAAAATCCTCGTTTGATTCTCGCGCGTGACCCGCTTGGAATAAAGCCACTTCTCTATGTAAAAATAGGTACACAATTTATTTTTGCATCCGAGATGAAAAGCATACTTTCAAGCAGATTAGTCACTTCAAAAATTGATCCTGAAGCACTCAGACTCCTGCTCACTTATGGATCAATCCCCCAGCCACGAACATTTATATCCGGCGTTCAAATGCTTCTTCCCGGGCACCGCCTTATCATTGAAAACACTATTCTTCGTGATGAAGAATATTGGACAATAAAAACGGATACCAGATCACCGGAAATTAAGGAAAAAAATTATGAAGAACTCAAATCGCTTCTTCGTACTTCTCTTGAAGAATGCGTCCGACAACAGATGGTAAGCGATGTTCCTCTTGGTGCATTTCTCAGCGGAGGAATTGACTCTTCAATACTTACGGCGATAATGGCAAGAACCTGTAATCACCCGGTAAAAACCTTCTCTGTTGGCTTTGAACAAGGCACGTATCTTACTGATGAATCAGATGATGCAGAGCGAATTGCACGTATTATTGGGACAGATCACTCGCGAGTAATGGTAACCGGGTCCGAGGTCGCTGCGCGAATCTGTCATTTTGCTTCCGCACTTGATCAGCCATCAGTAGATGGATTAAATTCATATTTCGTATCCCTTGCTGCAAGCAGATTAGTGAAAGTGGCAATCTCCGGTACGGGTGGAGATGAGATATTTGCCGGATATCCCTGGTTTATCCAGATGGAAAAAGAGGAGGCATTCAGGAAGAATCATCCCTGGATGGCACACATTATCAGCGGGTGTGCCAGTCTTTTCCAGAGTACCGCATTTGACAAATGGGTTACTATGGGTTGCCTTGGTCGGATACTTGATCATATCCGAAAACAGGAAGGCTTTTTGTCAGGATATTCACGATTTTTCCTGATTTTTCCTGCACGGGATGTATCCCCCTTGTTATCTTCAAATATAAGAAAGGAAGTGCATATCGGGGGTGAATATTCAAAAGATAGCATTGTTCCAAAAAATTCATCAGGAATTTCCATCAACCAGAGAGTGTCGATGCAGAGTCTGCAAGGATATACACAGAACCAGCTCCTGCGGGACATCGATGCTGTTTCCATGGCACATTCACTCGAAGTCCGGGTTCCCTTTCTCGATCATCATATCGTGGAACTGGCATTATCCCTCCCTGACGATACAAAACTTGGGGATATTTCAAAGATCTTATCACCCTATGAATCATATAGAAAAACAGGCGCAAAAAAAATACTAATTGATTCGTTTAAGGATCTCCTTCCACCGGATATCGATCTTCAGGAAAAACGCGGATTTGGTATGCCATTTGAAATCTGGCTGAAGGGTCCGCTAAAAAACATTATGGAAGATGCACTCTCCCCGGAATCGGTACGAAAGAGAGGTCTTTTTGATGTTGATGCAGTACAGGCATTAAAAAAACAATTTTCTCGGGGCAACGTCAGTTGGGCGCAGATTTGGTTACTTATGATTATTGAATTATGGTGCCGTGAGGTACTGGATACACTTCTGACTTCTGAAGAATCCCCCCTGGTGCAAAGTCATGGATAAATCTGTACCGCTTTCACATCAGTCATCAGAAATGAAAAAAATCCTCTTTCTGGCTTGGGGTTATTCAATCCATGCGCAAAGAAGAATGCAGATTTTTGTCGATGATCCATTATTCGATGTAACGATAGTTTCAACGTATAATTACCAGTTCCCCGGGGCAACAATAATTTTGCTTAGTCAGGCACACAAAAAACAAAATTTTGAGCGCTCTTCCCATCATCCAGCAATACACAAAATTTTGTATCCGGTTTCACTGTTTTTGAAATTTATTCAGGAACTGATAAACATCGTGCGGGATTATTTCATCCTTAAAAAAACTATCGAACAAAAAAGGCCGGACGTAATCTTTCTCCAAACACTGATGTATCCATGTTATCTCATATTGTTGATACGAAAAATAGCGCCTGTTATCATTACCTTCTGGAATGGCGATGTAACCTGGTGGGCAAAATGGACAGGTATTGAACGACTGCTGAAAAAACAAATAATAATCAGCGGTATAAAAAAAGCCTCGGCAATTACGGTCAATTCTATCGAAGCGAAAAATGCCTGTATACATTACGGAAAAACTGCCAAGTGCATTCATCTGATCAGGTATCCCGGAGTTGACATTTCGCGGTTTCACCCGATAGATAAAGCGTCAGCCAAAATATATATCGGCCAGAATGCACAAAAAATAATTTTCTGGCCAAGGGGGATAGCCGATTACCTTAACTTTGATACACTGGTTGCAGCAAGTCAGATCGTCTTAAAAAAATATAGCAATGTTCATTTCATCGTCCTGTTTGCCAATAAAGAAGTTGATATTTCCGTGCATGAAAAACTCAAAGTAAAAGGTATTGAAAAAAATTATACACTCTTGAGCAAAATTCAATTTGAAGATATGCCCTACTACTATTCCGCAGCAAATATGATGATATCAATCTCATCTAATGATTCGCTGCCCAATACCATGCTTGAAGCGATGGCTTGCGGGTGTCCACTCATCATGGGAGATATACCTCAGATCCGTTCTTGGGTAATTGATGGTAAAAACGGGTATCTTTGTCATGTCAAAGATGCCGAAAAACTTGCTGAATGTATCATTAAAGTTATTGAAAACCCGCAAAATATAAATGAAAGATTTATTCTGGAAAACCTGACTCTTATTAAACAGGAAGTGGAGAGTAGTAAAATGAGCAAAGAAATAAAAAAACTCGTCACAAACGTTTCCTTGAAAACAACAGAGTTGATATAATGAAAATTCTCATCCTTGGCGCTACCGGAATGCTCGGCCATAAGCTGATGCAGGTGCTTTCGCACGAACATACCGTTGCCGGTACGGTACGAGGGAATGCATCCATTTTTGTAGATCATCCGGTCTTTCGCAGAATGGATATTATCGGGAACATCAAAGCTGATAATTTTGAGTCAGTCCGTACAGCAATAGATCGAACAAACCCGGAAGTCATCATCAACTGTATTGGGATAGTAAAACAACTCCCTGCTGCACACGATCCCCTACAGAGCATTGCCATCAACGCACTCTTCCCACACCAGTTAGCTCAGATTTGCCGACAAAAGAACATTCGCCTCATTCACATGAGTACGGATTGTGTATTCTCCGGCCAGAGAGGTTACTATTCAGAGGAGGATCCTTCCGAGGCTGAAGATCTATATGGTAAAACAAAATATCTTGGGGAGACAGATTACCCGGGTTGCCTCACCATCAGAACATCCATGATCGGCCGTGAACTTGATACAACACATGGCCTCATTGAATGGTTCATGAGCAACGAAGGAAAGACCGTCCCTGGCTATAAAAACGTAATTTTTTCCGGATTAACGACGATGGCATTATCAGAAATTATCAATACAATCATTTCTGATTATCCAGATCTGAATGGAGTACGACAAATAGCATCCAAATCCATCAGCAAATATGATCTCCTCTGTTTAGTGAAAGAAACCTATGCGATGACGATTTCCATTGAACCAGACGAGACCATTATCAACGATCGCAGTCTGAACCCGGAAAAATTCAGAAAAGAAACAAACATTAAGATTCCATCATGGGAATATATGATAGACCAGATGCATCGGGATCCCACACCCTATGCAGCAATCAGGGAACAACATGCTCAGCAATAAAACCATCCTTGTAACCGGGGGGACTGGCTCTCTTGGTAAAGTATTGATCCGCCGTTTGCTTTCCGGGGAAGTGGGTACACCCAAAAAAATTATTGTCCTGTCCCGCGACGAGGCAAAACAGCATGATATGCGGATCTCCTATCTGAACAGCAAAGCTCCTACCGATGAAATAATCTATAATAATTTCTGCAGACTTCTCGAATTCCGTATCGGGGATGTAAGAGATTTCCATAGCGTTAGTTCTGCACTTCAGGGAGTCGATGTTGTCTTCAACGCTGCTGCATTAAAACAGGTTCCATCCTGTGAATATTTCCCTTACGAAGCAGTCAGGACAAACATCTCCGGACCTGAAAACATAGTTCGCGCGATTCGCGAATTAAAAATCCCAGTCGAGACCGTTGTCGGAATATCCACAGATAAAGCATGCAAACCGGTAAATGTCATGGGAATGACAAAGGCAATCCAGGAACGCATTTTTATAACGGCGAATATTGATTGTCCACGCACCCGGTTTATCTGTGTGCGGTACGGTAACGTACTTGCGTCCCGTGGTTCAGTAATTCCCCTGTTTCATGAACAAATTCTTGCAGGAGGCCCGGTAACCATCACAACAGCGGATATGACCCGGTTTTTACTGAGTCTGGATCAAGCGGTAGATACCATCTTTGCAGCATTACGCAATGCAAAACGTGGTGAAACCTACATCCCACAAGTGCCATCGTCAAAAGTTACGGATATTGCAGCGGTCCTTATTGAAGATCGTAAGATAGAAACAGTCATAACCGGAATTCGTCCCGGAGAGAAGATCCATGAAATTCTCGTTTCCGAAGAAGAAGCACACAGGACAATAGAGCGGGGCAACTACTACGTTATTCAACCTATCCTTCCGGAACTCTGCACCATGGATGATAAAAAAACTGCATTGGGGCATGAATATTCATCAAATGATAATGTCATGACTTTTAGGGAGCTCAAAGAAACACTGGAGAGATTTGATCTGATGATCAACGAGCAACATATAACAAATGGAGAATTGCTCCGATGAAAGTGATGACGATTCTGGGTACACGCCCTGAAATTATTCGTCTGAGCCGCATTATCGAAAAACTGGATTCGCACTGTACCCATATTCTCGTTCATACAGGTCAGAATTTCGATAAGAACCTAAGCGACATCTTTTTTGAGGATCTGAAAATAAGGAAACCGGATTATTTTCTGAGCGTAACAAGTGCAACATTTGGCGAACAGATAGCTCATATCCTGATGGAAACAGAAAAGGTCATGGAAAAAGAGCGACCTGATAAAGTGCTGATACTGGGGGACACCAACAGCAGCCTGTCAGCGATTATTGCCAAACGTCTCAGGATCCCCGTGGTTCACATGGAAGCGGGAAACCGGTGTTATGATGACCGCGTTCCTGAGGAAGTCAACCGTCGCATCATCGATCATTCCAGCGACATTCTGCTCCCGTACACCGAACGCAGCCGGGCAAATCTTGTCAGGGAAGGGATCCCGAACGAACGCATCCTTGTTACAGGAAACCCGATCCTCGAAGTAATCAGCCATTACGAGAATCCAATTAACCGATCAGACATCCTGAAACGTCTGAAAATCAAGAAGCAGAAATATGTTCTAGTCACACTCCATCGCGCGGAGAACGTAGATCTCGAACACCGGCTGCGCGAGTTTATCCGGGCATTCACCACAATAAGCAAGAAATACGGAGTGCCGGTGATCTGCAGCCTTCACCCGCGTACCCGTGATAAGATCCGTCAATTCAACATCGATGTGGACCCGGATGCAATCCGGTTCAACGAACCCTTCGGGTTTTTCGATTTTGTAAGGCTTGAGCGCGATGCCCTGTGCGTGTTAAGCGACAGCGGAACAGTTCAGGAAGAATGCTGCATTTTCCATGTGCCGAATGTTACGATCCGCGATGTTACGGAGCGTCCAGAGACCCTTGAATGCGGTAGCAACATCCTGTCGGGTGCAGACCACGAAACCATCCTTAAATGTGTGCAGATTGTGATGTATCAGTCCCAGACATGGGCTGCACCCCCGGAATATCTCAAGCAGGATGTCAGCAGTACTATCGTGAAAATTGTTCTGGGATATTCACACGTATTCGGATAGAGAGAGGGTAATTCTATTTCTTTTTGAGCACCATGAAAAAATTTGCCCTGATCTCACTTGGCCTCCCACCCACCCAGTCAGGTCAGTCAATCGTACTTTATCATCTACTCAAGAAATTCGATCCGGAAAACTACTGCCTTATTACCTTAAAAAATTTCCATCTGTACAATTATCTTGGTACCAGTTCACTGCAACTTGCAGCAAAACACTATTTTTTGCATCCGGATTACCAAATTATCCGGTTGCTGATTAAAACAGCATCACTCATTCATTCGACCGCACTGCTTGAGATTCTCCTGAAATTACGGATATACCAGTTCAAAAAGATTCTGCAAAAAGAACAATGCAAAGTGATTATTGGATGTACTGGAGATCTTTTCGATCCTCCAGCGGCATTCTTTGCAGGAAAAGAACTTGGGATCCCATTTGTTCTCTATACGTTCGATTTTTACTCCCGCCAGTGGACTCATCCGGTCCTGATGGAATTTTCTGAAAAGAAAGAGCGGGAAATGCTGGCCGGTGCTTCCCAGGTAATTGTCCCCAACGAATATATGGAGACAGAATATTTTCAAAAATACGGCATTCAGGCCATGGTAATATATAACCCGTTTGATCTTGCAGAATATGAACGAAATGCAGATAGGAACAAACCGTCCATATCGGGCGACTTGAAAATTGTCTACACGGGCGCCATATATGACGCTCATTTCACCGCATTCCACAACCTGATATCTGCAATTAAAAAAACGGGAATTCCGAATCTGAAATTACATATCTACACGCCCCAGTCCATCAGTTACCTGAAAAATAATAATATTTCAGGCCCTGTGGAGATCCATAAAAACCTCCCCAACAACCAGATGCCGGGAGTCCAGTGCGACGCGGACATTTTATTTCTCCCCCTGGCATTCAATTCACCCTATCCTGAAATCATAAAAACATCCGCACCAGGAAAAATCGGGGAGTATCTTGCAGCAAAAAAGCCTGTTCTGGTGCATGCACCATCAGACTCATTCATTTCAGGCTATTTCAAAAAACACCACTGCGGTTGTGTTGTGGATGAAGATAATTCTGGAAAACTTGCACAGGCAATAATCCGGTTACTTCAGGACACTGATATGCAAAGGACATTTTCAAAAAATGCCTATTCTCGTGCAAGAGAGGATTTTGATCTCCTGGTTGCACAGAAAAAAATCTATGATCTTCTCAATCTTTGATACCCAATCCCCATAAGAATCCATGGCCAATGCATTGTAATTTATTCCCCCAAGTCAATCAGACGGTGATGCAGACAGATAAGCTTTTCAGTCAATATGTTATGGTCATACCTGTCCAGAACCGTTTTACGGGCATTTTCCCCCATTTTTATCCGTGCTTCAGGATTCTTATTCATCCATTCGACTGCTTCATACAATGATTGAGTATCCCTGGGTGGAATCAGAAGTCCATTATTACCGGGCGCCACAATTTCAGGACAGCCCCCTACATTACTGGTTATGGCAGGTGTCCCGCAGGCGAACGCCTCCATGACTGAAGTGGGAACAGACTCGGTATAAGTAGGCAGAAGAAAACAATCTGCTGCATTCATCCACATTCTCACCATTTCAGGAGGTTGAGTGCCCAAAAAGGTACAATTACCCGGGTGCGATGGAATCGTTCCTGGACCTACAAAATAAAACTGAAGATGGGGTGAACGCTTTGCGACAGTAAGGATTTCACTAATCCCTTTCCACGAATGCAGTCTGCCGACAAAAAGGAAAATTGTTGATTCCGGTAATACTCCCAGAGAGGGTCTGATTTTTTCTTTGGGTTGGGGAGTGAAAAATGATACATCGACGCCAGTATGAATTGTCGAGATATCTTCCGGTTGTACTCCAAGCCCGATAAGAATAATCCGCATCTCTTCGCTTCCGGTTATTACATGGGCAGATGCCTTGAGCATCGTGCAGGTAACCATCCGATTGAAACGGTTTTTAAAAGGATATATCCGGGCGTCATCTCCGTGAAATTTCAAGACAAGAGGACAATCCTCCCGTTTGAATAATGCAGGAACAAGACTACTGTGCGGAATATATTCCGCCTGTATCAGATCGAGATCCTTATCCCGTGCAAGAGACAGGGATTGCCAGAAAAACGGACCATACCCGGTGACTGATGAAGAGGTCTTTACCGCCTTTTTCACGGCAATATTCCTCAATTCCAGATCCCTGACCATCTGCCCGATGAATATTCCCCGGTAATCCCCATCAAAGGCCGGGTACATGTTGGCAAAGAGACCGAGTGTATAGCTGGAACTCATGGTATTTCACCAGAACCTGATAATAAATGCTCCCTCCATACCCCGAACGTCAACCGGGCATTGATCTCACCGGAACTCATGCTATCCTCAATTTTCAGATTATCCCCATCTCACTTAACCTATCCGGCAAATACTTCTTCGTAACAAAGTCCAGCCCCCGTGCCGCAAACGCCTGCTGTTCAGACTTCAGCCCCAGGCTGATCTGCAAATTGATCTGCTTCTTCCAGTACTCCGATGCAAACCGGGGGTCCGTCAGCTCCGCATGTAACGCCTCAACATCCTTGTCCGACAGTTTATCGGACGGCAAATTGTAATCCCGGATATCGCTCGGCTGCAGGCCCAGGAACTGCGCCTTAGGCGTTGCCAGCAGCTCCGACATGTGCGCGCTCTTAATAGAACCGTACGCAACCGAGGCAAAGATACGGTACGACCACGGGTCGCCATCAGTAAAAACCATCACGGGAAGATTCCACGTGGTACTGATCTTGTTGAGCATGCGCCGGGTCGAGCGCGCCGGCTGACCCTTCAGGTGCACAAGAATCGCGTTGTGCTCCTCATCAAACCCGTTCTCGATAAGACGGTCATACATACCACCCGTTTCAAGAGCAATCACAAACTTTGCATCGTGATCCACGAACTCGATATTCTCGACATTGTTGGGGATTGTATACCCCGCCTGCCCCACATCATCCTGGCAGTGAATCGCCCGCATGCCCCGGCGTGTCTCTTCCCGGATCCGCATCGGCCCATAGATAGAGGCACCATTCTCTTCAGGATGGAGATGGAACCCCTCGCGCGGAACTTCAGAGATAATCTCGAGATCCTCAATAAGGAAATTGCTCTCCTCCTGAGCACCAAACTTCGCACGCTTCCAGCCCTCCGAGATGTAATACATCTCCCTGAGTGTTGACGACCGGTTCTCCTTCAGCTGCTGCTTGATGAACCCGATCACGTACGCCATCTTGAGGAGGTGCGTCGCGCTCTTGGCCGAGGCCGCGGTGCGCATGCTCTCCTTGTCACCGTATTTCCAGACTTCGCTCACATCATCATATTCGATATTATATTTCGTCCGCGTGGGCAGCGAGATGGAGGGGATCTCACCGGCCTTCATCTGGTCGTACCAGGCGCTTGCGATCCTGAGCAGGGCCGCCATCGATTTCCTTTCCAGTTCCTCTTTAGACATCGAGATCCACCACCATCTTCTTGTTGTCGTCAACCCCGCGGATATCGAGCAGCCCCCCGCCCTTACCGGTATAAATCACGCGCGAGACCGTCTGGGAGGGTATCACCATCTTCCAGACTTTCGTAAACTGCCCGTCCATCTCGCTCACGAATGCTGCCTTGGGCTCGGCATCGGCTGCATCGTCCTGTGAGATATCGTAGATGGACACATCCACCTCATGCGCAGTATAATTGTTCAGCTCAATCGTAATCCGGCCATCAACGGTCCCCTTCTTCACGATCAGCTTGCGCATCAGTTTACCTTCAATGGGCGTGGTATCGACCAGTGGTTTTTCCACGATCTCGCTCACCTTTGCAGCAATCTCCGGAATGATCGCGCAGACGGCCCGAGCCCGGTCTTCGGCTACTTTATTCTTGTCCCGCCGCGAGACAAAGAGCTTGAGATCCCGTCCCAGGTCCTGTAGGGCAAGGACAATCTCCTTTTCTATCTCAGGAATACTCGCGATCGCATCCTTGCTTTCGCTGGTAAAGGGAATGTTGGTGGAGGCAACATGGACCAGGATCAGCACCGGTCCCATCGGGAGTCCCTGCTGGGAAAGGTTATAGGATTTCCAGTTCACGTTGGCAACACTCTGGGTGATTGCGCACGCGCCCTGCTGGTACATCAGCGGGACACGGTTGGCAAAGCGGAGAATAATTGCATTTCCCTCGGAAGGCAGCTTGCCCCCGTACCCTATCGCCGCCTCGACTACGAATGAGTGGCCCGAGAAGACCGATGCGGGCCGCGTGCGGGCCCCGACAAAGTCCATCTGGAACTCCTTATCGAGCCCGCGCCGGATCAGTTCCTCACCAATGGGTGAAAGACACTGGACCGTGAGCGGGGGAGGTACCGGGACATCCTGCATGGCAGCAAGGAGCGCCTTAAGTTGATCCGCAGAGAGTCCCGATACCTTTGCCGTCGCCTTCAGGCCGGACTTATCGCACATCTCCTGTGCAGTCTTCTTCCCGACCCGGCTGAAATTCTCCATCAGGAAATCAGCAAGTTTCTCATTGCTTGCCACGGCCATCCGTTTGAGTTGCCCGAACTCGATCCCGTGCGGGTGGGGTTTGACCGCTATCGGGCACGCGAGGATTTCCTGGCTTACCCGTTCGAACGTGAACGCATCATCATCCAGCTCCACCCGGAAGCGGGCATGGGGATTCACAATGGAAGTATACTTGAGATACTCGAGCAGCTTCTTTTTTGCCGACATCGTGCTCTTGAACTCGATCTGCACCCGGGTGCCGTGAATCCGGTCCCAATCGATCGGTTGCTGCGAAATGATATCCGGTTCATTGGTCTCGATCTTGATCTGGATCTCAAATTTGTAAGCCGGCTCCTTGTGGCCGGTGCGCGAGATCACAACCGTGGGGACACCGCTGGTCAGCTGCGCGTAGAGCACCGCAGCAGAGATCCCGATACCCTGCTGCCCGCGCGTCTGCCGGATCTGGTGGAACCGGGAACCGTAGAGAAGCTTGCCGAACACGAACGGCACCTGTGCAGGAACGATTCCCGGGCCATTGTCCTCAACGATAATCCGGAAGATATCACCGGAAACTTTCTTGATGCTGATGAAAATATCCGGGAGTACCTGCGCTTCTTCGCAGGCATCCAGCGCATTGTCCACCGCTTCTTTTATGGTGGTAATTACTCCCCGCGTGGGAGAATCAAAACCCAGCAGGTGTTTGTTCTTCTCGAAAAATTCTGCGACACTGATGCTGCGCTGCTGCTTGGCGAGATCGTCAGCGAGGACCAAACGCTCTCACCTCAGCAACGGCTGCTGCAAGATCCACGGTCTTCTGCTCGGCAGTTGTCAGGTTTTTCAACGTAACCTGACCGGACTCTGCCTCACGCTGCCCGATCACGATCGCAAAGTTCGCAGTCTTTGCAGCATGAGCGAGTTGCGCCCCCAGTCCGCGCTCCATGAGATCCATTTCTGTGCGGATGCCTGCATCGCGCAATGCCTTTGCAACTTCGAGCGCTCGGTTGCGCCCTTCGCTTGTGCAGACAAGTCCGACAATGGGAACAACAGCCGGCTGGACATCGCCAAGCGAGACCATCACGCGGTCAAACCCGATGGCAAAACCACAGGAGGCCACGTCATCGCCGCCAAAGAGATGGGCAAGCCGGTACGTCCCTCCTCCCATAATCTGGTTCTCGGCCCCGAGGTTCTGCGCAAATCCCTCAAAGACCATCCCGGTATAGTAATCCAGTCCACGCGCAATGCCAAAGTTGAGGCTATATTTTACCCCGGCTGCATCAAGCGATCCAACCGTCTTCTCGAACCGTTCTTTCTCCGGAATTACCCCCGCAATCTCGAACGCTTCCGCAAGGTCACGGGTGCCGACCAGTGCCGCGAGCGAGGCTGCAAGGTCCGTCCGGTTTAAAGATTCAAGCGTGACATTCAGCCCATCGAAATCCTTCTTGTCAAGATGTGCCCGCACCTTTCGCTGCATGGCCGGTTCGAGATCCTTGACGAGATTCTTCATGAACGAGAGATGACCGACTTTCAGCTCGTACGTGACACCGGTTGCGTTGAGCATATCGGACGCAAGCATGATCGTCTCCGCATCAGCCGCGGCCGTGTCCGCACCGATCAGCTCGACCCCGAACTGCCAGAACTGGCGGTACCGGCCCTTCTGGGGGCGCTCGTACCGGAAACAATCGGCAAAATAACACCAGCGCAGGGGCTTGGGGGCGACCTTTGCCTCGTTGATGTACATCCGGATCACCGCAGCGGTGATCTCCGGGCGAAGGGCAAGCTTCCTGCCACCCTTATCCTCAAAAACATACATCTCATCGATGATACCTTCCCCGGATCGCGCGGTGAACAGTTCGAGATCCTCAAACTCGGGAGTGCAGACTTCCCGGTACCCGTAGCAGCGCGCAACCTCGCGCAGCTTTCTTTCGACAGCGCGCCGCGCCTCCATCTCATCCGGTAAAAAATCCCGCGTTCCTCTCGGTTTCTGGAGCATGGTAAAAATCCTTAATCTGTTTTTGTTTGCAATCGTTATTTCTTATTCGCCCTGGGTCTCGGCACGCTGCCAATGAACCGGGTGAAGGTGTCTTCCTTTCCCCAGACCTTCTCCCGCTCGATTCTTCCCTGCAGGTACATGGCAGCAAGGATCATGCCAAGGCCAAGTAATTCAAAATTGGGCATCGTGAGAGTAAAGGCACAGCCAAGCGATGCCAGGGCCCCGTATCCCACGCCATGATACGCCGCCTTCCGGTAACCGGGGAGACCCGACCTGAAAAAGATCCGTGCGTCCCGCAGCCAGAGGAAGAGGACCGCAGCAGCGCCGAACATGGCAACATAGATCAGATAGGACATGGCTATGAACTAACTTATTATACGCCGTTCCATATCTGTATTGTCAAAACCATGCCACCAAACCAGTCCGTGCAGGATATTCTCTCGCGCTACAAGAACGGGGAGTGCTCCCTTGATGAGGCAGCTCAGGTGATTGAAGGGCTCCGCCTCGAACACGTGGGGGAGTTTGCCTGTATCGACCTGGGAAGGGGCGTGCGGTGCGGCATGCCGGAAGTGATCCTGGCTGAGGGCAAGGATACCGCGCATCTCGCAGAGATTGCCGTGCGGCATGCAGAAACAACCGGGCGCTGTGTGATCACCCGGGTAAGCTCCGAACAGGTTACCCACATCCAGTCCTTTGCCAAAAGCAGGAACATTGCCACAGAATACCGCGAGACCGGCCGCGTGCTTGTCCTGTCCAATGGCGTTCCGGTCAAATCAACGGGCGGCATTGTCGCTATCATCACCGCAGGCACATCCGATATCCGGGTAGCCGAAGAGGCAAAGATCATTGCCGAAGAGATGGGCTGCACGGTGCGGACTGCCTACGATGTTGGCGCGGCCGGCATCCACCGCCTCTTCCCGGCATTAAAACCGCTTCTCGATGCGCATGTGTTTGTGGTCTGTGCCGGGCGCGAAGGGACACTTCCCTCCATTGTTGCCGGAATTGTGGACAAACCGGTAATCGGCGTACCGGTCAGCGTTGGCTACGGGTACATGGGCGAAGGACGGGCCGCGCTTGCGAGCATGCTCCAATCCTGCTCGGTCATCACGGTCGTCAATATCGATGCCGGTTTTACCGCAGGCGCGTTTGCTGCGCGGGTTGCAAATATGGGTGCGGGTGCACAGGGAGGGCAGGCATGAAAAGGGGTTTTTACATCGGACGGTTCCAGCCCTATCACAACGGGCACCATGAGGTACTCGAACACATTGCAGAAGAAGTCGATGAGATCGTGATTGGGATCGGCAGCGCACAACTCTCCCACCAGGTAGACAACCCGTTTACCGCCGGGGAACGCGTGCTCATGATCACCCGGGCGCTTGAATCGCTGGGCTGTCCCTATTACGTGATCCCGATCGAGGATATCCAACGCAACGCACTCTGGGTGGCACATGTCCGATCGATGACACCGCCCTTCGATTGCTGTTACTCTTCAAACCCGCTGGTAGTCCGGCTCTTTACCGAAGCCGGGGTAAAAGTCCAGTCCCCGGCAATGTATGAGCGCGACACGCTCAGCGGGACAAAAATTCGCGAGCGCATGCTCACCGGCAAACCCTGGAAGCAACTCCTGCCACCGGCAGTTGTGCAGGTAATTAAGGAAATTGACGGTGCTGAACGACTTTGCCAGATAGCACGCGACGATTAAGTCATCACAGCAGGCTTCACCGATAAGAAACAGATACAGGAAAAACCATGTATAAGTTCATAAAAAATCTCCTGAACCCGAAAAAACCAGAACCTCTGGTTATTGCTTTCAATACAATTCCTGCGTGGACTGATGAGAAGGAAAAGACCGCCCGGACGGCTCTTGAAGATGCAGCCCGGGATCCGATGCAGGTAATCAGGAATTCCGCTGCACAGCTGCAGCACATTGTCAACAGTATCTCCGGTTCCGAACAGGATCCCGCTCTCCACCCGAAACTCAGGGCCGTTGCAAAAAATACCCTCCCGCTGTATGTAAAAGCAATGAATGCCTCCCTTGAAAAACCCCTTTCGGAGGATATTGAGGAATTCTATACCGATGCTGTTGAATGCCTGAAATCCTGCATCAACAGCAACCGTGGCCGGGGACGATACTTACAGGCAGTATTTCCTGATGAGATGAAAGCGGTAAAGATGGCGATCGATGGGATGGGAAAGGAGTTGAATATCCTGACCACCGCACTCGCAACGTACCGGAAGCAGGAAGGGGCGGTTGAAGCGGTACGAACCCTCTACCAGTCCGTGAAGGATATGCAGGAGGACCTGGAACGTTCCGGAGAGAAAGAGCGCCGTATCACGGCACGCATCGATGAGATCACGACACGCACCGGGGCAATCGAACGCGAAGAAGCTGCGCTTGCAGCGGATGCGGAAGGCAACCTTGCCGTAAACGAATGCAGGTCAGTGCTTGCTGAAAAAGAGAAGACCCGCAATGAAGTCACCCGGAACTATGCCGCACGGTCCATGACCGCTTCCCACGTTTTCAGGAAAGCAGAAAAGATTGCAGGAAAACAGCATCTTTCCGGAGGAGAGGTCGCAGCCATCCGGCAGGCAATCGAAATACTCTCGGATCATGACCTGCCGGACACTCTGGCGCTGAAAACCGCACTTGCCGCGGCGTGCCCGGTAGCGCAACGGATGATTGCAGCCGGGGATATTCCCTTAAAAAACCGTGAAGAACGTGAAATTTTTTCCGATTCCGATGAATTCTGCACCCTGATGTCGGCACTGTGTGCTGAACTGTCTGCCTGCGATGAAGCCTGCCGGCTTGCCGAGACCGCGGTATCTGCACACACCATGGTTGTCCGGGCAAATTCACTGGCGCGGGAAAAGACCCAGCTCAACAGTATGCTCGAAAAAGAACAACAGGTTCTTAGCGAACTTGTTGACTGGAAAGCTAAAACTATCGAAAAGATCCCGGTCGAAACTGAAGAAATCAGAAAAAAGATTGGGGAGATTATTGGGGTAGACGTGCAATTTCAGGCAGACGCGAATGCACCGGTATGAGGGTTTGCAACCGGTTCATTCCTGCCATCAGGTTTCATTTCCATTTTCATCAAGATCCGCTAAACATCTCATCGGTTGTCCCGATACGCTGGTTTTAGCTTATCGAGGGTGAGATTTTCGGTACTTCTTTCTTCCTGCCTCCGATAGAATTTTGCAGGGACTGATCCGTTGGGACAACCCCTTCAATGGGTTAGCGCGCATTGATCTCCACAAAGTCTGTCAGATCGCTCTGGTTTGCCGGGAAATTTTCCGACCATCCATAGCTTTCCTGGAGCATCTGGGCAATGACATCTGAGAACGTCATATTCCCTCGTTTCAATACGAGCAGCGCCTCATACACCTCAGGATCGATGCGGATCGAACGTCCCTCGCCTGCACGAGGCATAATACCACTCTGTGGTCACGTTATATAAATATAACCCATAAAAAATCCTAATACGTGTCTGACTTTATATACAATGGTCAAAGCGGTCGCAAATCAGCGAGTTCCGGTATCTTCACGCCGGATAACCGGCGGGTAAAAAAGAAAAAACATGTGGGTCAGACAATCCGGATATAGGAAAACGTGGAATAATCAGTGTAGGCAAATTCCGGTTCGCTTCCATGGCAGCCACCCAGCCGGTTGATAGTCGGCAGGTCAAGAGGAACCCTTGCCACTTCAAGCTTCAGGCTCCCTCCCTTTTTTTTCAGCGGGAGCGGCTGGAAGTCAAGAGGGTACTGCTCGATCCCCTGCGGGGTTTTCCGGCAGCAGATGTGCGTATGCTGGTGCCCGCAGCAGAGATGGGTCAATCCCCGTGCCTGCAGGGCATCGAATGCCATGTCCGCAGTATAATGATACCCGGTAAATGATTCTCCTGCCTGGTGAGAAAGCCGCTGCCAGCATTTGAGCTGGAGGGTCTGGGTCCCTAACTCCAGCGGCCCCCCGTGAACGAAAAGCATCCCGTTGTCCGACCATTCCATGGGCATCCGTTCAAATATCGAGAGGAGGGGTGAATCCCGCAGCTGTTCATGGCGGTACATGCTCGCTGCATCGCTCCCGCTGACCATAAGCCCGTGGAGATAGGCATGGTCGTGATTGCCCATCACCGATACGAGCTTATACTCGCGGGAAAGGGTATGGATCTTTTCAAGTGCTTCTGCCGGGTGATCCCCCCGATGGAGTATGTCCCCGAGATTGATGACCCGGTCTACAGGGCCAAAGGTTTCCAGGAATGACGGCATGCGGATACATGCAGATAGCGCGGCAATCGCTCCTGCATCGGCATGCACATCAGAAAATATTACTGCACCCATACCGGTTTCTCTATGTTGGCACTTCATGTCCTAATAATCCTCTGATGGTCCGGGTTATACACATCACAAACTTCAGCCGATCATTGGGATATGTTCATGTCAGAGTGATTCTAAAAATTAGGTAAGGAATTATCAATAATCATTTTAGTATAACCTGACAGGAGCGATCTGACCGCATGGAACAATTTCTCAATGACTATATCAAGCGACTCCGAACCGAACTCGACGATATTCCCGATACAACTGCCCATGAGATCGCATCTGCCTTTCTTGCATTCCGGTTCGGTCTCTATGCCAACGCGGCCCGGGAATGCTCGCATGCCATCGGATTACTGGGTGCGGGAGCGAATCCGGCTCATAGCGGGGCATATGCTGCACTGAAAAAAGCGCTTGCAATTGTTCTCGCGAATGCAGAGGACCTCGATAATTCGAAGGTAACTGCCGATATGGCACGACAGTTCGATGAACAGGAGCGCAGGTATATTGCGATCACCCTTGCTCCGGATACGGTTGAAGATCCCGGGACGCTTGAGCTGGACAATGCGCTTGTCCTGGTGTACGTAGCCGCACTCATTGCTTCTCCTGAGGATGAAGGGGCCATGGGGGAACACCGGAAATATATTGTACGACTGCTGGCAGGTTACAAAAAAGCGCTCGGGATCAAATAAAGCACTGCGTTTCTTTTTTGTGATAGGTTCTTGTAGCGATCCGGCGAACTATTTCCCACTCATTTTCCTCACCATTCTTTTTAGGTACCTGCGATGAAAACCGATGAACTCTTGAAAAAATACTGGGGCTACCGGGAGTTCCTGCCCCACCAGAAGGAGATCATCGAATCTGTCTTAAACGGCAACGACACGCTCGCGATCATGGCAACCGGCGGTGGAAAATCGCTCTGCTACCAGTTGCCGGCATTGTACCTTGGCGGGCTCACGGTCGTCATCTCCCCGCTTATCTCGCTCATGAAGGACCAGGTCGACGATCTAAATGCCCGGGGAATTCCTGCGGCTGCGTACAACAGTTCGCTGGATTACCGCGACCGGACCCGGATCGAGAGCGAGCTCAAAGAAGGAACGCTCCGGCTGCTGTTCATATCTCCCGAAAAATGCATGCAGCCCAATTTCCTGGAATCGCTCAAGGTGTCGCCGATACATCTCATCGCTATCGATGAAGCGCACTGCATCTCGGAATGGGGCCACAACTTCCGGCCGGAATACCGGCAGCTGGCCCAGCTGAAAAAAGTCTTTCCGGCCGTGCCGCTCGTGGCATTAACGGCAACGGCAATTCCCGAAGTGCGCCGGGATATCCGCGAGCAACTCGGGTTGTCGCACGCACAGGAATTTATCGGCAGTTTCAACCGGAAAAATCTCCAGTACCGGATCATCCCGAAGAAGAACGCGATGATCTTTCTTGCCAATTACGTAGGCCAGCACCGCAATGATGCCGGCATCATCTACTGCATGAGCAAGAAAGAGACCGAAGATATTGCAGCCGATCTCCAGAAACGCGGGTTCAAGGCGCAGGCCTATCACGCAGGGCTCTCGAAACCGGTCCGGGAAAAAGTCCAGGACGCATTCATCCGCGATGCGATACAGGTAGTCTGTGCCACCGTTGCGTTTGGCATGGGCATCGACAAGCCCGATGTACGGTATGTGATCCATTTCGATCTGCCCAAGACCGTGGAATCCTATTACCAGGAGACCGGGCGGGCGGGGCGCGACGGCCAGTACAGCGAGTGCGTCCTGCTCTACAGCCGGGGGGATTACTCGCGGGTCCGCTCCATGCTGGAGCATGACGATGCGGGCGAACGGAATCTCCGGCTGGCGCTCAAAAAACTGCAGGACGTGACGGAGTACTGCGAGACCACGACATGCCGGCGGAAATTCCTTCTCAACTATTTTGGCGAGGAATATACCGAAGAAAATTGCGCATCGTGCGACAACTGCGATCATCCGCCCGATATGATCGACTGCACCGAACCGGCAGCGATGATTGTCGGCTGCGTCAAGCAGCTGCCCTCCCGGTTCGGCATTGAACTGATCTCTGATGTGCTCCGCGGTTCAAAGAGCACAAAGATCCAGGATTATAAGCTCGACATCCTGCCGGCCTATGGTTCCGGGAAAAAGTACAGCAAGGCCCAGTACCGGACGTGGATCAACGAGTTGGTCCGGCAGGGATACCTTGACCGGACGGGCGACAAGTACCCGGTGATCGGCTGTACCGGAAGGAGCGAGGAACTGCTCAAGGGACGGGCGCGGGTCATGCTGCCGGTTCCTGAACGCGAGACTGCAAAGCGTGCACCGGCCGTATCCATGGCAAGCGCGAGCGCTGAAGATTCCGCATTGTTCCTGCGCCTGAAATCCCTGCGCAAGGCAATCGCGGACCGGAACGGTGTGCCGCCCTATGTCATCTTCCCGGACAAGAGCCTGCATGAGATGGCCTGCACCCGGCCCGGGGACCGGGAGAGTTTTTCCCTGATCTCCGGTGTCGGGGAATACAAGCTGGGGAAGTACGGGCCGGAATTTATGGAAGAGATAAGAAAAGGGTGAAATTTTTTTTCTGTGGGATTGTCGGGCGGTCAAAACGAAAAATACCTGCCTCACCTTTTTGTCGATTAATACAAAATTTCTCAACTCTCCGACGTGATCGCATTATTGGGCAATAGCGGGATTCTGGCAGGGATTGAAAGGCATATTCGGGTACAACAACATGGCAGAAAAAGCCCCGATAAAAATGCCCTTGACAGCCACCGTGTGAGGGCGTTTCCACCCCTATTTTAGCGAACAGGGCGCAAACCAGTCCCCGTTTTTACAGGATCAGAAAAGAACGATTTTGCGGGGTTTTCCGGCAGGGAGAATGTGATCGAAAAGGGAAAAGAAGCCCTATACAGGCTTGTTTTCATTGAAGTCAATGCAGGTATAGATTAGTACCAGATATGCCTCATCAGCACCTTTCCACGGGAACAAAACCGGGCCACCTCCATCTCCAGCAAGCGGACCTCCATCTCACACCCCGGACCCTAACATTTTCAATAATATACCCCATCCGCAGTGGAGAGTTTCCCCTCCCCCATTACCCATCCCTGCGTACCGTTTGTGGTCTCAAGAACAACGCTATCGGAGTAGGAATTACTCTCCCAGCCGCCTCTCCAGATCATATTACTTCCATGGATACCGATACGGAGCGAGATAGCCGCAGGCCGCTCCGATGTATACCGGATATAGACCGGGACCTTATGGTCATACACGGGACCATTGTATGCCGTGGCGATGCCGGTTCCCGGAGTGAATACTCCCCGGGGGAAAAAGACCGGCTCATGATCAACCGGGGAACGGGTATCGATTGCCGAAGTGATCAGTTCCGATGCAACGATTGAGACGGGCTGGAGAATTGGCGTATTACTGGAGTACTCATGACCGGGAACAAGGGTTGTCGGGAGAACTGTCGCTCCCGGTTCGATCCGGATCGGGTAACCGTGATATTCCGGGACCATCCGGGCGGCCTGTATCGCGAGCATGGGGGTTCCGTTCTCGTGAACGATCGAAAGGTTCCAGTCCGGTGATACTCCATAGGCAGTCCCGTTCAACAGGGATTCGGTGAAAAGCGGGGTAGAGTTTCGTTCAGGGACGGGGAGATACAAGGTCACGTTGTCGATCGTGGTGTCATAGGAGAGATCGATTGAATAGCGATACATATGGCGCTCACTCTGGGTTGCCATTTTATCGAACTGGTAAGACATCAAAGCAAAAAAAACTAAGGCTATCAATATGAGAGCGATGAGGATTTTCCAGGGATTGACCTGTGAAGTCATGATTATGCCGGAATTGGTGGGGATGGATGAAATTTCTAGCGATTTGAGCGGGCATTGATACCAGGATAGAGAATAAGCGTGCAGGGTACAATGGGCAATGGAGTGGTGCAAATCATTTTTAAGTGAATACTGACGTGTAAAAAAAATCAGAATACTGTTTTTTTATCAAAGTTTATGTAAAAAAATTTCAATCGAAATCTGCTCAAAAATTTCCGGTAAGATATGCTCCCGCCCGGTTTCATTGACGGGGGACCCGCGTGACCAGCACCTTGTCAATCCGGTTACCATCCATATCCACGATTTCATAGCGCAACCCGTCAACTTCGATGTGATCGCCGGTTTTTGGGATCCGCTCAAGGATGAACAGGATCAGCCCGGCAAGGGTCCGGTAATGTCCCGATCCCTCTCCGGGAAAGGATGCCACCGATAAGATATTCCGGATATCTTCAACCGGTGTATGCCCGTTGATCAGCCATGAGCCATCCTCCCGCACCACAACCGGAGTATCCTCCGGTTCTCCGGGTGAACGGACCTCGCCTATGATCTCTTCAAGGATATCATGCAGGGAGATGACGCCCTGGATGCTACCGTATTCATCCGTAACCAGTGCGATATGCTCGCCGGATTGCCTGAATGATTCGAGGAGTTTTAAGACTTTTATCGCTTCCGGGACAAAGTGCGGTTTTGTTATCGAGGCCCTGATATCGGGAATGCCACTATCCACCATCCGGGCCAGAACATCCTTTACCGACACCATGCCGATAATATTGTCCAGTTCCCTTTCATATACCGGAAAATGTGATCGGCCGCTTTTCGTCATTTTCCGCAGGTTCTCAGAAACGGGATCATTTAAGTCGAGCGCAATGAGATCGGAACGATGGGTCATTACGGATTCAACACGACGGTCCCCAAGGTCAAATACCCCCTCAACCATGCTCAGTTCGGCCTTCTCGAATACACCGGCTTTGGTGCTTTCCGCAAGCATAATCTTGATCTCTTCTTCGGTTAACGAGGGCTCAGCAACTTTATGGAACCGCAGGACCCGGAGAACGGCATCGGTCGAATGGCTGAGAATGATCACCAGTGGCGCTGCGATAAAAGAAAGGAGCAGCATGGGTTTTGCGATAAGGGATGCGATATTTTCAGCATTATTCAGCGCAAGGCGTTTTGGGACGAGTTCGCCGAAGATTAAGGTCAGGTAGGTAATTACCAGTACCACAAGAACGATACTCAGGAGATAACTATAGGGTGCAAATACCGGGAATTCTTTAAGGTATGCCGAGAGTCCTTCAGCAACCGTGGCACCACCGAATGCACCGGCTAAGATACCCACAAGGGTAATTCCGATCTGCACGGTCGAGAGGAACTGTGTGGGTTCATTCACGAGTTCAAGTGCAGCTGCTGCCTGGGTATCCCCATCATCTGCCCGCTGCTGAAGGCGGGATTTTTTGGCCGAAATGAGGGCAAATTCAGACATGGCAAAGATGCCGTTGAGTATGATTAGGACAAGAATGATAAAAATCTCAAAGAAATACATCATTTTTCTGAGAGTATATCACGGACTGCAATTAAAACTATTTTTTAGAAACGAAGAGGATTTAGCCGTCTCGGTTGTCATGCACGCGGAATCTGTTTTTCCGGGACGATTCCCGGTGCTGGACTGACAGGGTGTCCCTGTCCTGGTTCAAGCAAGGTTGACCGATCGCATAACAAGGGGGGTACCCTGTCTTGCGCAAGAGTGGGGGTGGGGGGACCCCCTCTCTTACTTTGGAGGGGGGGTAGGTAAGGCGGGTATCCCCCCCTCATTTTTTGGAGGGGGGGAGGGGGTGGTACCCTGTCTTGGCAATGAGAGGGGGTATCCTCCGTTCCGGACACCCGGCCGTGCGATACCATCTCCGTCGTGACTCCACGCGAACCACTGCTCCGGTTCATGCGGCAAAGGGAGAATTATTTCGTACGACAGGGGGGGAGGGGGACCCCCCCTCTTACTTTGGAGGGGGGGTAGGCAGGGCAGGTATCCCCCCCTCGTTTTTTGGAGAGGGGGTGGGTATACCCCCACTCTCTTTTTGGACAGGGGGGTAGGGTACCCCCTCTCGTACTTTTGAGTGGGGGGGTCCCCCCTTTTTATTTTGTGTGAGGAAAGGGAAGTTCAGTCATGACTCCAGCGGAAACCGTAGCCGGGTGCGTGCAACCGGAGGGGGGTGGTACCCTGTCTTTCGTAAGAGTGGGGGTAGGCAGGGCCGGTATCCCCCTCTCGGGTTTTGGAGTGGGGGTGGGTGGGGTAGGTATCCCCCTCTCGAAGTTTGGACAGGGTACCTCCCCCCCCTTTTGGTTTGTTTGTTGGTAGGCATTTGAAAAAATGAGGGAGCCCCCCCTGCGGGGGGTCGCTGGGCGGGGCGGTTTAATGGGGATGCCGGTTCCTGAACCGGCGCGGGGGCGCCCCTTCGGGCGCGGCGGGGGCATCGTATTTGAGGATGGCATCTGACACTTGTAGACAATCATTCCACAGAGTTGAGATTAAAATCTTATTTTATTCCACCAAATGATGCCATTGAAAGATCAGGAAGTGCTCGTGGCTGTTTTAATTCTTCAATTCTTTGTTCATCAGCAATTCTATCAGCTTCAGATCGAGTTTTTTTGGACTCTGCCTTTGCCTTTAATGCAGCTTCGACAGTAAGACCAGTTTCTGTAAGTATTCGTATTGGTATAGAGATTTTTTGTGTTTGATTTTCAGATACATCTGCACCAAAATTTACAACATTAATATCAAATTTTCCACCTTTTCCCTTTTGAACAACAGTAGACAATTCAATATTTATGACACCATCTATTCTTGCATCATTAGGGAGTGCCTCCTTAATTTGCAACAGTGCTGATTTGATAAAATCTTTTATTGGTGTGGAAGTCGTGCCAGTTGACATATGAATGTAAAATAGTCTACGATATAATCAAGCTAGCGTTTTAACTCAATAATATTAAAAAAAAAAGATGATTCATTACAAAGGTTGAAAAAACCGATCGCAATCCACACCTCGTACATAAAACCTATTAAAAGAAAAAACGACAGGCTTAACGAAAATCTTACCTCAAAACCAGCCAAAAAAAAGATTATAAACTGTCCATACTAATACCGCCGAAGTCCTGAGCAACTTCACGGATATCCTTGACACCGAACGCGGTCTGGACCATACTGAGTTCGATCTGGTTCGCTGCATCGCACATGTAATCGAGGATGTCAACGGACAACTCCTTCTGCATCTTGCTCTTCCTGAGCTGGTCGACAAGGGCCGACATTCTCTCGGGAGACTCCATACGGAGTTTTGCAAGACTCATTACGCACATGTAGATGCGGGTTAAGTTCCGGTCGGTTCCTGTGATGCACTCAAAGAAATTCCGAATCACCTGTGCCTGGTATATTTCTCCACTCATGACTTCACCTCCTACCATTTTTTTCTAGGTATTTCTCCTGTTCGAATTTTCATTATATAAGGCTTGCGGGGAAAATGCTGTTTTCAGCCAGAAAAAGGGATTTTTTGCCGCTGTTTTTGCAAAGAGCGGCTGGATTGTCTGACAATTGTATGACACCCGTCATACTCTGACGGGCGGATCGGGATACTGCGCCGCAGGACCCCGGCATTTGAATCGTGAGATCCCTGCCAGTGCTGTATATCCCGAAATGGGGAGGATGTTCCGGAAGGAGGGGGAACGAATGCAGTTATTCCCTTCCTTCCAGGTGGAACCGGTGGAGCAGGCGGTGGAATATGGGCGTCATGAAAATTGCAACGGAAAATATCAGGATAAACCCGCAGTACATCGCGTAAAGTCCTGCAAAGATCTTTCCTCCACTGGTATTCAGTACATTGACCGGCCCCATGCCCCCCATGAGCATCGCGGCATTGAGGAAGGCATCGATCAGGTCCTGGCCCTCAAATGACATATATCCCAGGATTCCCACGCCCAGAGACAGGAGGATGATACCCAGCGACAGGAGACCAAACCACATGAGGCGCTTATAAAATTCCTTTTGTGGCAGAAGTTTTTCTGCACGATGTTCGAGATTGTGCAACACCATAGCAGTACCTATAATCCCGACTGGTTATTCTGTATATTCCATCAAATCACTTTTGCCGGGAATCTTCCGCAGAGTAAACGGTTATCCGGAGCATGCATCGTTCAGGAATTTGCATGAAAAAAACCGGCACTTTCGGCTAATCAACAAAATAAAAAAAAATTTCCTTCTCTATCAGAGAAAAATGATTTCCCTACTTGGCCGCACTCACGATCTTGATGATGTCGCCGTTCTTGAGAATGTGATTTTCCTTGATGCGCATCTTGGTCCGGGCATCCACTGCATACAGGAATCCCTTACCGATATCCGTGTGCACCTGGAACGCGAGATCGTGGGGGGTCGAGCCATTCTTCATCAGGAACGCATCGGGCAGCACATCGCCCTGCTTGTTGCAGAAGTGGTTCTCATCTTCTACCGGGTAGACAACGATCATATCGAGTAACTCGTAGACTGCCCGGTTGATGGCCTGCTGCACGCCCGTGCCATGGTTCTGCTTCATCAGTTCCGCAATCTTCGCGAGCCCGGCCTTCTGGGGCGCAGTCAGCGTGCCTTCATTGGCGATCTTAAACTCCTCATCGCCCGGCAGGTACTGGATCATGTGCGCACCCGCTGCATTACGAAGCGCAAGTTCAGAGGCCGCGCTCACAAATGCTACCTTGGCGGCTGCGAGTTTCGTGCGCAGCGCCTCGGGCGTCTCATCGATCTTGTTGCCGATGACCAGCATCGGTTTTGAGATCTTCACGATCTCTGCGCAGAGGGGGATGAGATCCTCAATCGATGCATGGACTAAGTCGATCTTGAGTTCCAGTTCGATATCGCGCACATCTTCCGTGGTGATGCCAAGGCCAACAAACGTCTCTGCAATGCCCAGCTCGATAGCCGATCCCTTGCCCTGCGACTGCCGGCTGATCCGGGTCCAGTGCTTGTCCAGGATCCCGTGGACCCACATCGTCATCTCGTAGATGAGGAACTTGATATCTTCTGCCGGGTCATGGTTGCCCACGCCCACCGGGTTACCCTCGCTGTCAGTGCCGCCGCTCGCGTCGATCACGTGGAGGATCGCATCCGCCTGCCGGAGGTTGTCGAGGAACTGGTTGCCCAGGCCCTTGCCCTTGTGGGCATCGGGCACGAGACCGGCTACATCGATTAAGTTCACCGCAACGAACCGGTTGCCATCCACGCAGTGCGTGCAGGTGAGCTTGAGGTCATGGCACGGGCACTTTGCCCGCACGTACCCGACACCGAAGTTCGGGTTGATGGTCGTAAAAGGATAGTTGGCAATCTCGACGTTTGCCATGGTAGCGGCCTTAAAAAACGTGGATTTTCCGCAGTTTGGTTTGCCTGCAAGCGCTAGGGTAATCATATCTGGCTCCTTGTGTGAATAATAGATCGTAAAACTATCAATAAGATCTGGTAAGAATCTGACAAAGTTTTTCCATCCCGGCTTAATAAAAGGTACTTATGACGTTTACACAAAAGAAAATCTGGTATTTCGAAAAGCCGGGTGAGGCAAATACTGCCGATGCTGCCCGGTTTGCCATTGAGCGCGCCAAAGAACTCAGCCTCAAAACCATCGTGGTTGCGAGCACCTCCGGCGCAACGGCGGAAGTCTTCTTCACTGCCATGAAAGGATCGGGCCTGAACCTCATCGTTGTCTCGCATGTCATGGGCTTTGCAAAACCCGGTGAGTGGGAGTTCTCGCAGGAGATCGCAGACCGGCTGCGCGGACAGGGTGTGAAGATTGTGACCGGCACGCACGCGCTCTCGGGACTGGAACGGGCAATCTCCCGCTCACCCAAGATCGGCGGCGGGTCGCGCTCCGATGCAATCGCTGAATCCCTCCGGCGCACGGTTGCTGTCGGGCTCAAGGTCGCAGTCGAATGCATTCTCATTGCTGCTGACCAGGGTGCCATCGGCATTAGTGAAGAGGTCATCGCGGTCGGCGGTACCGCGAGTGGTGCAGATACGGTCTGTGTGATTAAGCCTGCGCACACCGGAAACTTCTTCGATCTCCAGGTGCGCGAGATCGTGGCCATGCCAAGGAACCGTTGATCATGGTTCTGGAAGAACTCAAAGAAGCCCTCGGGCTGCTCCGGAGCATCCCGGCACTCTGGATCCCGGGGCTGGTTACCGGAATTTTTGCTGCGGGTATCTGGATGATCTACAATAATGAGGGCAGCTTCTTTGCCAGCCGCTTCATCCTGATCTGTTCACTTATTTCCTTCTTTTTGATTACCGGAAGTTATGTCCTGATCATGAACGGGAGCGGAAATATCCGCGAACTCATCAACAGTAGCATCCAGTATTTCTTCCGGGTGCTGCTGCCCCTGCTGGTGATCATCTTCTGCACGCTGATTCTCGTTTCCCTTGTCGCGATAACGTTCTCGTTTGCCGGGATCCCGGTGGACCAGGAGTTTGTGGGGATTTTTGCCTTCTGCATTCTTGTGCCGGTAATATTCTTCACCATTTTCTTTGACACGGCAGCAGTATTTGAAAACCTGCGGGTTTTTGACGCCATCCGGCGCAGTATCGGACTGGTGAGCGTCCAGTCGGGCCGGGTTCTCGGGTTCTTTGTCATCTCCGCTGCGGTATGCTTCACGATTATGTTCTCGCTCATGATGGTCTGGGAAGCGGCGCTGTACGATAAACTCGAACCCCTTACGCACTTCAACGAGACGCAGATCGCGACATTCACACCGGAACAGCTGGTCGGCATTATCGGGGCTGACGGGACGGTAATAACCGCAGTCTGCCTCTTCCTTGGCTTTCTGGTACTCCTGCCCATCCTCACGACCTACAAGGCATGCTTCTTCCGCTCGCTCACCAAGGCGTCAGTCCCGGTCAGCCCGGAAGCCACTTCCGGGGAATTTGACAGCAAGGGACGCTGGTACAAATATTAAAGCCGTCTTGGGGATTTTTTAAAAATCCTTCAGGCTCCGGCAAATCAACCAGATTTTTTTTGATTTTTTGCACCACCATTGTATGCAGCTTACAAGCGCTCTTTTTAGGGAATGCACAGAGATCTGCGGATAAGCCCGGGGATCTGCCCGGTGACCTGCTCTCGACCATCTGCTCTGGCAAAATTTCTAAAAACAGTCATCGCTCCGCCGCGGGAGCAACCAGTCATGAACAGCGGGGTCGATCGTAAAGGCGGGTATAAGGGCATAGGGCATCAGCCCCGGTCTATAAAATTTACTTTCTCAGTCTGGCCGGTTTCAAAATCCAAAGGGCAGCGAAGAAAAATCGGCGACAATAATAAAATCCCAAAACAACATCGGCAAAAAAGGCAGGCCCCGTTAATTCAGGTGGAACGCAAAGAACAGCCCCATCGCTACCAGTCCGCCACCAATAGTTGCGATCAGGTTCGTACCGGCATTGCCCCAGATGCCCCGGTTCTCGAAGGTTGCACCGGCCAGGCTGTCGATATTCGTGCCGACAAACCCGGCGAACGTACAGATAATTGCCATGGGAAGGGTGATGACTCCCAGCAGGAGAGCAACCAGCGAAACAACCAGACCACCGGCAAGCGCAACCGATTGACCGACAAGGGTTACCCCCCCGTTCGTACCGATGGGCACTTTTTTCAGCGTGGTAATCATGTAGGGAATACCGCCGGTGACCCCAATCTCGCTTGCCAGCGTATCGGCCGCGGCCGTGGCCACGCAGCCGACATACATCACAATAAAGATCGGCTGCTGGAAAACGCCATAGAGCACTGCCGCAGCTGCGGCAACGATCCCGTTGGCAAAGACATTCCGGTATCCCCGTGCCCCGCCACGCCCCTGCTCAACGCCGATCCGCTTTTTGTATTCAAACTTGTACTTGGTGGCAAGGGAACCAAGGATGAAGAACGCGAGCATGATCATGAACCACCGGACATCGGCAAAGACTAAGAGGATAATTCCCACGAGCGCAGCGGAGAAGAGCCCGGAGAGGTCTGCGGTTTTTGCACGGAAAGCAAAGTAGCCGAACGTAAACCCGACGATCACCGCCGCAACCACCAGCTGGAGATTCACCTGGTAATTGAGCTCCTGGATCAGCCACATCGTCATGGCAACACCAATGGCTTCGAGAATCAGCGAGTCCTCGTACTTGAGCAGGATCACTTTTAGGAGAACGGCCGCGATGATACCGAAGATGATGGTAAGAAACGCCCGCTCGTTCAGGTACGCCATGACCAGGACTCCTGCCCATGCAGTCGAGATAACGTAATACAGGTACGTATTGAGATCATCGGCGCCCGTCTGGAAGACGAGTTCTCCCAGCACGATCATTGCAAGCGATGTGGCAAAGACAAAGAACGGCAGGAGCGTGACGCCATACAGGGCGCCGAGTGCGCACATGGCATAACTGAGATATTTGGTATCGAAAAATCGCCAGAGGATAAGAGCGAACAGGATCACGACAATTCCCATGAGCCAGGCCGGCTTGAGATAGGGGCCTACAAGGATAGCTGCACCAGTAATAGCGGCTGCATAGCCAAGTCCTCTTTGTCGCACCATTAGTACATCATGTGTTGTTGTAACAAAAAAAAGAGCTTTATCCTTATGACTTTATCCCAATGAGACCGGGTTGATGTCCCCACAGACGGAGATTACCCCTGACCATCGCTGGGGAATCCGATTACTATATTTTATTACAACGACAAACATCTGCGACAATGGCGTCATCACAGGATCTACCCAAAAATTATGATTTTGCAGAGGTGGAGGAGCGCTGGCGCAGTATCTGGCGCGATGAAGATCACTATTTTGACAAAAACTCAAAAAAACCGCAGTTCGTGATCGACACCCCCCCGCCGTACCCTACCGGCAATTTCCATATCGGCAATGCCCTGAACTGGTGCTACATCGACTTCTTCGCCCGCTACAAACGGATGAAGGGATTCAACGTGATGTTCCCGCAGGGCTGGGACTGCCACGGGCTTCCGACCGAAGTGAAAGTCGAAGAGCTCAACCATATCACAAAAAACGATGTCTCCCGCGAAGAGTTCCGGCGGATGTGCCGCGAGCTCACAGAAAAGAACATCGGCCTGATGCGCATCACGCTGCGGAAGATGGCATTCTCCACGGACTGGTCAAACGAGTACGTCACGATGCAGCCGAAGTATTACGGCAAGACGCAGCTCTCGTTCCTGCGCATGCTTGCGTCGGGCTACATCTACCAGAGCGAGCACCCGGTGAACTACTGCACCCGGTGCGAGACGGCAATCGCGTTTGCCGAAGTTGCCTATGAAGACCGGGAGACCCAGCTCAATTATTTCGATTTCGATGGCGTGGAGATCGCCACCACCCGGCCGGAGCTGCTGGCAGCCTGTGTTGCGATTGCGGTTCACCCGGAAGACGAACGCTATCGCGAACTGAAGGGCAGGACCATGAAAGTCCCGCTCTTTGGTCACGATGTGCCGGTGGTACTGGATGAGGCAGTCGATCCCGCATTTGGTTCCGGCGCAGTGATGATCTGTACCTTTGGGGACAAGCAGGATGTCCACTGGTGGAAACAGCACAACCTTGCTCTCAGGAAAGCGATCGACCGCCAGGGACGGATGACCGAAATCGCAGGCAAATACAAGGGCCTGAATACCACCGAATGCCGTACCGCAATCATCGCCGAGATGAAAGCGCAGGATATCTTAAAGCGGCAGGAGAAACTCGCCCAGCGCGTTGGCACCTGCTGGCGCTGCAAGACGCCGATCGAGATCCTCTCCGAACGCCAGTGGTTTGTGAAGATCAAACCCAAGGAGATTGCCGATGCAGCCCACCAGATCAAATGGTTCCCCGAGCACATGCTTCTCCGGATGGAGAACTGGGTGGAACAGATGGAGTGGGACTGGTGTATCTCCCGGCAGCGTATCTTTGCCACCCCGATTCCGGTCTGGTTCTGTAAAAAGTGCGGCGAGATGACCGTACCGGAAGACAAGGATCTCCCGATCGATCCCACGCAGGTCAGCCCGAAGCACCCCTGCAAAAAATGTGGCAGCACGGAATTTACCGGAGAAGTCGATGTGCTCGACACCTGGATGGACTCGTCCATCTCGGTGCTGAACGTAACCGGCTGGGATGGCAATGGCACACCGCCGTTCTTCCCGGCACAGATCCGACCGCAGGGCCACGATATCATCCGCACCTGGGCGTTCTATACCATCCTGCGCTCAGTAGCACTCACCGGCCAGAAACCCTGGAACGAGATCCTGGTCAACGGCATGGTGCTCGGAGAAGATGGCTTCAAGATGAGCAAGAGCCGGGGCAACATCATTGTGCCCGAAGAGATCCTTGTGAAGTATGGCGCCGATGCACTCCGCCAGTGGGGAGCAATGGGTGCGGCAACCGGCTCGGATATCATGTTCAACTGGAACGATGTGGTTGCGGCCTCGCGGTTCCAGACCAAGATGTGGAACATCACTAAGTTCGCCTTAATCCAGCTGGAGAAAGAGGGTTTTGATCCCGAAACGCAGATCACCGCACTTGCCGACCGCTGGCTGCTCGTCCGGCTTTCGGATACGGTTGAACAGGTCAGCAATGCACTGGAAGCCTACCAGTTCGACATCGCCCTCAAGGCTATCCGCGAGTTCGCATGGGATGTGCTGGCCGACAACTACATCGAGCTGGTCAAGGGCCGTCTGTACAAGGACGACGCATCCCGGAAGGGAGCATGCCTCGCACTCCACACCGCATTCGATGCGCTCTGCCGGCTGCTTGCCCCGTTCACCCCCTACTTTGCCGAGGAGTGCTACTCGCACCTCAGCCCGGGTAAGAGCGTGCACAAGCAGCCGTGGGTTGCATTCACGTACGATGATGATGCAGCCCGTATGGAAGGCAACCTGCTCGTGCAGGTGGTAGCCGAAGTGCGCAAGTACAAGCACGACGCCGGTCTTGCGCTCAATGCACCGCTCGGTAAAGTCACCATCTATGCACCCCACACGGTGAATGACGAAGGCGATACCGGTCGCACGCTCAATGCGGATGTTCACTGGCGCACGGATGCAGCGAAACTCGACCGGGTGATCACCGATATCGATTTCAACCGCTCGGTTATCGGGCCGACCTTCCGCAAACAGGCAGGGGCGTTCATGGCCGCGATCAAGGCCCTCACACCGGAACAACTCGCAAACCCGCCGGCAACGATTATGCTCGAAGGCACAGAAACCGCAGTTCCCGAGAACGCCTTTACACCAAAATATTCGTATATGGAAGAGGGCGCACAGGTGGATGTGATCACGGTCGGCGATGTGATCCTGACGATCGCGAAAGTGTAAGATTTTACTCTCTAACTCTTTTTTTTCAATTTTTTACGATTGCATTCTTCCGTTGATGCTCATAGAAAAATGCGAATGTGACCCCCTCTCTCCCCCAGAGGGGGAGGCACCCCAAGGGGAGCGCCCCTTGACCCCCTTTTTGTTTTTTTACAAACATTCCGGAGTTATCACACTTTGGAAAAATTTACGGTGACTGAAATAAACAAAATAAGAACCTGCCCAGCCGCGACCCGACGAGGCGTCGCGGCGACCCCCATCAGGGGTGGGAAACATCCCAACATTAGAATCCTAATAACCTGACCCGTTCTACCGCTTCCGCCCCTCTTTCCCCGACCGCACAGCCTGCCGGATCCCATCCGCAACAAATTTCGCAATATCTTCTTTTCCCAAAGAAGCATCCACGATCACAAACCGCGAGGGTTCGTTGCGGGCATACGCGAGATAATTATTCTGGACTCCTTCGAGCACTTCCCGCCGCTCGAAATGCTCCCGCCCGCTCTTATCTGCGAGACGGGCAAGCGCATCGTCAATCGAGAGCACGAGCAAAAACGTGCGGTCCGGCGTGATCGACCAGCCATCATGCATTGCCCGTAACCATCCTTCCGGGTCCGGGACAATTCCTTTGAGCGTCACGGACTGGTAGGCAAAGCGGCTGTCGCTGTACCGGTCCGAGATAACGAGCCGGCCTTCAGCAAGAGCAGGACGCACGAGCGTTGCGAGATGTGCGGCATGGTCCGCAACAAAGAGCGAGGCTTCCGTGATCGGATCTATCTGCTCGGCAATCGCTCTCCTCACTGCTTCGCCAACCCAGGTAGCGCCCGGCTCCCGGGTGAAGAGGGGATCGAGATCGGTAAGCTGGCTCTTGAGTGCGGTGAGCAGGGTGCTCTTGCCGCTCCCGTCAATTCCTTCAATCGTGACTAACAACAGGTTCCCCTCCGTATCCATTCAATTGGAATCTGGCCCCGGTGCAGGGCCGTGGCAATGATTGCGCCATCAAATCCTGCTGCGCTGAGGGTTTCGAGATCCTTGACGGTTGCCACCCCCCCCCCGTACAATAGCCTGCCGCGATAGGCAGCCCGCAATGCTTTGAGAGCATCATAGTCCATACCCGATTCCGTTCCCACGGCACCAATGTTGAGGATAATGCATCCTTCGAAATGCCAGTCATTTACCCGGGTGAGGAATGCTTCCGGCGTTTCGTTGGTTGGGATCACCCTGCCATCTTTCACATCGACACTCAGGTAGCCGCCACGGTAACACGAAAGGTCCGCTCCCCCGGTCTCGGTGCCGGTAATATTTTTAATATTTTTTCCGGAAAGCAGATCTGCTGGTGAACGGCAGCCGCGATCAACATAACAGCATGCGACTTTTTCCGCGCACTGTTTTACGATTGCATCATGCGCACCGGTGCCTTCAATGCGATCGAGATCTGCGATGTAGAGATATTTTGGCCGGATAGCGGTTACGTACCCAAGGGGTTCTGCCGTCGGTGACAGCCCCCAGTCCAGCGGTTTATAGGTCTCCCGGTTCCCGGATTTACCATGAACTACACAATTCTGCCGCAAATCCATCGCAAGAACGAGATCCATAGGTGAACAGCAATCACTATTAGGACAAAAGATCATTAAATTCTATGCAATTGCTGGTCAGCCCAAGCTCAATCGATGAGGCAAGATATTCGCTTGCTGCAGATATCATCGACGTCAAAAAACCATCAGAGGGCTCGCTGGGCGCCAACTATCCATGGGTGATTCGCGAGATCAAATCCTTTGCAAAAAAGCCCGTTAGTGCGGCCATCGGCGACTTCGATTTCAAACCGGGCGGAGCCGCCCTCACGGCTTACGGTGCAGCCTGCGCCGGTGCAGACTACATCAAGATTGGACTCACCTTTGAAGGCAAGGAAAAAGCCCGCGAGTTGATCGCTGGCGTCGTAAAAGCAGTAAAAGATGAATTTCCCGAAAAATTTGTCGTGATTGCTGCCTATTCCGATTACCAGCGCATGGGTTCGATCTCGCCGTTTGACATGGCACCTATCGCTGCTGATGAAGGTGCCGACTTTGTCATGGTAGATACCGGCATCAAGGACCGGCAGAGCACCTTTGCCTTCATGGATGAAGAAGCGCTCCGGACATTTACCGAAACCAACACAACACTCGGCCTCAAGACCGCACTTGCCGGGGCCCTGAAATTTGAAGACATTGATGCACTCAAGCGCATCAACCCGGATATCATTGGCGTACGCGGGATGGTATGCGGGGGCGACCGGAATGCAACGGTCCGCGAAGATTTGATTAAGACCGCCCTTGCGATGATCAGGTAATAGTTTACAGGTGACCTATGTACGTCGAGAAACTGGATGTGCCACTCTCATTAACCTTCGATGATGTACTGCTCAGGCCGCAGGCTTCCTGGCTGGAACCGGCAGAAGCAGATATCCGCTCGAAATTTTCGAAAAATATCCGCATGAATCTCCCGCTTGTCTCTGCGGCGATGGATACAGTGACTGAGTCCGGGATGGCAATCGCTCTTGCCCGTGAAGGGGGTATCGGGGTCCTCCACCGGAACATGACCGCCGAGCACGAGCTGCAGGAGCTCATCGAGGTCAAGCAGGCTGAGGAACTGATCGAGCGCGATGTACTCTATGTAGAAGAGCACGCCTCGGTTTCCGATGCCGAACGGCTGATGCACCAGTACAGCATCGGGGGCGTCCCGGTGGTCAATAAGGGATGCATCATTGGTATTGTCAGCCGGCGGGACGTCCGCGCAATCGTCTCCAAACGCGGCGATGAGAATATCAAGACCATCATGACGACAAAACTCGTCACCGCCCCGGAAGATATCACGTCTGAAAAAGCGCTCGAGCTTATGTATACCAACAAAGTCGAGCGCCTGCCGGTGGTCAATGAGAAAGACAAACTTATCGGCATCATCACGATGCAGGACATCTTAGAAAAACGCCAGTATCCCAATGCAACCCGGGATGCAAAAGGTAATCTCCGGGTCGCAGCAGCGGTCGGGCCGTTTGATTTTGCGCGGGCCGAACTGCTCGACCAGAACGGGGTCGATGCACTGGTGGTTGACTGCGCTCATGGGCATAACATGAAAGTGGTGGCTGCCGTCAAGGAGATCAAGGGCAGTGTCAAAGCCGATGTGATTGCAGGAAATATTGCAACATCCGAAGCGGCCGAGGCGCTGGTGAATGCCGGGGTTGATGGGATCAAGGTCGGTATCGGACCCGGCTCAATCTGTACAACCCGTATTGTTGCAGGCACCGGGGTTCCCCAGATCACCGCAATCGCACAGGTAGCTGACATCGCTCATCCTGCGGGAGTGCCGGTCATTGCAGACGGGGGCGTAAGGTTCTCCGGAGACGTGGCAAAGGCCATTGCCGCGGGAGCAGACTGCGTGATGATGGGCAGCATGTTTGCCGGCACCGATGAATCGCCCGGCAAAGTGATCACCATCAAGGGACGGCGGTACAAGCAGTACCGCGGCATGGGTTCACTGGGCGTGATGAGCAGCGGGCAGTCAAGCGATCGTTACTTCCAGAAAAAGGATATCGGGGCCACCAAGTTTGTACCTGAAGGTGTTGAAGGGGTGACTCCGTATGTCGGCCATGTCGGGGAAGTCATGTACCAGCTCGTGGGCGGACTGAAATCGGCGATGGGCTACACGGGATCAAAAACAATTGCCGATATGCATGCCAATGCACAATTCGTCCGGATTACCAATGCCGGCATGACCGAGAGCCACCCGCATAATATTCTTATTACCGATGAAGCGCCGAACTACCGGCTATTTGAATAAATTTTTTTATGAAAACCCGGGAACCGCCTGGTTCCCATGACTTTTTTCTTTGAATTATCTTGCCGTCACATTAAGAGACCAGCGTTACCGTAAATCCGATTATCTTTTCGTGTATCGCTCAAGGTATTGCATAAAAACGAGATGATGAAGACTACCGGACGCTGCTCCGCGGTAGCAGGATGACGCATTGACGGTTGTGAGATTGAGATGTCTGCTGCATCTGTAGCAGGCTTCTTTTTGCAGTTTTTACAGGATTTTTTTGCACCGTTAACCGCAAATAGGCTCCACGAGATCCTGGAGCAGGTAATTGTATCCGCAAATCTAGGTTAGAGTTCGCGATATACCAAAGATATGCTTAAATATCACGTCGCAACAGTTCTGTTGTGCGGGGCAGGTACCGGAGAAGGGGAATGATTATCATTCTCCAATAAACCGATAACCTGCCCTGTAACCGGATTAGGAACGGATACTTCTGACGGTAGTGCCCAGACGAAGGATTAAAAAAACCTGTGAACTGGAGCCGCCGGGGAACATATATGGAATCGTTACTGCTTCTCATACAATACCCGGAAATTAAAAACCCGGGTACTGAACAATCGTACCGGACAAATACGGGGAGAACACCATGAAAAACGAAGAGTCATTGACGGTCGCCATCATCGACGATGCCCATAAGACCGATTCACCGCAGGGGCGTGCAATCCTGCGAATCATTAACGGGCTCAAGGAATATGGTATCCGGGTAGGAGAAGCCGCCTCACCTGAAGATGCCCGGGCTGCCTACGCAGCACTTCCTGAAGTTGACTGTATCCTTATCAACTGGAACCTTGGAGGCGACACCCACGAAAAGCATCTCGTGACGGAAAAACTCATTGACGAGATCCGGGAGCGCAATGAAAAAATTCCCATCTTCCTGATGGGCGAACCAACCAATGCCCCGCAGACGTCCCTTCATTTAAAAACCGTCCGGGAGATCAATGAATACATCTGGGTGATGGAAGATACTCCCGAATTTATTGCCGGGCGAATCACTGCCGCAGCAAAACGCTACCGGGAGAATCTCCTTCCCCCGTTCTTTGGCGAACTGGTAAAGTTCTCCAAGGATTTCGAATACTCGTGGCACACGCCGGGACATGCCGGGGGAACAGCGTTCCGGAAATCACCGGCCGGGCGTGCGTTTTTTAATTTCTTTGGCGAACAACTCTTCCGGTCCGATCTTTCCATCTCTGTCGGCGAACTGGGTTCACTCCTCGATCACTCAGGACCTGTGGGCGAGGCAGAAAAGTACGCCGCAAAAGTATTCGGCGCAGATATGACCTATTTCGTGACAAACGGCACATCCACGGCAAACAAGATTGTCTTTTTCGGCCGGGTGAGCAAGGATGAGATCGTTTTAGTTGACCGCAACTGCCACAAATCAGCGGAACATGCGCTGACCATGACGCACTCCGTTGCAGTGTACATGATCCCGACACGGAACCGGTACGGTATCATCGGCCCGATTCCCCCGGAAGAGATGACGCAGAAAGCACTGAAGGCTAAAATTGCCGCCTGCCCGCTGGCAAAAACCGCCCGCAGCCAGAAGCCGGTGCATGCGATCATCACCAACTCAACTTATGACGGGCTCTGTTACCATGCCAAACAGGTTGAGGAGAACCTGGGAAAAAGTGTAGACAGTATTCATTTCGATGAGGCATGGTACGGGTATGCCCGGTTTAACCCGATCTACAAGGACAGGTTCGCGATGCGGGATGGCGCCCGGAACGAAAAAGGCCCGACCATCTTTGCCACCCAGTCCACCCATAAACTGCTGGCGGCCCTTTCCCAGGCATCCATGGTCCACGTGAGAAACGGGAGAATCCCCATTGAACATGGCCGTTTCAATGAAGGGTTCATGATGCACAGCTCCACCTCCCCGCTCTACACCATCATCGCATCGCTCGATGTAGCTTCAAAGATGATGGACGGGGTATCCGGTAAGATGCTGACTACCGAGTCCATTGAAGAAGCGATCCGGTTCCGGAGAACAATGGCACGCATCAAGCATGAGATCGAGACGGTAAAGGGAAAGAAGGACTGGTGGTTCCCGATGTGGCAGCCGGATACCGTCACTGATCCCAAAACCCGGAAGAAGACTGCATTCCAGGATGCATCGCTCGATACTCTCCGGGACAACCCGTCCTGCTGGGTCCTGCACCCGAACGAGATCTGGCACGGGTTCAATGGCCTGCCGGACAATTACTGCATGCTTGACCCCATCAAGGTCACCGTGCTTATGCCCGGCGTGAACAATGACGGCACCCTGGCCAGCTGGGGTATTCCGGCAGCACTCATGGTCAAATTCCTCGATACCCGGGGCATCATCAATGAAAAATCCGGCGATTATTCCATCCTGTTCCTCTTCTCCATGGGAATTACCAAAGGAAAATGGGGAACACTCATCACTGAACTCTTCGAGTTCAAACGGTTGTATGACGAGAATACCCCGCTTGAAGAGGTCTTCCCGGACCTCACGACCGGGCACCCGGAACGCTATGGCGGCATGACGCTTAAGGGACTGGCCGATGAGATGCACCAGTTCAAGAAAGGACATAAAATGTGCGACATTCTCCAGAAGGCTTACGCAGTCCTGCCGGAGCCGGCGATCACATACGCTGAAGCGTTTGAAAAACTGGTGCACAACGAAGTCGAACACATACCCATAGAAAAGGCAGGAAACCGTATCGTGGCAACCGGAATATTCCCGTACCCGCCCGGTATCCCGATCCTCGCACCGGGAGAGCGTTGCGGGAAACAGAACGGCCCGGTGCTCCAGTACCTTAAAACCCTGCAGGATTTCGATCGGCACTTCCCGGGATTCGAGCATGATACGCACGGTATCGAGTGTGTTAACGGGGAATACCGGATGTACTGCATCAAGGAGAAAAGATAATGAGTGACGAAGAAACCGGCGGGAGCACGGGGCTCCCCTCGAAAAAAGTGCTGGGACTTTTTGCCCTGGCAATGATAAACGTGGCTGCGGTCCTGAGTATCAGGAACTTCCCTTCAATGGCAGTCTATGGATGGTCATGTATCGGCTGGTATATTTTAGGAGCGGTCATGTTCCTCATCCCGATCTCCCTTGCCGGTGCTGAACTGGCAACCGGCTGGCCGGAAGGGGGCGGTGTCTATGCCTGGGTCAAACAGGCATTCGGGGAGAAGGGAGGTTTTACGGCCCTCTTCTGTGAATGGTCGAACAACCTTGTCTGGTTCCCCACCGTTCTTTCGTTCATCGCATCCACGCTCGCATTTGCCCTGACACCGGCCCTGGCAAATAACCCCTGGTACATGTTCAGCGTCATGATGATCGCATTCTGGGGCACCACCGCAATCGCGTACTTCGGGGAAGAGGCTTCAACGAAGTTCGGCAATGTGGGGGTCATCCTGGGTAGTATCATTCCCGCGGTCCTGATTATCATGCTCGGCATCTGGTGGATGGGATCCGGACAAGCCATTGTGCTTCCGCCCCTCACGCTTGATGCAATGATCCCGGTAATCAATGTTTCAACCCTCCCATTCTTTGCTACGATCATTCTCCTGTTCGCAGGGATGGAGATGGCGGGTTTCCATGCTCTCGAAACAAAAAATCCCCAGAAGGATTTCCCCCGCGCAATGGCCCTGTCAGCAATCATCATTGTGATCTGCACAGTGCTTGCCACGCTTGCAATCGCGATGGTGATCCCGGCAAACCAGCTCAATCTGGCATCGGGTGTCATGCAGGCCATCGAGTACTTCTTCAAAGCTGCCGGTATGTCCTGGCTTGTGGCACCGATGGCAGTATTGATCACGCTGGGCGGGGTTGTTTCCCTGGCAGCCTGGCTGATCGGCCCGGCCAAGGGTCTGGGTATTGTTGCTGAAGAAGGTAACATGCCCCCGCTCTTTGACCGGACCAACAAGTATGGCGCACCTGTTGCAGTACTTGTCATACAGGCACTGATCGGTTCTGTCATCTCCCTTCTCTATGTCTTCCTCCCGTCAGTCAACCAGGCATACTGGATTCTTTCGGCAATGACAGTCGAACTGCTCTGTATCGTGTATGTCCTGGTCTTTGCATCGGTGATCAAACTCCGGTACAGCCAGCCTGATGCCCCACGCCCCTTCAAGATCCCCGGCGGGATGGCCGGCATCTGGCTCGTTGGGGGACTAGGCATGTTCGGGACCATCTTTGCATTCATTGTAGGTCTCATGCCACCCTCGTATTTCACGACCAGTGGATTTGTGTACGTGGGTTCGGTGCTGCTCGGCACCTTCCTGCTCGCGGTGCCACCGCTGGTATTCCTGAAATTCAAAAAGGCCAGCTGGCTCAAATCAGCTGGAGGAGTGCGGTGAGGGATGATGAAAACAACTGATACCATCACGCGGAATGGAGGAGAATCATGAGCACCTACACCCGGCTGGAGATCGGGCTCTTCCTACTCGTCATCATGGTGGTCCTGATGCCCTTTGTTCTGATTATGGGAATTGCAAACGCATCTCCTTACCACCAGGTATCCGGTGAACCGGTGAATGAAGCTGCGCAGGCAACGGGAATTACCGTTGCGAGTGTCAGGGATTCAACCTGGAACCTGCCCGGAGCACAGGGTGGGAAAACCTATGTCCTCACGGACAATACCGGCGAGACAATTTCCGTATCCACGCAGTCATTTGACAACGCCGAATCCCGGGATGCGGCGGTCCGTTTACATTATGCCCAACAAGTCGGGCGCAGCAAGCCGGTGGGAAGCCTTGTTGTTATCGGCCAGCACCTGATCTACGTGACTCCTGCCAACAGTAACATTCTTGAGCGTCTTGCACCGATCCTGAAACAGAAAATATCACCGTAATTTTTTTTTTAGAAATTGTTCTGTTGAAAATTTTTTCCCATTGCTTGGTTATCCTCTGTGGCTGATAGGAAGGGGAAGCAGCCCAAGAGGTGCACCCCCTTGACCCCCTTCATATTTGGAAGGTCTCATCTATCACCTGGTGGGCAGTCCAATTTGATTCAACCCCACTTCTCCAGAGCGTGAAGTTGTGCAAAAAAATACAACTTTCGCATAATTTACAAACAACCTCAATGGCATAACCTCACGGTTGTGCGAATGAACCTGCACAATTTTTTGATTATTTATCCGCATTCTGCTCATGTCTGACTAAGAATTCTTATGTCAGATCATACTCCCGCATCCCACCATCACCAGAAAAAGATCCATGTCCTGGGTGTCAGCAGAAAGAAAAAATATCTCAAGGTCCTGATCGTCATTCTTTTTGCTGTTTTTGCAGCAATGGCCTGGTTCACCATCTCATCGGGCATCCTTGCAGATGAAAATCCGGAAATTCCCCGACACCTGGTTGCCTGGATAAATACGGAGCGCGCGGCTTCCAGCCTGCCGGCAGTCACCATCAGTGACACACTCGCCCATGAGGCATTGCTCGCGAGCCAGGAAATCCAGGTATCCCGGACAGCCTATTCCACCTGGCAAAAAACACCAGCGGATCAGGATTCCGATGTTTTCATTTATCCGAAATTATCCTGGGCCATGTCCGGTATCCGACTGGAACCCATGCTCTTTGATGCGTGGCGGACAAGCGATCCCGGTTCTGTTTCCCGGATACTGGACAAGGATACCAGTGATGTCGGAATCGGGGTCTCAAGCGATGGCTACAATTATTATATCGTCACAAAATGGCAGTAATTGTTCGCTCTAATTCCTATGAACGCTCCTCAAGTGATTTATCTGTGACCAACACTAACATTATGTAAATCATGGACGATGATCGGGAAGTTGCCCGCCTGTTAGATATACTCGGGAACCGGAACCGGCGGCGCATCATCGAACTGCTCCGGCAGAAACCCTGTTTTGTCACCGAGATATCTGACACGCTCCTGCTCTCCCCAAAAGCGGTCATCGATCACCTCCAGTTGATGGAGCGCGAATCAATCCTGTCCTGCGAGACCGATGACCGGCGCAGGAAATATTACTACCTGGAAAACGACATCCTGATCGATGTGAGCCTGAGGCAGGCACGGGTTCCAAGCGCCATGACGGGCACTAAGGGAGAGCAGAACGAACAACTGAAAAATTCAGTCATCATGCTCGCGCGGATGATCAAGGCGCATGACCAGATCCTCTCTTCGCTTGAGCAGGTTAACCACGACATAGAGCTCAAGATTTCTGATATTGCCCATAACCATAAGGATATATTTTTGAGCGAGAGAGATTTTACTGTAATTATCGCACTCTCGCACGATTCACTTACCCTTCCTGAACTTGAGGAAGCAACCAAGGTGCCCCAGAATGAACTGGTCACCCACCTCAGAAGATTTGAACGGGTGGGGATCGTAAAGAGAGTAAAAGAACAGTACTCACTTCGAGGCGTTCATGCAGAATAATCCGAACAATCCCTACGATGATGTTTTCAGCAACCTGGCAAAGATTGTTGAAGATATCGTCAAGAACATGCCGGATAATGAACATGCCCGTATCGTGGGATATACCATCATCTCCCGCCAGCCCATGAATGGCGATCCCGGTATCTTCCGGGGAGGCATACCTGAAGACGATGGCGAGATCCCTTACGAGCTGACTGAGAGCGAAGACCAGATCTTCATCACCGCAGAGATGCCGGCTACCCTCAAGAACGCGCCTATCGCTGACATCGAACCGGAAGTTGTGCGAATTATTGCCGATGATCACACCACTACCATCATACTTGAGCATAAGGTAGACCGGATCCACAGTTACTACCGGGTCCACCGTGGCGTGATGGATATCACGCTCAAGAAAGAGCCGGTATATTCCCAACTCTGATACTTTTTTTAATAATTCACAGATTCTGTGCAAAACAGAAACAAAAAGAAATTGATGAATATCAGCCGAGTTTCCAGGCAGCCCGGTCATTGCTGTCAAACTGGATCTCAACGTAGGTGTCCTCTGGTTTCAGGGACGTGGGTACCTGGTAAATCAGGTAGCCATCGATCGCATTTCCCTGCCCGGGATAGACAAAATCCTGGGTAGTTGCATGAGAGTACCCATAATCCTCAACCCGCTCCAGGTTGAAATAATCGGACTGCGTCTCGACTTCCTTAATCTCGACAGGTATCGCCTTGCGGTCCGTTGCCTTATCCGGAAGGTAATGGGTGGAGTCGACATAGTAGACATCACCGTCATTGTGCACACGGATCATGCTGGACTTCGGGTAGGGATACCCATCCTTACCAATATTTTCGATATTCACAAAGACAAACAGGTACTTGAATCCCTGTTTCGGTTTCTCCGTATAGTAGCGATTATCCATATCATTGTGCCACTGGTAGGTCGCATTCATCCAGTACCGGTATAAGGTTGCCCTGCTGGCGTACTTGCCTTCGTTAAAATTGAACAACTCCTTCACCTTGTATGCATCCGGAAATGGATCGGGAATCAGGGTCGGGGGTACCTCAATTGTCGCAACCATAGCCGGTGTCGATTCAGTTACCACGGGGGTAGCGAGAGGGGTCGGGGTTCCCGTTGTTCCTGGGAGAACGGGAGGAATAGATCCACCGGACAGTTTTGGCAGCACAAAAATATACGCTACTCCGGCCAGAAGAACGAGGACAATTACGATTCCCACAATGATCTTGGGAAGGGGGATTGCTTTCGTTGTTCCTGCCGGTTCGGGAGATACGGGCGCTGCGGGTGCCGGTGAGCTCCCGGCCGGGGGAAACGCCGGGGGAAACGCCGGGGGAAACGGCTCAATCGCCGCACCGCAACTTTCACAGAATTTTACCCCCGGGGAGAGGACAGCCCCGCAAGCAGTACAGAATTTTTGTCCCATACTGAATTAGTCACCCCGGCAACTAATAAAAAAAGCGGATTTTATCCGGTTACGCTGCCCGCAAGGGCAATGGGCACTGGCAACTGGACGATTATACTTTCACGGGAATATCGGAAGGTTCCCACTGGCTGATGGATTTCTTTTCCGGCCGCATCTCATGGAACTGCTTGAGCGAGACCGTGATGTCGCGGGTAAAGGCAAAGTACCCGATCTGGGTGGTGCGGCAGAGTTTCATGGCCATATCCATAAGACCTCGTGGATCGGGGCGCCCTTCTCCCAGCCAGATATGGAAGATGTTGCCGCCATCTACGATCGGGAAGAAGACATGCTCGATCTCCATGCGCTTTGGCAGGGAAACATTCGCCCCCGGGGCCACGTGCGTACCGTTCGTATAGTAGATCGGGAGATCACGGGATTTGCCCAGTTGTTCAAGGCCGAGCTCGACGTCGCCCTTGATCACCTTTACTGCAAAGTCGTGGTAGCGGCGGTCAAGAAGATCGGCTACCGCAAACCGCTGACCGGTCGTCTCGGCCGGTGTGCGGGCAAGTGCAATGGTCATGTTGTTCTTCTTGCTGAGTTCGCGCCCGTAGAGTTCCAGCTCGGTCATTGCCCGGATAGCAAGTTTGAAGGCGTCCTTGGATTCGTGCAGTTGCTTTCCGATATGGTGCTGGACCATCTCGTTGACGCCGACCACACCGATCGTGTACACGAGACCTTCGAGATCAACGGCAACGGCACCGCGATCACCCGTGTTGGGATCCTTGGGGCGCTGCATGGCAAAGGGCATCCGCCCGTTCCCGCGGATATTGTCCATCCAGCGGCGCTTGATCTTGAAGATCTCGACTGCCACATCCATGAGTTTCTTGAGCTCGGCAAAGAGACGGGCATCGTCTCCCTCCGCATTGTAAGCCGCACGCGGGCAGTTGACCGAGACTACCTGCCACGAACCCATCGAAAAATGCTTGCCTTCTTCAAAGAAGAGTTTCCGGTCGAAATCCGAATCTTCCTCCGCAACTGCCGAGAACTGGTAAGCGCAGCACTGGTAACAGGAGATGCCCTTGCCCGCACCGCGGTATGCGGGAAGCTGGTTGTCATAGTAGGGCGTGCCAAACTTGGAGGCCAGCTCAAAGGTCAGCAGGTAGAGTTCCTGGTACGTGGGGAGCTCGGGGTGCATTTTGTTGAACTCCTCGCGCTCACCCATGAACTCCGGTTCAATGCTGATCTCGGGCTTGGGGAAGTTGAAGGGCTTGCCCCAGTAGTCACCCTCAAGCATCACTTCCATGGTTGCCTTGAAGAGCAGGCGAACCTCGCGCTCGAACTCGCCATAGGTTCGCTTGGGTGCGGATTTCCCGTCCCAGACCTTTCCTTTAAAGACACAGGGCTTGTCCTGCCAGAGGGAAGGGACACCGGGAGTGAGCTGGATGGAGGAGAAGACGAGCTGCCCGCCCCGGGCCACCATCATCTGCGTCATCTCGTACACAAACATCTGTATCAGCTGTTTGATCTCTTCATACGCCATGCCCTCGACAAAAGGCGAGAGGAAGGTTAAGAAATTATAATAGCCCTGTCCACCGGCAAAATTCGTCTGGGCGGAGCCGAGCGCCTTGACCGCGTGAAGAATTGCAACTTCCGCCCGCTTGGCCGGGCCCGCAACCGAGGCTTTCGTGCCGGTGCCATCCGGCATCAGGCCGTAATAGAAGAAGTAGCGCAGGTCCCAGTCCTGGCAGAACGGGCGCGTGCCGAAATATTCGAGATCATGGATGTGCATCTCGCCGGATAAGTGGTAGTCGGCAAGACTGGGCGGGAGCTGGAGCAGGTACTGTTCCTTGGAGATCTTGTCCGCCTTCTTCTTGTGGCTGGTCTCGGCATTCTCCTGCAGGTTCGCATTGTCGTGCGCTTCAAATCCCTTACCCACGTCAATCATGTGAGCATCGTAAACAGGAGTACCGACCCGGGTTGAGACATTCCGGTATTGGATCATTCCCTTTTCAAGCAGGGTAATATTCACGATCTCGCGGATGAGGGGGCCGGAGAGGGACTTGAGTCCCATGCTTTTTATCTTGTTCTCCACGTCCCGGGCAATCTCCTGCGCAGTAGCCTCGTCCGCACCGTGATAGCCGTAAAACGTCTCGACAAGTTTGGTCTCTTGTACAATCTGGTGGATGATCCGGTCACGGTCCCATTCGACGATATGCCCATCGCTGGTCCGCACCGGGGGAAGGGTTGGGGCATACGCACCAAAGATAGTCTGCTGGCGGGTCTCCTTATGGGGCATCATTCACCCGCAATCAGTTTTGTTATATGTGCGCCATCCAGTTTACCTGAGGGAAAGAGATCTGCGGAGGTAAAGAAGTCGTCATTCACTTGCAGGACGGGAGCTTCTGAAACAAAGACTCCGTTCAGCCGCAGCTCGGTAAGGGATTCCGCTGTTGATAGATCGCGTTCGGCAAAAGCATGACCCCCCGTTTTTAAAAACCCTTTCAGGAGGTCGCAGTTCGGGCAAAATTCTAGCGTATATACAATCAACTGCGGATTTTCTGGCATAAAAATAACCCTCACTCTGTAATTATCAATTAGGCATTAGGTGAATAAAAAAATCATGGTTTGTGCACGCAGATTTTTCCAAACATAAATTCATCACTACAAAAGCGGAACATAAAAAACGATCACCATTTGTAGAGGTATGCAATAATAATACATTCAATGGTACGGGTTTTTGTTGCGCTTGAGCTTTTCACGGAGATACGGGAGCAGCTGACAGAAGCACAGGATGTCCTGCACGGGTGCAGGGCGCGTCTTACCTTCGTAGAACCTGCACTCATCCATATCACGGTCAAATTTTTAGGCGAGGTCACAGAGCAGAAGATCCCCGCGGTTATGGATGCGCTCCGCACAATCCGGGTTGCCCCGTTTTTGGTTACGGCTCGCAAAGTAACCCTCAACAACCCGTCACGCCCGCACACGGCCTGGTGCACGATTGACGATGACGGGGAGTCGGAGCGGGTGTTCCAGCGCGTTGAAGAAGCACTTCATCCCTTAGGGTTTGTCCGTGAAACCCGCAGGTTTACCCCTCATGCAACGGTAGCCCGGGTTAAATCGCCGGATCCCTCGCTCTTTGCAGCAATCAGCCAGCTGGACACCAGGGAATACGGGAGCTGTTCAATCACCGGGCTGAAATTAAAAAAGAGTACCCTTACACCGCAGGGGCCGGTGTACGAGGATCTGCTGGAGGTCACATGGTAACCCGGCTGCCCCTTGAAGAGGCAGTGCTTGCTACTCTCCGCCCGACACTCGCGGAGCGCGAGCATGTCTGCGGCATCGCAAAACGCCTGCTGGAGGCGATTGCCAAGAGCGGGAAGGCGCAGGGCATGGTGGTGGGATCGATTGCCCGCCACACCTGGGTGCGGGGAGACCGTGACCTTGATGTGTTCATGCTCTTTGATGCCGGTCTCTCCCGCGAGGCGCTTGAAGAGGAGGGACTTGCCCTTGCACGAAAGATTGCCACAGAGTTCTCGACTAAGTATCACGAGAAGTACGCCGAGCACCCGTATATCAATGCCGTGATTGACGATGTGGATGTAGATCTTGTGCCCTGCTACAACGTGGACAGTGCCACAAAGATCCAGAGCGCAGTTGACCGCACCCCGTTTCACACGCGCTATATCACCGACAAGATCAATGGCCTGATCGATGATGTGCTCCTGCTCAAGCGATTCACCAAGGCCGGGGGCATCTACGGCTCCGATCAGATGACCGAAGGGTTCTCCGGGTACCTCTGCGAACTGCTGGTCCTCTACTATGGCGGGTTTACCCCGCTCCTGCAAGCTACGGCCGAATGGCACCCGCATATGGTCATTGATCCGGAACATCATGCAGCAAAAGAGTTTGACGAACCGCTCATCGTGATCGATCCGGTAGATCCCCGGCGCAATGTTGCAGCGGCAGTGTCGCTCGACCGCATGGTGGAATTTGTGGAACTGGCCCGGGGATATATCGAATCCCCCTCAGAAAAATATTTTTTATTGCCTGCGCCGCAGACAATCACCAGAGAAGAGCTTGGCAACCTTCTTGCAAAGCGGGGCACGGGCCTCTATGCGATCACGTTTGCAACACCTCCCTATATTGAAGAAGTCATTGTGCCGCAGCTCAAACGGAGCATGATTGCCATTGCTGAACATCTCGAACGAAACGGGTTTGCGGTGCACCACGTTCACTATACCATGGAAGAGGAGCGGTGCATGTTCCTGATGGAATTATTAGTAACAGAACTCCCCAGCGTCCGCATACACCAGGGACCTCCGCTCTGGAACCGGGTGAATGCGGAAAAATTCCGGGAAAAGCATGTCGTCTCTTCCTTACCGGGACCCTATATCAATGAAGGGAAGTACGAGATGGAAGTGCCCCGGGAATTTACCCGGGTAGAAGACCTGCTCACTTCCGAAAGTCTGCTGGAGGTAAGATTGGGAAAACATGTCCGGCAGGTGCTTGCAAGCGGGTGGAAACTCCATTGTGGGACGGAGTGCTGGCACGAGGAATTCGCACCGTTTATAGCGGGATTTTTTGACCGGTGTTCTCCACTGGTGCGGGTCAAACGGGAGTGAAAGACAGCTCTTTAAAAATTGCGAGTGTGACCCCCTCTCTCCCCCAGAGAGGGAGGCAACCCAAGGGGAGCCCCCCTTGACCCCCTTTCAGGTTCTTTTGGTTTCATAATTTTGCGGAACTGCACGCAGCACTGCGATGATTATGAGATCGCATTAAAAAGTATCAAAACCGCCGCGGTGGCGCCCCTCCGGGGGGGGTGGGGTTCATCGCTATTGGAGGTATGGGGATTCCAACCCCCATGATAAATAATGAAAAAAATACGCCATTTGCGGGCTCTTTTTCCCGTTTTTAGATTCTGGTCAATACCGGAAAACCCCGATAATTCCTTCTTTTCTAATTGTAAGGAAAATATTCCCGAATATCGCTCCGTTTGCCAAAATAAAGGTGGAAACAATCTCACTCAAAGCCCGCCAAAGGCCCTTAAACCGAGTCAAAAAAAGCCACTTGGTTTACTCCATCCGGGCGCTGTAAACCCTGCCGGAATGAGAATATGAGGATCTTTTTTTCCGACGTGTCGGTTCCTGGATGATAAGATAGTAGACGAACGGTGTGCATCACGTTAAAAAAAAGGGAATATGATAGATTCAGGAAAATGGGTATCGCAGGGGTTCTTTTCCCCACTTCGATAATCAGTCACCGGAACAAGGACTCACTTTTTTGCATTTTTCTTAATTTTTGCCGATGCCAGCTTCTCGATGGGAGCAGTATCGACACCCGGAGTCAGGGTAAGTTTGTGGTTCTGCACGGCACTGTCAACAAATCCTTTGCCCGTGGGGGTCCGGATGATCAGTGTTGTGTTGCCGGCAGGGCTCCCGATGGCCCCGGCAGAGATATCGGATAACACCGCGGTGAGATCCGTGCAGGAGTGACACCCTTTGCGGATGCAGGATTCCAGTTCAGCAAGCGGCACGATAACCGTGGTGCCATCATGTTTGAGAATTTCGAGTTTTCCTTTTACATCCAGTTTGCTAATCTCGTGTGCCTCTACTTTGTATTCGGTAAGGATTTTTCCCTGGATGAGGGTCGCGTAATCGAACGTCTCGGTGCAGAACAAACCGATGACCAGCCGGATCGCCTTCCCGTACGGCATGAGCAGATCGTTATCGCTCTCCCGCATGCGTGCAACCGCCTGGACTGCACAGGGAACTCCTATGACAGCGATTCGCTTGAACTTGCGTTCCACCACCGCGTGCTTGAGCGCAGCAAGAAGCGGCACCCACCAGCTGTAGCGGCTGCCGGCCTGCTGTACCAGCACATCGGATTTCGTGATGATGACTGATGACGGTTTGAGAGTCCAGCGATCTTCAGTGACCGTAACGATTGCGTCGATGAGGCCCTGGTCCAGTGCATTGGCAAGGATTGCTGTGACTGCCCCCCCGCTCTGTTTATGCGGGACGTCAAAGGCCGCTTTCGCACAGGCCAGTTCGAGATACTTCCCGAGTGTCTCGGCCGGTTGGTCGCCAACCCGGGGGCATACCGCGTAACATGCCCCGCAGCTCACGCCATCAGTTGCCTGCTTGCAGTACCCGTTGCTCTTTGGTGTAAGCACCATCTCCCCTTCATCAAAGGAGATGGCATCGGCCGGACAGACCGCCACGCAGGCACCACATCCCGAGCAGATACCCTTGTCCCAGACCTCGCTTTTCAAATCGAGATAACTCTTGAGTGCCATCTTCATCACTCCCATGTGTACTTGTTTGCAAACGGCCGTGCACTTGCCGGAGCAATTCGTGTGTAGTCAGCAGCCAGCAGCGGAGCCGGGTCGAGGTTAAACATCTTCGCAAAATCCTCGATAATCGGTTTGATCATGGCTTTCTGTTCATCGGTTGCCGGGGTCTGTTTCGCACCGACGCCGAGATACTGTTCATCCACCGGACCCCGCACCAGGATCTCGCCGCCATGAATGCCGCTTCCGACACCCCGTTCTGATATCGGCGTTACACCATTGAGGCCCAGGACAATGAGAAGCCCCCCGGCCATATATTCTCCGAGGAATGCCCGTGCTGCGCCCCCGACAACAAGGATCGGTCGCTTCTCCATGTACTGCTTCATGTGGATGCCACCACGGTACCCGATATTGTCGCGGACATAGACCCTGCCGCCCCGCATACTGTGGGCAACTGCATCCCCGGCACTTCCATGGATGATGACTTTGCCCTTGTCCATGGTATTTCCGGGTGCATGGTCGGCGTTGCCGTTGACGATGACGGTCGGACCGCTCATGAACATGCCCAGATCTCCGCCCGGGACTCCGTTGACGGTGATAGTGACATCCTCTCCCCTCACACCATCACCGATAAAACGCTGGCCTAAGACATTGTCGATAATGATCTCTTTGGCGCCATTGGCAATCGCAGCCCGAATCTGCTGGTTCAGGGGCGTGTAATGGATCTGGTGTGCGTTAATGCGAACCATAGTCATCTCAGGCCCCCACGGACTTAACATCGAGGACTTCCATCAGGCCTTCGTCGAGCATGTAGCCCCGGAGCCGGTCCCGGTTGCCCCGCAGGCTTTCGATGCTGTTGATACCTGCAGCACCCATCAGCTCGGCAAGCTCATCGGTCCACCCATGGATCAGGTTTGCAACCTGCACAGCATTTGTCTCGGGATCCAGGCGCTTTGTCAGCTCAGGTTTCTGGGTGGCAATCCCCCAGGCACAGTTACCCCGGTAACAGGTACCACAGACCCGGCAACCCATGGCAACGAGTGCTGATGTGCCGATGTAGACTGCATCAGCACCGAGACAGATGATCTTTGCTACATCTGCACTCTCGCGGATACCTCCGCTTGCAATGATGGACACTTTGTGCCGGATACCCTGCTGGCGGAGTTTTGCGTCAACGCTGGCGACCGCGGCTTCAACCGGAATACCCACGTTATCCCGGAATACCCGGGGGGCTGCACCGGTTCCGCCTCGGAACCCGTCAATAACAACGGCATCTGCAGCGGAACGTGCGATCCCCGCAGCAATAGCAGCTGAATTATGGACTGCGGCAATCTTGACAAAGACGGGTTTTTTCCATTCGGTGGCTTCTTTCAGGCCGCGTACCAGTTGTTTGAGATCTTCAATACTGTAGATATCGTGATGCGGAGCGGGGCTGATTGCATCGCTTCCTTCCGGGATCATCCGGGTGCAGGACACATCCGCGCAGACTTTTTCGCCCGGCAGGTGCCCGCCAATTCCCGGTTTTGCTCCCTGGCCAATCTTGATCTCGATGGCTGCCCCGCGCTCAAGATAGTTGATATCCACACCAAACCGGCCTGATGCCACCTGGACAATCATATTCTTCTGGTACGGGTAGAGGGAATCGTGAAGACCGCCTTCTCCGGTTCCCATGAAGGTACCAACTTTGGTCACGGCTTTTGCAAGAGCAGTCTGGGCATTCAGGCTGATGGCACCATAGCTCATGTGCCCAATCATGATGGGCGTCTCTATCTGGAGATTGGGGACGAGTTTGGTTATGAGTTCGACATCGCCATCAGGGTGTTGCTTTAATTTAAGCGATGAAGGTTTCTTGCCGATATACGTGCGCAGCTCCATGGGCTCACGGAGGGGATCGATGCTCGGGTTGGTTACCTGACAGGCATCCAGCACCAACCGGTCAAAGATGACCGGGTAGGGCTTGGCATTTCCCATCCCGGCAAGGATAATTTTACCGGTTTTTGCCTGGTTGAAGATCGCTTCCCTGACTTCCCGGGTCCAGAGCGGGTGGCTCCGGTAATCATTGGGTTTTTCCTCGATATCGATCGCATCGCGCGGGCAGAAGGCGATACAGCGGTGGCAGGCAACACAGTTCCGGGAGTTGATCCGGATCTCATCTCCTTCCTGCCGGAACACGCCATACGAACAGTTCTCGACACAGCGTCCGCAGGACATGCAGCGATCCGGATCAATTGATACTTTGAATTTTTGAGGAATGCTGCCGATGCTCATGAATACACCCTCCCGATCACCGGTTCACCGGCTTTTGGCATGGTAATATTTTCTACATCCGGATCGATCCTTCGTATGGCAGATTCTTCGCTGGAAATGTAGAGTCGATCACCGGATTCACCGCTGACGAGCGGGCGGAGCTTGATACGGTCCGTAAATCCCACGAGTGTATTCTCGTTGGCAACACAGATCGCAAACGGACCATTCATGAGCGCAGGTCCATAAGTGAGACGTATAGCCCGGTTGAGTTCCTGCTCTTTGGGTGGCATCCGGTCAATGTCTTCCCAGAATGGCGGGGCAAGTGCCCGCACGGCCAGTTTCTCAGAGAGGCCGTGTTTCCGTACCAGCAGGTCAACTAGATAGGCTACTACTTCGGTATCGGTATACATGGTGCATTTGTAGCCAAAACTCTCGATATAGCGCCGGTTCGTACCATAGGAGGTGATCTCACCGTTGTGCACAACGCTCCAGTTCAGGAGATTAAAGGGGTGTGCCCCACCCCACCACCCGGAGGTATTGGTCGGGTACCGGTTGTGGGCTAGCCAGAGATATCCCTTGTAATCCTCGATCCGGTAAAAATTTGCCACATCTTCCGGCCAGCCGGCGGCTTTGAAGACACCCAAATTCTTTCCCGAGGAGAAGATCAGCGCACCGTTCTTTTCTGCATTAACCTTCATGACCAGGTGGGTGATGATGTCTTCATCGGGTGTGGTACTTTTCGGCATCAGGCTGCGGTCAGGGCGGAAGAAATATCTCCAGGGGGTGTGGACTTTCCGGATATTGGGTTGCTCGTAGGTCTTGATCTGCTCATCATGGACGATGGTACCCCATTTCTCGAGCAGGGTATCAAGGGCTCCCTTGTTCTCACGGATATTGTCGAAGAATACATGCAGGGCATAGTAGTCCTTGTAATCCGGGTATATCCCATAGGCGACATAACCGGCTCCTTCTCCGCTACCGCGCTCATCCATCATAGCGAGCGAATCCCTGATCTTCCCGCCATCCATGAGCTGGCGGTTCCTGTCAATTACACCAATTATACCACACATATTATCACAAAGAACAATGATTCATTATACTAAGCCTTTCTTAAAAGTTCGTTGAGTTTTTGCTCAATTACGTTAGTTAACAAAATATATATGCGATTGGGTGGAATCTTTCTTCCATTATGTCAGCAGACGTAACGAAGATGCTCAAGAAAATTGAAGCGGATAAAGTCAAATTCATCCGGCTCCAGTTCACGGATATCCAGGGGATGCCCAAAAATGTTGCTATCCCTACAATCCAGGCGGAGAAAGCCCTTACAGAAGGAATCTGGTTTGATGGATCATCTGTTGAAGGTTTTGCACGGATCGAAGAATCCGATATGATCTTAAAACCGGACCCGGAATCCTACGCGGTTCTCCCCTGGAGACCCCAGGAAGGAAGAGTCGCACGTTTCATTTGTGATGTCCAGACCTATGGGAACAAGTCCTTTGAAGGAGACCCCCGGTTTGTCCTGCGCAAAACAATGACTGAAGCAGCTAAGATGGGATATACCTTCAACACCGGACCTGAACTCGAGTTTTTCCTGTTCAAGATGTACGATGGCGTACCCACTACAGAGTTTGAAGATCACGGCGCGTATTTTGATCTTGCACCTACAGATTCTGCAGAAGATGTCCGACGCGATGTTGTTATGGCACTGACCGACATGGGATTTGAGATTGAAGCCTCCCACCACGAAGTCGCCGACAGCCAGCACGAAATTGATTTCAAATATGGCGATGTCCTTACCACTGCTGACCGTGTGATCACGTTCAAATTTGCCACCAAGTCAATTGCCCTCCAGTATGGGCTCCACGCATCCTTCATGGCAAAACCGATTGCCGGCATTAACGGGAGCGGTATGCACACCCACGGTTCCCTTGCCAAGAATGGGAAGAATGCATTCTATGATGCAAATGCAGAACTTCAGCTCTCCGACACCGCGATGTATTACATCGGCGGTATCCTGAAGCATGCACGGGCAATCACCCGGGTAGCAAACCCGACCATCAATTCGTACAAGCGCCTCGTCCCCGGTTATGAAGCTCCCTGCTACATCTCATGGAGTGCAGCCAACCGTTCAGCCCTTGTCCGCGTTCCCGCAGCCCGCGGTAATAGTACCCGTGCAGAGTTCCGCAGTCCGGATCCGATGTGCAACCCATACCTCACCTTTGCCTCCATGCTCGCAGCAGGACTTGATGGTATCAAGAACAAGATCATGCCACCGGAAAGCACCAATACCAACATCTACCACATGGATGCAAAAGCACGAAAGAAACTTCATATCGAAATGCTGCCCGCAAGCCTTTCTGAGGCAAATGCAGCGCTCCTCAAGGATGATATCATCTGCAAGACTCTTGGCGACCATGTTGTAGAGAACCTTACCCGCATCGCAGAGATGGAGACCGATTCCTTCCGCCTTGCAGTTCACCCGTGGGAACTGGACAGGTACCTGGCTACCTACTAATTTTTTTTTGGATCACAAACAATTATTTTAAATACGTAGGAATGCAACTTCCTTCTAGTAAATCCAAAAACAAATCGTTGTATTGATCAGAATGACAAACTCCCACTATGACACAAATCAATTTCCCGGACTTTCTATCCGGATTAACATCTGGTGGAAGTCTTTACCGGCCCTCTTGCAGGATCGAAATTCTGGAGTAAAGGAAATACCTTTATATTCTCCAATAAATATGAAAAATTAATTTTTACAGGTGAAATGAATGGCTATTGAAACAGGAGCAACAGCATGGATTCTTGCCTCAACGGCGCTTGTCATGATCATGACGCCGGGCGTAGGATTGTTCTACGGGGGCCTTGTACGGAAGAAAAATTTCATCAACATGATCACCCTGTCGTTCGTTGCCTTTGCACTCGTCAGCATCCAATGGGTGTTGATCGGGTATTCCCTCGCATTCGGTTCGGATGTCGGCGGGTTCATTGGCAACTTGGAGTACCTCGGGTTGAATAACGTAGGCATGGAAGCGGGACCCTACAGCCCGGTTATACCGGGACTGCTTTTCATGGTCTTCCAGCTGGTCTTTGCTACGGTGACTATGGCAATCGTAACCTCAGGGTTTGCAGAGCGGATCAAGTTCAGCTCATTCCTGGTCTTTGCGGCGCTCTGGACAACTATTGTGTATGACCCGCTTGCTCACTGGGTCTGGGGTGGTGGCTGGACTGCACAGTTCGGTGCAATCGACTTTGCCGGGGGGACGGTTGTCCACATCAGTTCTGGTTTTGCAGCACTTGCACTCGCGCTGGTCATCGGTAAACGTGTTGGGTACGGCAAGTACGCAATGGAGCCGGCAAACATTCCCTGGTCCATTCTCGGTGCGGCCCTCCTCTGGTTCGGCTGGTTCGGGTTTAACTCGGGCAGCGCAATTGATGCGAACGGGTTGGCATCGTTAGCATTTGTCACTACCAATACCGCAGCTGCAGCAGGTGCACTCGCATGGATGCTCGTGTCCTGGGCACATGGCGGCAAACCGAGTTCGCTTGGATTTGTCTCGGGCGCAGTGGCAGGTCTAGTTGCGATAACTCCCGCAGCCGGGTTCGTAACACCAATGGCGGCGATAATCATCGGTGCAGTTGGAGGAGCGCTCTGTTACAGCATCATGCTCTGGAGGCAGTCCAAAGGAGTTGACGAGAGCCTCGACGCATGGGCGGTCCACGGTATGGGCGGCCTTTGGGGAGCACTCGCTACGGGTATCTTTGCCGTGGCAGCTATCAACGGGAAATCAGGACTTATCGAAGGCAATGTCCAGCAGTTTATTGCACAGGTTGTCGGGGCAGGCGCTGCAGTAATATACGCCTTTGTCATAACGTACATTCTCGCAGTTGTTATCGACAAAACCATGGGCCTTCGCGTCAGTGAAGAGGAAGAGTACGTAGGTCTCGATATCTCCCAGCATGGGGAGCGGACAATATAACGGTGATTAACATGAAAATGGTAAAAGCAATTATTAAACCGGAACGATTCGAGTTTGTCAAAAAAGCTCTTGAAGACAAAGGCTTCAACGGCATGACCATCACAGAAGTCAAAGGTCGCGGCGAACAGAAGGGAATTGCCCTGGAGTACCGGGGAGGGCTGATGACAGTGGATCTCCTGCCAAAAATCCAGCTCGAAATCGTTGTCAGGGATTCTGAGGTTGATAACCTGGTCCTGACCATTACCGAATCAGCCCGCACGGGAAAAATCGGGGATGGGAAGATCTTTATTATGCCGGTTGAAAAATCCTTAAGGATACGAACCGGAGAGATTGAAGCATAAAATAAAATCGGGTCAGCTATCACTTTCCCGGGGGAATTAATCCCCTCTTTTTTTGGTTATTACCGGCCATAGCACAAAATTTCTATCGTAGCGACATTCCCATGCAGCAGGATGATACGGCGGAAATAAAAAAAAAGTTATTGGAAATCCAGTAGGGCGTGTAATTTCATTTCTATGTGTGGAGTAATCGGGTAATGAGACGGAATCATTAATTTTCCGGTATCCTGCTGTATTGCTTCCTCAAGATCGTCTTCTGATATACCCAGTTTTTCATGATCGACAACTTCATGGAAGTATATCTTGCCGCCACCCGGCACTATCCGGCACAGGGAACAATAGTCCTCTCCGGCACGGATATAAAAATACGAAGAACCAATGAGCGAATACTGGTATTCCTGTAACTGTTCAAGAATTGCCGCATAATCAGGTTCCGATGCATCCGGCATGATGTACCGCGGCACAGGATCCACACCGTTTATTTTTTTAGCGCTTGGCATTTTTATCCCCCCTTTCTTCTTTGTACTACCACCGACCTGCATTTTGTACAGATCTGAGGTACGATGGAAATATCTTTCCAATATATAAATAATTTACCATGAAAAAATTAAACCATACTTCGCATCCATAGCAGAATGTAATTACTACTATGAAAGAAATTTACTACTGCAATTATGATCCCGTGGCTGAATTTAAATTTTAAAAATTTCAAACCGAACGCCAAAATCGCCCTCAATGCCACGCGGCACATGAACAAGATCGAACGGAAAAAACTCTTCTCTCCTGATATCGAACCGATGCGTACCGCAGAAGGACGCTGGTTCGAAGCCATCGTGTACGAAATGTTTTTAGAGATCTCGAATACTTCCGACCGGATAAAATATCTCGCCATGAAAGGCGCTGATGCCCCCCGGCAGCGCGAAGAGGTCCGGCTCGGACAGAATGGGATTTTTTATTCCAAATATGGAGATATTACGGTCCGGGGGAATGGCCAGGATCTTGCTGAGTTTGATATGCTTCTTGTCGACTCGGACAATCACATTGCCTTTGCCGAAGTTGTCACCTCCCCAGCAGATTTAAAAGAGTTTGAAGCAGAGATCGAATTCAAGAAAAAACTCCTGGGTTACCTCTACAACCAGAAAGTGACACCATTCCTTCTGGTCTCATCATTTGACCTTTCCAACTATTCTGTTGTCAAACGGCTGGCCAAGGATAAGACAAATGCGATCATTAACACCAGCTCCTGCGAGGAGATCAAATCTTTGGTAAAACATTACCGCCCCCGCATTCTCTATAATAATCCCGAAAACCACCCCAAACTGATTCGGGCAACAGACATTCCAACTAAAAACCCGTTTGATTACAAACGTTATCATGATGAAGTGCGCACGCAGTTTTTCACCGAGATTGCAAAAACGGGCGAGAAGAAAAATTTTGAGAGAAACAGCCAGACCGGACAGATTGTTAAAAAAATACTCTATGGAGGATTGTTTCCCCCGGCAATAAAAGCACTCTGTGATTCCTATGGGCTTTCTGTGAAGGGTAAAAAAATCGAGTTCGAAGAGTTTTCGAAATATTATTCGAAAGCAATCATCGCCACGGATCTTCCCGGATTTGAGCTGATCATCTACCTCCGGTCCAAGCAGAAGAAAGAGTACCACAAGATGGTGCAGGTAAAAGACGGCCACTTCAAATTTGAACGCCCAACTCCGCCCAAGGTAGGATTTTTCCTCTGGTTAGAGGCGATCCAGCCATCTCTCGGCACGAGAATTACTCTTGAAGTACTGGATACATTTTCCATAAAAGAACAGGTAAGGAAATAAAAACCATAGAATCCCGTAATAATTGGTTTAGGAGACCAGCAGCATACCTGGCACTGCTACGGGCTGCGCTTTATTCACCTGCTTAAAAACCCATTTTTTTATCCCTTTCCTGAAAAAAGTGCCCCATATTCTCATTCCGGCCGGGTTTCCCTGACCCGGATGGGATAAACTAAGTGGCAAAAACAGCCTCGATTAAATACCCTTTGGCAGCCGTTAGGGGAGGGGGTTTCCGCTCGTATTTCGGCAATCGGAGCGAATATGGGAGTTATTCTTCCAATGATCAGAAACGGGCTTTTTTGCGGGGTTTTCCGGATTGGGTTTTTGAAAACAGAGCCCGCAAATGGCTTAATTTCACTCAAGGTGTGATCCTCGGATTTTCAGAGTAATTTTAAAAAAGAATACACGAGAAGATGATCGATTCACACGCATCCCTAAGGCGAGCTCATCATCCTTTTTAATACTGAATTTGGATCCGGGAGATACTCATGGCGTTATATTATCTGAAAAAGAGGGGGAAGGTAAAATATTCCATAATCTTTATGGCGGTTCATCCTTGTATTAAAAAAAATATGATTCAGAATAGTCTTTTCCAGACTCCAGATGATATTTCAAAGACGAAGAAGAGTTGAAAACTTTTTTTTATGACAGCGCACTGTTACCACAATCCCCGTTCCCGATCTCTATTGCAGTGGCCATAGGGCAGACAAATAATTTCCCGTCACCATATCGCCCGCTTTGATGGATATGAACGAATGTCTGAACAATGGGATGAACGTTTTCATCGATTATTATCATCATAAACATGCTTTTTTGAATGAATTCCTGTTCGGAAGTAATTTCAGGTTCATGATATACCGGACTTTCTTTATCAGGGAGAAATCCACGCTGCTGGTACTTTTGGATACCGGATTTCTGTTGCCGGGTAAACTCAGGATACGCATCGCAAATCACATCATTCTGCAATTCTTTATCCAATACAGGAATGATCGTAACATCCATTATCCCAAGTGTTTCCAGATCAGTTTTTAATGGTTCCTGATACTCATTCCGGATGATGGCAACAATCATTTTCATATGAATTTTGTCCCAGCCACCTATTGGCCAGTCCTGAGGGTATAAAAATCTTCAACATAAGTGATAAAGATCTTTCCATTACCGGTCTTTCCGGTATCCGGATAATTCTTTAAGCAGTTCTTGGCCGCAGTTCTTATTGCCACAACAGCCTTGGCGACATCGCAATCTGCAAGTACGAACATGAGCATCTCTTTCGACATTTCCGCAGACGAAATCGATCCTGCCGGAAGCCCCAGTTCCCTGATAGGGCCAGCGACATTTATTCTAGTCATTGCATGGATTCCTGTTTTTTCGAGTGCATCAATTACCAGTTGTACAGATTCGGATCTGATAAGCGCCCAGATCATTTTCATTGAGTCTAACCCCTAAAGAATCCTTTTGGTTTTTTTATAAGATCCATATAATTCCCTTAAAAAAACATAGTATTGATTGTGGTATTCATCTCTGGTTGGACATTTCTGAAGTATGAAATCAACCGGTTCTCTGAACAATGAGGGGTGTGGTGATCCCCATTATCATACCGGTCATAGTTTTTTTGATTACACTTCCATCATTATCCCTCCGGTATCCATTTTTGGATCCTGCATCCAGCAATCTCTGATCATCGACCCGTGCTGAAACTGCAACATGAAAAACCTGAAAGAGGGGGAGCGAAGTTATGCTCCCATCAACAGATCCTCTGTTAACTCAATCATCAGCGGGCATGACAGATTGTTAAGGATCAACTTACAGGATCCCGTCCCCACGCTCCTTTGTCCTTACCCGTATGGCGTCCTTTATCGGTATGAGGAAGATTTTCCCATCGCCGATATTCCCAGTATTTGCTACTTCGCAGATAATATCTACAATTTTCTCGGCTTTCTCATCCGGGACAACGATTTCGATCTTTGCCTTGGGAATGAAATCTACCACGTATTCGGCTCCCCGCCATTGCTGGGTAATTCCCTTCTGCTGGCCCCTTCCTCTCACTTCGGAAACCGTCATTGACCCGGCTCCGACTGCATCAAGGGCGGTCTTTACTGCATCAATCTTCTGTGACCTGATAATTGCTTCAATTTTTATCATCTCAATCACCTTTTACTTGGGGCTCTATTGGTACAAAGTCCGGATAAGCAGACATTCCATGTTCACCAATATCAAGTCCTTCTATCTGTTCGCGATCCGATACGCGGAGACCCATGGTCTTTTTCAGGATATAGAACATGATAGCGCCCATACCGAATGCCCAGACAATCACGGTGACGACACTGATGATCTGAGACACCATGAACCCGGAATTGCCATAGAGGAGACCGGTAACATCACCATAGGTCCCATCGGCAAGCAGGCCCAGTGCCAAGATACCCCAGACACCACAGACGCCATGCACGGAGATTGCTCCGACCGGATCATCAATACGCAGTTTCCAATCAATAAACCAGACACTGGCAACAACAAGTGCACCCGCGATTGCGCCAATCAGCACTGAAGCTGAAGGATTAACCCAGGCACATCCGGCAGTGATTGCGACAAGTCCGGCAATTACACCATTTCCCGCCATCGGTACATCGGGTTTTCCATATTTCCACCAGGTAATAAGCATTGCAACAATTCCACCAGCTGCTGCTGCCAGAACAGTATTTGCTGCGATGACAGAGATCCTGAGTTCGGTGGCAGCAAGCGTGCTTCCCGGGTTGAACCCGAACCAGCCAAACCAGAGGATGAACACACCAAGGATAGCCAAAGTGATACTATGACCCGGGATACCGTTCGGCGTCCCGTCTTTGCGGTATTTGCCAAGACGCGGACCAACCATCCAGGCACCGGCCAGTGCAATGAAACCACCAACGGCATGGACAACGCCGGATCCGGCAAAGTCAAGAGCGCCTAACTGCGAGAGCCAGCCGCCACCCCACATCCAATGCCCGTAGAGGGGATAGATGAATGCCGTGACAATGAGACTGGCCACACAATAGGTACTGAATTTGGTGCGTTCTGCCATGGCCCCGGAAACGATGGTAGCCGCAGTAGCGCAGAAAACCATCTGCCAGAACCACATCTCAATGGTTGAGACATCATAGGCATTGCCCCAAAGGAAAAACCCGTTCAGTCCAATCATCAGACCGGTGATACCTGTTGCAGTACCCATCATCAGGGCAAAACCGACTGCCCAGAATCCAAGAGCACCAATGCAGAAGTCCATCATGTTCTTCATCATGATGTTCGCAGCATTTTTTGCCCGGGTCAGACCTGCTTCAAGCAGGGCAAACCCGGCCTGCATGCTCATAACGAGAAAACCACAGATGAGAACCCAGCTGAAGTTTATTGCCGTGTCAGGGTTATCTGCATACGTTGCCGCTCCAGAAGGATCTGCACCGAATACTGGTGAGATCAGAGCAAGAAGACAGATCAAGAGTATGATCAGTCGTTGTGCATTCTTCGTAATCATCAGAATTTTTCCTCCTAATATTGCAAGAAAGCATATTCCTTCCATGGTTTAAAAATGTTTCTTTTTTTTAGATAAAACGTATTTTATCAAAACCGGTCTGATACGCGTGAACCATGGATTTTTGGCGGTTCATCGAGGTGCGGTGAGTTTTACAGCCATACATTTTCAAAAAAAAATGCATGAAGTTTAAGACTCAGCACAAAAGCAAAGAAAATTTTGTTTTCCGAATTAATTTTTTTTCATGATAAAATTATCTGGTAATATGTCACAGCCATTGGTTCACAATGGTATCCAAAAGAACTGGTAATTACCATTAATGCAGTGATCGCAAAAATTATCCAGAAGGTTGCTAAAATGGCACCCGCACAAGGGAATCACCGGGCAACAGGGAATATAGCATGGCGAACCTGCTCACTACCGTTTCATCCAGGTAAAAAAAAGGAGATACTGATGATATATTTCTTTACGTTCCGATAAAAAACTGGTCGATAAACGGGTGCCGCCCTTTCTGAAGGATCGCATCCGCATCCCCGCAGAGCACGATCTTTCCCTGTTCCATTAAACAAATCCGGTCACCGAGTGCAACCGCGTCCCGGAGATCGTGGGTGACGATGATTGCAGGAATCTTTGCCGCAGACAGGACCTCTTTGAGTTCCTCTCGCATCTGCACCTGTGTCCGGACATCGAGAGCACTGAACGGTTCGTCGAGCAGGAGACAATTCGGTTTTACGGCAAGTGCCCGGAGCAGGGCGACCCGCTGGCGCTGGCCTCCCGACAGTTTTCCTACCATCTCATCACAGATCCCGAGCAGACCGAGCTGCCCGGCAAGGTTACGGACCCGGGCATCGATCTCATCGCGGGGAAGATGGCGGATGCGCAGGCCATAAGCGATATTTTCATACATGGTCATATGCGGGAAAAGGGCATAGTTCTGGAAGACATAGCCGGTGCCACGGGATTCAGCCGGAATGCAGGTCCGGGTTGCCGTGTCGATAAAGGTTTCACTGCCTATCCGGATATGCCCGACATCCGGGGTCATGAGCCCGGCAACAAGGTTGAGGATGGTCGATTTTCCCGCACCATTTTCACCAAGAAGGACAAGTGTCCCCCCGTCCGGCATCTGGATATCGACATCCAGCACGAAATCCCGGAGCGCTTTTTTCACCACGATATCCATCATGAAGCCGCCTCTTCTTTTTCCGTTAAGACTTTCACGATAATGATCACAGCAAACGATATGATAACGAGCATTACCGCAAGCACGAGCGAGGCATCCATGTCGCCCTGCATCGCGCCATAGATGGCAAGCGGCATGGTCTGGGTTTTCCCCTGCAGGTTCCCGGCAAACATAATCGTTGCCCCGAATTCCCCTAAAGCCCGGGCAAAGGTCATGACTGCCCCGGAGAGAATACCGGAGAGGGCAAGAGGGACGGTTATTGAGAAGAATGTCGTGAGCGGTGAAGCCCCGAGCGTCCGGGCGGCATGCTCATACACCTGGTTGACCCCGGCAAAACTTGTCCGGGCCTGCCGGATGTAAAACGGCGAGGCGACAAAAACCTGCGCCATGATCACCGCAATGGTCGTAAACGCGATATCGATTCCCATCAGGTTCAGGTACTGCCCGACAAGCCCCCGGCGCCCGAACGCCATGAGCAGCGCAAGACCGGCAACTGCGGGGGGGAGCACGACCGGGAGGTCCGTGATGGTATCGATGATCTTCTTTCCGGGGTACTGGCAGCGGGCATTGATGTACGCGATCGGCGTCCCAAAGCCAATCACGATTACAGTACTGATGCTGGCAGTAAAAAAACTCAAAAACAGGGCATCGATTACCACCGGGTCCTGCAATGAGGCGAGCAGGAGTTCCGGGGGTACCCTGAGCAGGAGAGCGACCAGCGGGATGCCAATAAACGCGACCGCGAGCACGACCAAGACAGCAATCAGGATACGGAGCGGCAGGTTTTCCCTCTTGCAGATCCGTTCCATGGTGATAGTCATGTTCGTTTGATCTCCTGTCCGGGTTATTCCTGTCTCATTCCAGAATGGTTCAGTGGCTTACGGGTGTAAACCCATAGCGCGTTAAGATCGCACTTCCCTCTGGGGATTCTATGAACTCTACGAACGCTGCGGCCCGGTCCTGAACCGGAGAGTCCTGTACAATCCCAAGCGGATAGGAGGCGATTACATTGTACTGGTCCGGTATCGGGATCGTTGTAATCAGTAACCGATCCCCTTCACTTACATCGGACGCATATGCAATTCCTGCATCTGCCTCACCGAGACGGATATGGGCAACGAGTGCTGTGACGGCGGGATCTTCCGAGACCACGTTGTTCATAACGGCATCGCGGTATGCCGGCCCGTAAGCGGAGTCATTGGCCATTTTCCCGAGTGCCTGCCGGGTGTAATCCCCGAACGGGACTTCCTTTGTCCCCATCACGAGCCGGATACCGGGTTGCGCAAGGTCAGGAAGACCGGTGATGTTGGCCCGGTTTTCTTTCGGAACAATGAGGGCCAGCTTGTTTTTTGCAAAGATCGCAACGGATTCGTTCACCATCAATCCTTCCCCTTGCAGGGCCGACATGTGTTTTGTGTTTGCCGACAGGAACAGATCTGCGGGAGCACCCTGCTCAATCTGCGTACGGAGTGCCTGGGATCCATCGAAGTTCAGGACAATTTTTGTGTCCGGGTGCAGTGCCTCATAGGCTGTGGCAATATCGGTCATGGCCCCCGTGAGAGATGCAGCGGTAAATACCGTCAATTCTTTTTTCTCCACTGCGGGAGCTGTCCCGGAAGAGGTACAGCCTGCCGCAAGGAGCAGGGCAAGGATCGTGATCCCTGCCGCTAATGAGATGAGTGATATTCTTCTGGTCATAGTCATACCTGGATTTTTTTTTGGTTTTCTTGCAGTTACGTACGTTTTACCTTCCACTTTTTGAGAAGGTATCAATAGTCCACGAACATTTGGTGTCGTTACCGGCTACACTGCCATGGCGTATCTCTTTGGCAATGACCTCGAGGATATCAGCCGTTTCATCCTTACCGGAAATCCCCGCTAACGTAATACTCAGGTTTCGGTCCCGGTTCACGTTCAGATTAATCCGTCCCTGTTCTTCCCGGGTCATGAACGGCGGGTCAGGCAATGTAATTCCTTTCGTGGCGGGAAGCAACAGGCCGGTGCGGGATTGAAACGTTACCATGATCTATCAGCACCCGCACGATCCTGCTGAGGTTTTCATCAGCCGCAACCGGACCTCGTTGGGCCCCAGTTTTTCCGAACTCAGGGAAAAACCCCGGCACGCTGCATCCATCTCTATCCATGGAGGCACATGATCGCAGATAATTTCCAGTTCCCTAAATTGTCCCTCGCGGATGAACTGCTGGAGCACCTGCTTGCTGCTGATGGCCGGTGATTTTCCCTGGACTTCCTTGATCGAGATGAAGAAACTGCCCGGTGCACGCTCAGCAGGAGCCGGAATACCCGCAACTCCCGTTACCTGTGCGGCCACCCGCTCTTTCTCTTCATCTTCAAGAACGATTGCCAGGAAATCTGCCGGTTTTCCCGTAATCTCCCAGATACTGAAACCGGCTTTCTCGAGCTCGAAGTACAGGGCGCCGCTTGCCGACCGGGCAACAAAAATCTTACACCCGTTAAGGAACTCAATAAGTTCTGCCATTTTCGCTCGCAGCTCTTTGAGCCCTTTGTCTTTGTCGAGAGCAAACGCCATCTCACGCACCGGTTCAAAGGAGCAGCCCTGTCGTTGGTACACGACAACCGTTCCCGGTTCGGACAGGGTACTGCTGCACCCGTCTTTACCAAGGATTGCGGCAATCTCCGGTCCCCTGCAATCCTGTCGTTTCTGGCACATGATACTAAATCACCAGTCTTTCGACAATGGTGCCCCCTTCAATATGGCTGTCGAGGATCTCTTCAACATCATCGGGCGTAACCGACCCGTACCAGACATTTTCCGGATACACCACGACAACCGGTCCTTTCTCGCAGATACCGAAACAACCGGTATTGGAGAGGAAGACCTCGCCGCCAATATCCCGCTCCTCGATTCCTTCCATGAATTTCATCATGATGTCGACGCTATTCTTCGAATGACAGAAGCCTTTCTGCTGGCCGTTTGGCCGTGAACTTGAACAAACAAAAATATGATGTTTTGGTTTTTGCATTTCAAACACCTTCTCTGATACCCATCTCTTCTTTTCTCAGTTCGCGGTACGATTCGTATTTGGTCTCTAACAGGGCGTTGGTGAACCGGTCGAGAAACACTAAGGTGCCTGTATACCCGGCCGATAACACCCGCTGCCCGCCGGTCCGGTCATGGATGGGAAATCCCACCCGGATGAGGGGAGTGCCCCGGCGCTCGGTTAAGAATTTTCCACCGGAATGGCCAATCGCGATATTTGCCCCTGACATGAATCCTGCATCATCGATTGCAGCAAAGTCGGTCTCCTCCAGGATGACCGGCTGCTCATCCGCATCAGCAAGGAGCGTGGTCAACATCCCAGTGAGCCGGCTGCTTTTTGTCCCACTCGCAATGACAACGGGGATAGCACCATTCTCCACGCAGATACTGGAAAACGCGTACACGTGCTCGGGCTCACCGTACACGATCGGCCGACCGTCCGCATTGTACTTGTGCGAGTCCGCCATGCCATCCAGCAGCCACCCGCGTTCCCGTTCGAGAATATCCGGCAGGGACCGGCCGCTGAGTTTTTCTAAGGTTTCAACCAGGCGGTCCATGTTCTGCAGGCCAATGGGCAGGGGCAGGTTGTGCAGGGGCACGCCGAACTCCTGCTCGAGGAGCAGGCCAGGGGACAGGTTGTCAGGACACGTGAGCCCGAACTGGATCGTGGCTCTTGCCCCGGTCATGCGGGTGATATCCTGCGTTCGTGTGCCACCCGGTGGGATCTTCTGGTACCGGCCCCCATAGGGTCGGTCGAGCGTCATTGAGTAATCCGGGAGCATCGTATATGAGAGCCCGAACAGGTCAAGGACGCGTTTAATCTCCCGGATATCTGCCGGGCTGATATGGGGGATGATTACGTTGATCCCATTGTGCCGTTCAACAGGTTTTGCATAGTACGCCACCAGCTGCCGGGTTGCTGCCCAGAATCCTTCTGTCTGGGTGCCGCTGTAACTCGGGGTCGCTACCGGAATGATGTCGACTGCGGTGATGCCACGGTTCTGCCGGTAGGTTGCGACGATCCGTTCGAGATCCTCACCCATCGTTTCGGTAAGACAGGTGGTCATAATGCCGATGACTTTTGGCCCGTACACCCGGATGACATTGTCGAGCGCCTTGTGCAGGTTTGCTTCCCCGCCATAGATGGTCTGTTTTTCATTGAGAGCCGAGGAGGCAATATCCACGGGTTCATTGTAATGCTCAACATTGGTTAAGCGCATGTAGGTGCTGCAACCCTGCGAACCGTGTATGAGCACCATCGCGTTCTCGATGCCTTTGAAGACAACGACACCGCCGAGTGGCATACACTGCTGGCACTGGTTTTCGTTGACCTGTTTTACTTTGGGTGTGGCTGCGATTTCCATGCTCATACCCTCCTGCCGGTTGCTTTTAACTGGCTCCAGACCGGCGAACACGTAGTCACAAAGACCTCGCGGGCAAACCTGACCGCCCCGTCAAAGCCGGCGAGCCCATCTTTCCGGTCATGGTTGTGGTCAACAAACCCGATGCCCAGTTTGTAGGCAAGGGCACGTTCCTTGACGCCACCGGCCATCACATCGACATTCTTTTCGAGCAGGAATTTTTCCAGTTCTGCCGGATTTGCATCGTCAATGATAATCGTTCCGGGATCGAGCAGGGTGCTCAGGTTATCGTACTCCTCTTTTTTCCCGGTCTGGGTACCGGTAAGTACGATCTCTACTCCCAGTTCACGGAGCTGGCGAATAATCGCGACGGCCTTGAAAGCCCCGCCTACGTAAATCGCAGCCCGTTTGCCGGTCAGTTTTTTCCGGTATTTCTCAAGGATCGGCCGAATACGCAGCTGCTCGCGTTCGATGAGCACTTCGGTGCGACGTATCATCTCTGCATCCCCGTAGAACTGAGCAATCTTCCGCAGGCTTTCTGCCGTGTTATCGGCACCAAAGAAGTTTACATCCATATAGGGGGTGCCAAACTCCTGTTCGAGGTTCATCGCCACCCAGTGCATGGAACCGGTGCACTGCACCAGGTTCAGGCAGGCACCCGGCGCCTGTTTGAGGGCGGCAACGGTTGAATCCCCGGTGAACGCGACATTGATCTCAATGCCAATCTCTTGTAGGTAGCGCTCAACTACCCATTTTTCTCCGCCGAGATTGTACTCGCCAAGGTAATTGAGTTTCTTTGTTTTTTCTACCGTCACTCCCTCTTTGGGCTTGATCAGCTGCATCAGGGCAACGGCTGCTGCCCGGTACCCGACAACTTTGTTGCCGGAGAGAAAACCGCTGGACTCAACCGGGATAATATCGATTGCATGCAGGTTGGAAGCTGCTTTGCAGACCGCGATGATGTCGTCGCCAATCATACCTGAAACGCAGGTCGAATACACGAACATTGCCGGCGGGTGGTACTTGTTTACGACCTCGTCAATGCAGGTTGCAAGTTTCTTCTCCCCGCCAAAGACCACGTCCCGCTCTTTCATGTCGGTGGAAAAACTGTTCCGGTACATCTCGGAACCGCTTGAGAGGCTCCCCCGGATGTCCCACGTATAGGTGGCACAGCCGATGGGGCCGTGGATGAGATGAGCTGCATCGGTGACCGGGTTTAAGACCACCCGGGCCCCGCAGAACACGCAGGCCCGCTGGCTGACGGAGCCGGCAAGGCTGTCGTCAGCGCAGTGGATGCTGCTTTTGCTTTTCCCCGTGGTCATAATGGAGTTCTGGCGTTCGCTGATACATGCCGCCCCTTCGGCGGTAACTGAGCTGGTATCCATGTTCCATCACCTATCCGGGCATTACCCGTTATAACACAAGTTCAAAGTCTTCATCAAGGCTGTCGCGGTCCCGGCGGTCAAGGAGCGCGTTGCTGATCTGCTCGATCAGGCGCAGGCATCCACGGTAGCCGACAACCGGCATAAGCGGGTGCACGGCCCGGTCGAGAATCGGGAAACCGAAGCGGACGAACGGAATGTCCTCAGTTCTTGCGATATACTTGCCGTAGGTAGTGCCGATCAGCAGATCGACTTTCTCTTCCCGTATCCACTGCTGGAGTTCAAAGAGATCGCCTTCCACTTTTACCCTGCTTCCCGTGATCCCGGCCTCTTCCAACATCTTATTAATCTCGATGGCGAACGCCTTGCCGGGCGTTCCGGTCAGGACATATTTCGGAACCATTCCCATGGTCAGAATGAATTCGGTCATGGCAATGACATGGTCAGGGTCACCAAAGATTGCAACGGTTTTTCCCTGGTAGTGGATGTTTGTGTCAATGAGGGTGTCAACTACCTGCCCACGTTCAAGCGCGAGAGAGGCAGGAACCTCAACGCCAAACCAGTCTTTGATAGCCATGATGAACGCATCCGTGGCTTTCAGGCCAATGGGGAGTTTTAAGGGGACACCAGTGACCCCGCATTTTTCCTGCAGGAGCCCGGCGGCATCATTTGAGGCGAACGCACCCAGCGCAAGCGTGAGCGAGGAGTTGCCGGCATCGCGGATCTCGGCGACTGTTGCACCGCCATCGGGATACATCTGGTATTTTTTCGTGAGCGGGGCATCAAGGACACCTGACGTATCGGGGAACATAATCATTTTCACGCCGAGTTCGGTCACGATACGGCGGATCTCCCGCATGTCGCCCGGGTTCACAAATCCCGGGAGAACGTTCACCTGATCTTTCTGGGGCGTCCCGTCAGACTCGCTGAGGTACGCAACCATCGCCTTGCACATACCGGCAAAACCGGTGATATGCGATCCCTGGTAACTGGGAGTGTTGATGTGGATGACCGTCTTTCCTTCGGGTATCTCTGCCTGTTTGAGAATGCTGGGGATATCGTCACCAATTGTCTCGGAGAGGCAGGTTGTGTGAATTGCCATGACCTCGGGATTGTAGATGGCAAAGACGTTCTTGATGGAAGTCTTGAGGTTTGCCGCACCGCCAAAGACCGAAGCTCCTTCAGTAAAGGAACTCGATGAGGCAAGCGCCGGTTCCCGGAAGTGCCGGGTCAGGTGCATGCGGTGGTAGGCACAGCAGCCCTGCGAGCCGTGGCTGTGGGGCAGGCAGCTGTGGATGCCGAGCGCAGCATACATAGCGCCGAGAGGCTGGCAGGTTTTGGCCGGGTTAATCTTCCCGGTCGTATGTTCTATCGGAGTCTCCGGGATACATTCAAGCATTGTTCTCACTTCCTGTTTTCTCTGTTTTTTCCCACGGGGGAATGATCAGGTTCCAGGCCGGTGTCATCAACGCGTCTGTTACATCACGCGCAAAGTTCACTGCACCGGTATAACCGGCATACGGTCCGCTGTAGTCGTACGAGTGGAGCTGTTTTGAGGCGATACCCAGTTTATGGGCGATATACTTGTCCCGGACACCGGAGAAGACCAGGTCGGGTTTATAGAGTGCAACGAGTTCTTCTATCTCGTGATGGTTGCAGTCGTCAATGAGGAGCTCCCCGCTTTTCATGTTCGGGAACATCCCTTCGTAATAACTGAGCGGGATCTCTTTTTTGAGCGCATCATATTGTTCTTTCGAGATACTGAGGTGCTCATGCGCTTGACGGTACAGGTTTGCATCGGGCGACAGGTGAAGTTCGGGGATATTCTTGGAATCGGAATCCGTCTTGATCGTGGGTATCACCTGACGGCCTTCATAGTCATCGCGGTGGGCAAATTCGTATCCCGCAACGACAACTTCCATGCCAATATCCCTGAGCAGGTACTGGTAGTGGTGGCTTCGTGAACCGCCGACAAAGGCAAACGCAGTCTTACCCGTACACATTTTCCGGTATTGTTCAAGCGCTGCCATCACCCGGGTAGTCTCCCGTTCGATGACCATTTCGGTTTTTTGTACCAGTTCCGGATCACCAAAGCATTTCGCCATCTGTCGCAGCGACTGGTTCGTTGACTCGATACCGATGAAATTTACCTTGAGCCAGGGGGTGCCGTACTTGGTCTCCATCATTTCGGCAATGTAGTTGATCGAACGGTGGCACTGGACGATGTTGAGATCGGCAAGGTGCAGGTTTTTGATGTTAAGGTAACTCGCATCACCGGTGAGGATACTGTTGACCGTATACCCGATCTCTTCGAGAATGCGCTCCAGTTCCCACCCATCACCGCCGATGTTATACTCACCAAGGATGTTGATGACGTGTTTGCCGGGTTTTCTTTCCGTACCTGTCCCGACAATTTTGTCCATGATGATGTTGTTGGCAATATGGTGACCTGCCGACTGGCTGACTCCTTTGTAGCCTTCGCAGTTGTAGGCGAGCACCTGGATTCCGTGGCGTTCCTGTGCGGCTTTTGCTACCGCACCGATATCGTCACCGATCAGGCCAACCGGGCAGGTTGCGCAGATGTTGATCGCCCGCGGGTGGAATGCGGCCACAACCTCATCGATCATCTTTGCAAGTTTCTTCTCCCCGCCAAAGACGATATCCGGCTCCTGCATATCGGTGATGAAGCAGAGCTGCGAATAGATCTTGTCTTTGGGTGTCGTCTCATCCGCCCGTGCTTTGTTGCGGCGCGTTCCCCAACTGTAGTACCCGCAGCCGACCGGGCCGTGGGTGATGGTGATCATATCCTTGATGGGTGCAACCACCACACCTTTGCACCCGGCATACGCACAGCCGCGCTGCGAGATGATACCGGGGATTGTTCGCGTATTCGCTTCAATCTGCGGACAGCATTCGACCGCCTCGTTTTTTAAAACGAGATGCTTTTTCCGGTTTTTCTTTACCAGATCCGGGTAGGGCGCGAGCATCTCCTCTATCGTTCCTTCTGTTTCTGCCATTTTTATGCCTCCCTGTTACCAGATAGCTGCTTCGCCTGCTTCACCGGTGCGCACGCGGACTGCGTCGGCTACCGGCAGGACAAAGATGGTCCCGTCCCCAATCCCATATTCCGTGCGGTTCGCGTTTGTGACCGCTTCGATAATACGGGGAACGTCATCATCATGTGCCAGGATCGTGAACAGGCGTCGCGGGAAGAACCGCGAGCCGTCCAGGAAACTGGTGACAAGCTTCTCGGTGTCACCCGACTCACTGAACTCGTCCATACCCATCGACATGAGTTTTTCCCGGCATTCTTCAATTTTTTCCGGATCGGTCACAAGCCTGCCCCGACCGAGCACTTTTACCGCAGTAAAACCGGCCACGCCAGCTGCGATGAGAGCTTTTTTCGTGGCTCCGGTCTTTTTCATCCGGACAATCGCCATAATTTCTTTCATCGTGCTCCTCCTCACAGACCCGGGGTGCCTTTTGAGATGGTATAGACTTCTTCAACGGGACTGACAAAGATCTTGCCGTCGCCAAATGTTCCTTCCGTTCCGGTCTTTGCAATTGATAAGATCATCTTGATGACCATGTCCTTGGCCTCATCCGGGATGACCATTAAGATGAGAGTCTTTGGGATCTCATCATAGACCATTCCGCCAATCTTGATTCCTTTCTGCTTTCCCCGGCCAACCACATCGACCATGGTGGCTGCATTGAATCCCGCAGTGGACAGTTCAGCAAGCACTTCATCTTTCTTTTCGGGTCGAACAATTGCTCGTATCAGTAACATGTATTTCACATCCGCCTTTTTTTATCTCGTTCGTATTGGTTTACCGCTCTTCACATTGCGTCCAGGAACCCGTGCTGCATCATGAGCTCTTCAAGGCGTTCCTGTGTCATCGGTTTGGGGATAACAAACAGCTTGTTTTCATCAATGGCTTTAGCCAGATTGCGGTACTCATTTGCCTGACCCGAAGTCGGGTCATAGTCGATTACCGTCTTTTTGTTGATTTCGGCCCGCTGCACAAGGTTGTCCCTAGGGACAAAGTAGATGAGCTGCGATCCAAGTTCTTTGGCAAATGCTTCGAGCAGGGGACGTTCGTTGTCGACATTACGGCTGTTACAGATAATACCGCCGAGTCTCACTTTTCCGTTGTCGGCATACTTCTTGATCCCTTTTGCAATATTGTTGGCTGCATACAGCGCCATCAGTTCGCCGGACGCTACAATGTAGATCTCTTCTGCCTTTCCTTCACGGATCGGCATTGCGAATCCTCCGCAGACTACGTCACCAAGCACATCGTAGAAGACGTAGTCGAGTTCATCCGTATACGCTCCAAGAGATTCGAGGAGGTTGATTGACGTGATGATTCCCCGGCCTGCGCAACCGACTCCTGGTTCCGGGCCACCGGACTCGACACATTTCGTGCCTTTGTATCCCGGTTTGAGTACGGCTTCAAGCTCGATGTCGTCTCCCTCGTCCCGAAGCGTATCTAAGACTGTCTTCTGGTGCATCCCATGCAGGAGGAGCCGTGTTGAGTCCGCTTTCGGGTCGCACCCGACCACCATGATCTTCTTTCCCGCTTCTGCCAGTGCTGCAACCGTGTTCTGGGTTGTGGTCGATTTGCCGATACCGCCTTTTCCGTAAATTGCTACCTGTCGTTTCATTGTTATTAGCCTCCTTTTTTCGCCTTGTGTTATTACTCAGTTTTTTTTAATTGTTCCCGCTCGTTCAATTCCTGATTTTTATTGCATCAGTTGCATGAGCAGAGGAAACCCCCGGATCTATCGTCATCGCTTGTTGCGCTTTTGACGATGTCCATGATACCGTTGTCCTTCATGAGTAGACCCTTACATTTACAGGACCAGCCATACCCAAATCCCGGTTCGGGATCAACAGAATCAACGTGCGTAATTTCAAACACCGTTGCCTTGATCTTTCCGCCCAGGGATAAGCAGGTGGATTTCTCCTTTCGGTCAAAATTTTTCGACTTGATACGCATTCGTTGCGTAGCAGGTGCAGTTGTCAGCTTCCGTGGAGATTGTGAAGATCTGATTTTACCCGGACTATGGATTGTGACCTGTTGCATGGTACCTCCTTTTAGTATTACACAGAAATGTTAACTCTGCATACATATATATGTGCTAGTAGGAATATTCCTTCCATCTAACCCAATGATAAATAATGAAGGATTGCGGTTTGCATTAACGACAAGGTGGAAATTTCTGCTCTACCTATTGCTTAAGTGATTTCTACAGGAGATTAGAGCGCAGAAAAACAGTAGGGAATTTTTAAAAAATCCATGATTCGAAGACCGAGGCAGTCAGACTAAAAAACCTGATGATTTTAACCCCAACCTTTTGCTTTAATCCGGTGGCACACATTTGAACACCACCACGGTCCCATGATTTGGAGTACCCCGACACGGCATTAAGCTCCTCGTATTCCGGGTCAAACATTTTTTACCAAATTCACGGAAAAAGTGCCTCATATTCACATTCCTGTCGGGTTTCCGGGGCACGAATGGAGTAATATAAGTGGTGAAAAAAACCGCGGTTTAAAGGCCATTAGCATCAATCCGGTGAGGTCGTTTCCGCTCGTATTTTGACAATCGGGGCAATATGCGAGGGAATTCTCAAAGTAGCCTGAAACGGGCTGTTTTACGGGCTTTTCCGGATCATGTTTCAGGAAACTGAGCCCTTACAGGACTTATTTACATCAGGACCCGGATGCCCCGATTATCGGGTACAAGTGAGAAATCGAAAAATGAGACCTAAAAAAAATACCGGGAATAAATCCCGGAGCAGACGTAAAAAAAATTATGTGAGCTCAGTCAAGCAACTGGCCCATAGCTTCGTCATACCGTGCAGACATGACATAGTCAATGCCGGAAACATCTGCGGCTTCGGGCGTGAGTGCCATCAGGTCATCACGGGACATTGTTGAGAGCCGGAAGTTCCTGCTGCCGGCCATGATCTGCTGGAGACCGGTCCTGAACTTCTGGGCATAGGTGTAGATACCGACTGCACCCATGGGGATCTCAGACATGCGTGGACCGAATTTCTCCTTGAGATCTTCGTAGCAGACAAAGATCTCTTCGATATTGTTGCCATATTTGGAGACAGACTTAGGCAGATCGCCTTCTTTTACCCACTTGTCGATGTTCTTACCGACAAATCCGGGGATCATGAGACCACGGCCCATGCAGACCGCCTTGAAATACGGGCTGCCCATGGCAAGTGCCTTGAATGCACCGGGCTCATCGGAGAAACCGCCGGCCATTGCAAGATCCGGTACACGGAAGCCTTTCTTCTCGAGCTTGCAGGCAAATTCATAGGCAAGGGACTGCAGGTAGAACGATGGGATACCCCATTCATTCATCATCGGCCAGGGGCTCATGCCGGTTCCGCCGGGAGCTCCATCGATGGTGAGCAGGTCAATCTTTGCCTCGGAACTGTACCGGAGGGCCATTGCCAGTTCAACCATGGAGTACGCACCGGTCTTTAAGGTAACGCGCTTGAACCCGATGTCACGGAGGCGGTCAACCTCTTCTAAGAATCCTTCCTTGGTAACAAAACCAAGCCGGGAGTGGCGCTCGAATTCCTTGATGGCCCCTGCCTTGAATGCGGCCTGGTTCTCTTTGAGGGTCGGGTCGGGCAGAACAATATAGCCCCGCTTCTTGAGCTCGATTGCACGCTCAAGAGACTTGACCTTGATCTCGCCACCGATACACTTGGCACCCTGTCCCCACTTGAGTTCTATGGTGTCCAGGTTGTGTTTGCTGGCGACATACTCCGCGGTTCCAAGCCGGGTGTCTTCAACATTCATCTGGACAAGGATCTCTCCAAAGCCGTCGTGGAATTTCTTGTACACATTGATACGGCGGTCCATCTCAGGGGACTCGATAACTTTACCCTTGTTATCGAGTTTTAAACCAGGATCAATACCGCAGACATTCTCACCACAGACCAGCGTGATACCGGCGATTGCTGCACCGATTGCAAAGTGTTCCCAGTTTACCCGGGCAATTTCAGTGGATCCAAGTGCGCCAGTGAAGATTGGCAGGCGCATCTTGACTTTTTTGTCCCAGCCATACTCGGTCTCGGTATTCACATCCGAAAAGATCGCAGTATCCGGACCGGCTTCAACGCCATCAGGAAGGCCGTTTGCACCGACTGCATATCCCTGGATATTCAGATGGGAGTAATCGATCGGGTAATTCTTGTCGGCACCTGCGGTGATCTCACCGAACGGACCGGGATAGAGTACTTCCCTGCCCCTGAACGATGATAACCAGATCTCACAGCTGCCTTTACATCCATCAATGCACCGGGTACAGATACCTGAGCACGGAGCAACACTCCGTGACCGGTTCACGGTCCCGTTTGCTTCATTTGCATTTGGCTGTCGAAGATTCATTAAAAACACTCCATTATCATAACGGACTGTCCCTTGTTAAACACGAAAGGGAATGTTTGAGCGAAGATCTCAAACTAAGTTTTAGTTAAAATCTGTTCGCTAATAAGCGCTTGCTTTCCACCCCTTAATAACGATTACGCTTTTAGATCGCGATGGCAATACAGTTCCACCCCATTTTTACATAAAATGGGATCTAAAAATGCAAAATTTGCAAAAAATTATTAAAAATTGGAAAATCAAAATTTGGAAAAATTTAGATCCTGATCAGATCATAAGCGCGGTTGCCCAGACCAATCTCTTCTGCGTATTGGATCTGCCGGAACCCATCGGTCTGGGCATGGACACCTTTGAATTTGTCTTCACCTGCGTGATGATGAGCCGTAAGGAGGGTATCAGTAAAACCCTGCTGCTGGTTGACCAGGTCAAAACTTGCGGCATCAATAGCAACCGGGTCAAGCGAGGCGAGGATGCCGATGTCCGGGACAATCGGGGCATCGCTGAACGGGAAACAGTCACAGTCAGGAGTGATGCGGATTAAGAAATTCATGTACCCGATCTTCTTCTCTTTTCCTTTCGTGGCGCCATACGCATATTCAACCATCCGTTCCATAAATTCCGGAATCTCGGTCTCCCAGTCGATATCGATCGCATGTTCCGGGCAGGCATGCATACACTCAAAACAACCAATGCAGAGTTCCTGATCGATCACCGATTTGGCGTCTTCAATGCGGATCGCTGACTTCGGGCAGACCTCCGTGCATGAGCCGCACCCGGTACAATTTTCAGCGAGCGTGAACGGGCGGGCATTGTGCTGGGCACGTTTTCCTTCCGGGGGAGCACACCCCATGGCAAGATTCTTGATTGCACCGCCAAACCCGGATACAATATGTCCCTTGAAATGACTCAGGACAACCATGCTGTCAGCCGCAGCAATATCACCGGCGATCGAAACCGTGCTGAAATGTTTTTTGCCGATCTCAACCCGGGCAACATTTTTGCCTGAAAGCCCGTCTGCGATAATGACGGGAGCTCCGCAAACTGCAAAATCAAACCCGTGCAGGATCGCAGTCGTGATATGCTCCACCGCGTTTGAACGACTCCCGAGATAGAGAGTATTAGTATCGGTAAGGAAGGGCAATGCCCCGCACTCTTTTACCTTTTCCACAACCTGCCGGATATAGACCGGGCTGATGAACCCGTCATTACCCATCTCACCGAAATGAAGTTTGAGTGCTGTCTTGTCATGAGGAGCAATGAGTTCAGGAAATCCCGCACGCTCAAAGAGCCGCCGCACCTTGGCTGTTGTACATTCCTGATCGGAATGTGCCCTGAGGCTCGCAAAATAGACCGGACTTTTCATGATTTTTTCCACCGGGTGGAGGTTAAAACCTGAAAAGAGAATAATCCATCGGTGACAGCCAGAAAAACAGCATCAATATTCCATCGTTTATTCCGGGGAGTGCTGCGATGGGAAGAATCGTGTGGACGCTAATATTGCCGGACGCATCAGAGCGGGGCCAAAGAATTCTGTGAAAAAAAGGGGGGATTTATCCCCGCTTGCCAAGTTCGTGATCAAGGTAGAAGAGGTGGCCGGGCACATCGCCAACGCACTTGATCTGTTCAAGGATTGCAAGCGAATGCTCCTCTTCTTCGACCTGTTCTTTCACAAACCACTGGAGCATCTCAAAGGTTGCGTGATCCTTTTCCTTAATAGCAAGATCCACCAGTGCATGGATCATGCCGGTTACCTTCTGCTCATGGGCATAGACCTCTTCAAAGACCTGGCCGGCAGACGCCCATTTTGCCTTCGGTGCTTCAATCGCACCAAGAGTGACCTTTCCACTCCGTGCCATAAGATAATCTAAAATTTTGTCCCCGTGAGACTGCTCTTCTTTTGCCTGGATTCGCATCCATTTTGCAAAACCCTTCAGGTTGGCGGATTCGAAGTAGGCTGACATTGCAAGATACAGGTATGCGGAGTAATACTCCCGGTTTACCTGTTTGTTTAATGCATCTTCCATAGTCTTTGATATCATACAGAAACCTCCGTTCAATCGATGTTCTTGGTTTCTATCGGCATAATGGTTTTGCAAGGGACAAAAAAAACCTGACCGTGGCAGCAGTTTTATTTTAGGAGATACGTTCTCGGGGATGAGAGAGAAAAGAAATAAAATTATCTGCCAACTTTTTTTCTCTCGGATTCAATATCTAAAATAATCTCAAGTTCGAGAGATTTACCATAGGCAACCTGTGCTTCATCGCTCCTGTCCAGTTCGTCAAGACAGACCCCTTTAAGGTACCAGGCAGTTACATCGTTCCCGTTTAAGGATGAAGCCCGGGTACTGGCAAACAGGGAATCTTCATACCGTTCAAGATTGTAGAGCGCAAGACTCTTCTTGGTCCATGCATCAGAATAATTCTGGTTAAGAGCAATAGCCTTTTCGCAGTCAGCAAGCGCTTCACTGCTTTTACCGGTCTCAATGAGAAGGGATCCCCTGAGGCACCAGCCTTCGGGATTGTTCGGATCAAGAGAAATTGCCTTGTTATAGTAGGCAAGCGCCTCCTTGTATTTGGTCCTCCTGGCATAAGAGAACCCTTTTTTTAATAACTCAACGGCCTCTTTTACGGTCATGAACCCCCCCACGTATCGGTTACCAGATCCCCGAATATTTTTTTCACCGCATCCTTTTCATACAGCCCTTTGTTTTCATGGGCCTCGAGCAGGTGCTGGGGAGATTCCCAGACGTACCAGTCCTTCATGGTCATATACGAGAGAAGACGATCGGAAAGGTTGACCCCTACTTTATAGAGATCATAATAATAATCGAGCGTCGGATCTGCATTCCAGTTGACCAGGGAGAGAGGCTTTTCCATAATCTCAAGCATATTGTCCCCAAAAACCTTCGACTGGTACCAGGCAGTGTGGGTCCACCGGGTGGTGAGCATCTCCTTGACCTCAAGGTGATTGAATTTTTTCATCTGGGGAATGTTGAGAACGGGCATCAATTCATCGGCAGGAAGGGTTTTTGCAAGAAACATGTCCCGGGCATAAAACATGGCCTTGTTCAAAACAAAGTACCGGCGGGGAATGATCTCCTCCTGATCGATCATCTCATCCATATCGTTCTTGCTCTCTTTCATGACATTGTAGAGCTGTGTCTTGCGTATCTTGGACATGCGGTGATACACACTGGCATTAATGATCGCGTTCCAGGGAAGCTCATTGATGTCCTCGTTAAAGTGAGAGTAGAGGAGGAACAGCATCTGGATGAGTTTCTGGACGGGGAGTTTGTTCTTCTTACCGGCCTCATCCTTTAACGCATCGAGGTAGATCTGGCGCATTCCCCGATAGACAGAATCCCCGGTATAGGAACAGACATGATAGGTTCCTTTTTTTGCTGCCGCTCCTTTGATCATCAGGTGAGTGCAGTGTTTTGCAATGATAAAATCCTTTAAGAGCCCGACATATTGCGCAGGAAAAATAATGACATTCCGGTCAATCTCGTAGGAATAGACATCAACGAGTGTACCGCCCGGCTCTGCATCCGGCTGGCGGAGCAGCGATATCTCGGTATCAAGAAGTTCCTCGGTAGTATTGATAAAACGGCGAATGGGTTTTGATAAGGGCATATCAGTTTTCATGAGTGTATACCAGACGTCACTTTTTGCGTTTCTACGCGGTCATCTGTTAGTTCACTTGGTGCCGGTGGAAATTAACTTATCCGTGCGGGGATATTAACCTGCCGGGATTTTGGCAGTGCCCTTGTTAAAAAAAATTATTTTTTCTTTCCCGTATTGACAATTGCATGAAAGAACCCGGAAAGGGCACCGGATTTTTTCGGGCGGAATACTCCTTCGTTTGCGTACCGGATATCCTCGATGGAAAAAAATGAGTGGGGAGTATTTGTCCGGAGGTATTCTGTTATCCGGGGCAGGTCAGTACGATTGACCAGCGTGAGGATTAGTTTGACATTGCCCCGTGCACCTTTGGCATCGAGGCTGGTGACGCCAAAATTTTCTGACCGGAGAAACGATGCAATCTCTTCATTGGATTCTTCAGTCGTGACAATGCGCAGGATAACCATGCCGATGGATAACTTCTCCTCAATCACGAGACCTACATACGTTCCCGTAGCAAACCCGAATGCAAACGCAAAGAAATTTGCAATATTGGTCAGGTCACTCATCACCACTTCCATGGCAAGCAGCCAGATAATAATTTCAAAGAAAGCGATGATCGGAGCGAGATACTTGATCCCCCGGGAGATGTAGATGACCCGGATGGTCTCCATGCTCACATCACCAACACGGGCGATAAAGATCAGGAGAGGGAGAATGATCCATGCATAGAGTTCAGGATTGATAATGAAAAACGACATATTTCGCCTTTTTTCTGGATTTACTGACTATTGAACAATAAGCTGAACAGACGTTATCGACTGTTTCTATATCAATATTCTCTGGATTTTGTAAAAAAAGAAAGATTTGAAGCGATTAGCTGAAGGCGAATGTATGCCTGGTTTTTCACGCGTACTTTTCCGGGGTTGCATCGAACTTCTTCTTGCATCCCGGTGCACAGAAATAATATTTCTTCCCTTTGAATTCGCTGGTGAACTTTGCAGTCTTCTCATCAACCGTCATCTTACAGATAGGATCGATTGCCATTCTACAACACCTCAGTTATCTCCCTTTCTTGGCGTCAGGTATATACTTTGTGAGCAGGAGCGAGAGCGTGACTACCGTTACGGAACTTGCTGCCATGGCAAGAGCCGCCAGCTCGGGCCGGAACATAATGCCAAACGACGGGTAGAGCACCCCTGCGGCAACGGGAATGAGCGCTGCATTGTATGCAAACGCCCAGAAGATGTTGCCCTTGATCCTGCCCATGACTTTTTTCGATAACTGGACTGCAGCTACCGCATCGAGCAGATCGTCTTTCATCAGGACGATATCGCCGCTCTCGATGGCGACATCGGTGCCACTGCCAATTGCAATGCCGACATCGGCCTGGGCAAGTGCGGGTGCATCGTTGATGCCATCGCCGACAAACGCAACCACCTCACCCTGTGCCTGGAGTTTTTTTACTTCAGCCTCTTTATCCTGCGGCAACACCTCGGCGATTACCCGGTCGATGCCAATCTGGCGGGCAATCGCATCGGCTGTCCGCTTGTTGTCGCCCGTGATCATGACGATCCGGACCCCCATTTTTTTAAACTCTGTTATGGCATCCCGGGTTGTATCCTTGATGGTATCAGCGATTGCAATTACACCGGCCATCTGGCCACCGGCAGCAACAAGCACTGCGGTCTTGCCTTCCAGTTCGAGCGCGGATATGCGTTCATCGAACCCTTCCGGAATGCTGACCATTTTTTCCTCAAGGAATGCCCGGTTTCCGACAAGCACGGTTTCAGAAAGGACCGTGGCAGCAACACCTCTCCCGCCAAACGTATCGAACTGTTCTGCCGGTTCAATCGTCACCGCCCGGCTTTCCGCCATTCTCACCACTGCCTGTGCAAGCGGATGCTGCGAGTTCTTTTCGACACTGGCGGCAAAGGACAGGAGCGTTTCTTCAGAAATGCCAACGGGTACGAGATCCGTTACCTCCGGTTTTCCTTTGGTCAAAGTCCCGGTCTTGTCAAAGATGACCGTTGTCACCTTTTCAGCAACTTCGAGCGCTTCCCCGTTCCGGATCAGGATACCGAGCTGTGCCCCCCGGCCAACACCCACCGTGACCGCAGTCGGGGTCGCAAGCCCGAGTGCACAGGGACAGGCAACGACCAGGATCGAGATGAGTGCCGTGAGCGCAAACAGGAGCGTTGATCCCAGCAGGAAGAACCACACCACAAAGGTGAATGCTGCAACCAGAAGCACAACCGGAATGAAGTACGTTACCGCCACATCAGCGATCCGCTGGACCGGCGGTTTGGACCCTTGTGCATCCTCCACCATCTGGATGATCTGGGCAAGCATGGTCTCCTTGCCCACTTTTGTTGCCCGGACGGTCAGCACGCTGTTGGTGTTCAGGGTCCCGCCCACCACGTGACTGCCCGCAGTCTTGAGAGGCGGGACTGGTTCTCCGGTGATCATGGCTTCGTTGACATAGCTTTCACCGGCCACGACCTCGCCATCGACCGGCACTTTGGCGCCGGGCTTCACAATGACCTGGTCGCCGACAACCACATCCTCGACCGCCATCTCCTGCTCCTGCCCGTCGCGGATCACGATCGCGGTTTTGACCCGGAGGCCGGCAAGTTTCTTTATCGCTTCTGAGGTCCGGCCTTTTGCCCGACCTTCCAGGTACCGCCCGAGCATGAGGAAGGCCGCCAGCATGATCGCCGTATCATAAAACATGAATTCGTGCGTGAGCACGATGCCAAACGTGCCCATGACACTCGAAACGAACGCAACACCGGTGCCCATCGCGTACATCACGTCCATGGAGAGCATGCGGTGCGAGAGCGAGATCCAAGCAGCCCGGAATATCGGGTAGGCAACAAAGGCAAAGACCGGTGTTGAGATGACGAGCATCACGTACCCGAGCTGCTGCATGGAGATGGGGAGCGGGAGCCACATCGCCAGCATGAGCGGGATGCTGACTGCAAACCCAACCATGAACCGGACAAACTTGTCGTGCAGGTCCTTGTCCCGGGCAATCTTCTCTGCCTCCTCGCTCACTTCCCCGGAGATCCCGAGATACTGGTATCCCGCATCTTCGATCGCTTTTTTCATGTCGTCGATGCTGGTCAGGGAGGGGTTATAGGTGATATAGGCTTTTTCTGTGCCAAGGTTTACCGTTGCCGTGACAATGCCGGGGAGTTCCTTTAAGGAAGTCTCGATCGTCTCGACACAGGTAGCACACATCATGCCGCCGACTTTGATCGTGACCTGGCGGTTCACGACATTGTACCCGACCGCTTTCACCGCATTTTCGAGCGCAGCAAGCGAAACTTTGGCCGGGTCGTATTCCACGTGGGCAGTGTCGGTGCCAAAATTTACTTCTGCTTTTGATACATCCTTCAACCCGGTCAACGACTCTTCAATATTCACCGCACAGGTTGCGCAGGTCATCCCCGTAATTTTTATCTCGGCCTTCTTCTTCTCCGGTTCTGCCATGATTTCATCCACTCGCGATTACTCGCAAAAATCCTGTTGTTCGGTATTCTCCCGTTACAGCCATATATTTCTTCTGAATGTGTCAAAAGAATCCGAATCTCGTAGAGCGGGATCGCTCTGCCCGAAAAAAAGAATCAGTGCGCTTCCGGCTGCGGCATTGCCCTGATGGATTTTACTAAGAACCAGCCAACGATGCCGAACGTGAGGAGGGGAGAGACCCAGAAGGGGATGGGAAGACCGAAGCTGTCAAGGATCATGATGCAGCCGAGGACAAGGATGGAGTACATTGCGCCGTTTTTCAGGTAGGGATATCGCTTGATCTTATCCACGTTGCGAACGGTCAGTTCCCGGACCACGAAGGCACCGAGCCCGTTTCCAATGATGATCAGCGGAACAGCCATGGTAAACGCAAATGCCCCGACTACGCCATCGATGGAAAATGTCGCATCAATAACCTCAAGGTAAAAGATCTTGCTCAAATCGGACATGTCGCCGTGCAGCATCTTCTTCTCTGCGGCTTCAGCATTCTGGCGGAAACCGTGGACAATGAAAAATGCGGTTGACCCGATGACCGCCCCAAACGCCATCATCGGGCTTTTTGCAAGCGCGAACCAGACGATTGCCGCGAGCAGGACCGAGACGATTGCAAAGAACCAGACTCCTTTTTTGGCAATGTAGCGCTCACCCCGCAGGCCGAAGTTCTTCTCTTCCAAAAACAGCCAGTGGAAGAAGAGGAAGATCAGAAACACCCCCCCGCCCATCAGGAGGATGGGAGCGGAATGCTCGATGGCCGCAATCACGAGCGGGTCGGAAGAGAAGGTGGCCGTCAGGGCACCGATGGGGCCAAGAGACGGGGTGGACAGCCAGACGATCAGCCAGGGCAGCAGGCCCCGGACGGCAAAGACGGCAAAGATCAGGCCCCAGAGCAAAAACCATTTCCGGGCCCGCTCTCCCATAGTGGAGAGGACTTCGGCATTGATGATGGCATTGTCGATGCTGGTGATAGTCTCGAACAGGCAGAGCCCGGCAATGATGAGAACGATTGAAAGGATGTCCATGTGCTGGTACCGTATCTGTGCCCGGTTCTTTTTAAAATTGCGTCAAAGCGTCGAATTATGATCTAAAAAAATTACCTTGAGTGCGGTTACGAGTTGATTAAATTTTTCCGGTATTCAGCGAGAAGGGCATCGGCATATTCTGCCGTCTTTTTTGTGGGCACGTAATTAAAGACCTTTACCCGTTTGAGAATCTCATCAGAAATTACTGAATTGTTATCCAGCCGGAGTTTTTTTACTTCGTCAAAAATAAAGTCCAGGTGATCGATACCGGTCTCTTTCCCGTCAATAAGCACCCGTTTGGTTGTAATCTTATCGGGCGGTATCCCCCCGCAGATCGAGCAGTAGTTGCCATCCTTGTCATCGCCGGACATGTACTCATTCCTTGATCATTGTCAGGCTCATCTTGAATTTCGTGATGGCTGACAGGGCATGCGGGACATTTGCCGGAAAAATAATCGTCTCTCCCGTTTTCATCGGGAATGTCTGCCCAGCAACCCAGACTTCGCATTCTCCTTCAAGGATCGTAACCAGCGCATCGAAGGGAGCCGTGTGCTCAGAGAGTCCTTCGTTCTCATCAAACGAGAAGATCGTGATATTGCCCGCTTTCCGCGAGATGACCATCCGGCTGGCGACCGTTCCGTCCGCATAGTTGACCAGATCCTTGAGACTGATCACTTTCCCTTTGAGATCTTCGCGTTTCTTATCCGGTTTGTCTTCGTGTTTCGGGGGCTCGTACTCGACCATGGAATATCAGATAAATGATAATAGAGGGTAGAGGTTTTTAAAATATCCGGTATTCCTGTCCGGAGAATCACGGAAATCCCTCCGCTTAAAAAAAACCGGGGCCGACCACACTCAAAGCAGACTGCCCGACCCCCATTACTATTTTGTACCCACGCGACCCCCATTACTATTTTGTACCCACGCGACCCCCCCCCATCATCCAAATCCCTCTACAAGCACAACTTCACCTCGCTAAAAATGCAAAAATCCGGAAAAATCCGGAGAGGGGGGAGGGGGGTCGCATGGGTACATCTTGTTTTTTCCCCCCGGGCTTCATGCGGCTACGGGCGATCATTTGAGATCGTATTCCTGACGTAAATATGGAGGAAATGAGAGTTTGTATACAGCGGCCCGGGCTGAATCCGGGCCGGGCACGTGTACCCATGCGACCCCCTCCGACCCTCGTTACCCGGCTCGATCTCTTCCACCTCCCCCACGCGGGCGGCCCGGCAGAATTTTCCAACCCTAAAACCGGGTTCCGGGATCTGTTCCTGCCACTCACCGAACAGCCTGATCATAGGGATAGGAGGGATCGGCCAACCGGACGCGAATGCGGGCGGTTTTTTGCAGGGTGATTTCCTGCGATTTGTCCTGACCATCCAGCCCATCGCAGGGACCTGAGATCGTCAATCCAAACAGCTCCAGACTGGCCGGTTTTCCTCCAGGCAAAAGCGTCCGTTTGGCAATCAGGAACGGAATATTACGAATTGTCAAAATAGTGAAGGAAAATGCCCCGAACTGGCCGGTCCTCTACCGTCCGGTTCCGGCAATCCGGGGTTAAAATGAGCCCGGAACAGGAGATTTGAGGGACACTGGCTGATGCGGATCTTCATTCCCGGATCATCGTAAGCATCATCTTGAACGGTTTCTTTGCAAAAACCGCGTGGGGGATATTTGCCGGGAGAATGATCAGTTCACCCGTATGCACAGTGAAAGGCGCACCGGCAATCTGCACTTCGGCTTCTCCCTCAGTAACCTGGAGGATGGCATCGAAAGGGGCACTATGCTCTGACAATCCTTCCCCTTCATCGAAGGAGAATATCGTCAGATTCCCCGCTTTTTTGAACACGATCATCCGGCTTGCAACCGTACCAGTCTGGTACGCGATCAGGTCATTGATTGCCAGCACTTTTCCTTTGAGTTCTTCCCGCTCAGCATCCTGCATGATATCTTTCTCCTGTTTCGTTTGCGAATAATTCCGGGGATTTACCTTTCCTCTGATTCGTCCGGGGTGATGGCGATGATCCCGACCGGGCAGAGATTCACCACTTCCCATGCACACGCGACCTGATCTTCCGGAACAGTTCCTTCAGCCCGATCGCCACAGAACCGGAACGGTTCTGCGATCTGCGCGAAAGTATCGCAGGGATTCTGCTCGAAGAGATCCGGGCAGGTATTCCAGCACGCTCCGCAAATCACGCATCCCATGCGGTCGATGGTCACATTCATACCGTTTTGTCCGTTGTTCTCTTTCGCTGGCGGAATCTTAAAAGATTTCTCTGCACTCCGGAATATTTTTTAAAAGTCTGGGAATTAATCCGGCTCGTTCAAGCGGGAAGGAACGGATTCGATTTTATTCATTTTCCTGCAGGAAAGAGACTTACCGTTTCTAAAAAAAATTTCTGAACACCCAACAGTAAATTTTTTCCGGCAGGTGAACCCGGGAGATTCAGCTCAATCCCCTTTTTCCGGATCAACCGCAAAAACCCGGGTCCGTATCAGAGTATCGAAAGAAAAATTCCGTACACAAAAAGCTGGAGAATCGTTACGGGGATGCCCACTTTTGCAAACTCCATAAAGGAGATCGTCCGGCCCTGCTTCTCGGCATTCTGGATGATGATGACATTGCTTGCAGCGCCAAGGATTGTCAGGTTCCCGGCAATGGTGCTGCCGGCCGCAAGCGCCATGAGCCGGGCGGTAGCACCGCCACCGGCCTGGAGGATCATGGGCTGGAAGAGCGCAACAAAGGGAACATTGGAGATAAACTGGCTGATCAGCACACTGGTCCCGAGGATCATCGGCACGGAAGAGACCATGCCCCCGCCAACAAAGGACTGGAAAAAACCGGTCTGCCAGACGCTCTCCATCAGGACAAACATCGCGGCAAAGAAAACAAGGGTTGCCCAGTCAATCCCGCGGAGCACGGTCCATCGCCGTTCCGAGAGCAGGAGAACCGGGGCCGCGGCTCCCAGTGCAATCAGGGGCAGGGTAATTATCATCCGGGCGCCCAGCAGCGATGCGGCAATATTTGTTGCAGCGAGCAGGAGGATGATTGCGAGCGAACACCGGACCGGCAGCGTCGCGCTCGGGTCGCAGGGAGTTATGGGATCTTCGGGAACCGGCCGGAACGAGAACTCTTCCTTATAGAAAAGGCGCAGCACCACAAACGCGAGGAGGAGACTGATAAGGGTCGGGATGAGCAGGTAAGAACCAAAGGTCACGAATGCGGTTGTCATCCCGCTGTCCTGTGCAATCAGCAGGTTCTGGGGATTTCCGATCGGGCTCATCACGCTGCCGGTGGTGATCGCAACTGCCAGCGTGATAAGGAGCAGGGAAGGTGAGAGCTTAAACCGCGTGGCAAGCGCGAGCACAAGGGGAGTCCCGATAATCGCCAGCGTGTCATTCATCAGGAGGGCTGATAGCAACCCCATGCCAAACAGGATCATGAGCACCAGCTGATCGGGATTTTTTGCCGGGGAAAAAAACCGGTGGGCAATAGAGGCAAGATACCCGCTCTCCACGAGCGCTTCCCCGACAACAAACATCCCGAATAAAAAGAGCATCACATCGGGGTTGATCGCACGCAGTGCATCGGGTAGTGCAATCTGACCGGTGACCAGGACGGCCACTGCTCCGCCGAGCATGATCTGCCAGATCTTTAACGTGAACCGGCCCACCTGCCTGACTGCAATCAGGAGAAAGACAGCCGCTAACACAATAACTGCGATATACGTAGATGAATGTCAACCGTGCCGGCAGATGAGCATTCGCATCTTTCCGGAAAAAAGTTTTCAGAAAAAGTATTGCACCGGTAAACCGGAAAAATTATGAATTTTCCACGTGCCAGTGGAGAAGAATACCCTTCTCAATCCGGTGCGACTCGATAAGAGTGAGCCGGCAAAACTCTGATTCAGAAATAAATCCCGCCCCGTCAGCGAACGTGGGAGCATCTTTTCCCCCGATGATAATGTTGCCGATAAAGGAGTAAATCTCATTGACCAGCCCGGCGCTTAACAGCCCGGCGATCAAAGTTCCGCCACCTTCAACCATCAGGCGCTGGATGCCCGCTTCACCCAGCTTGTCCATCAGGGTTACCAGGTCGACATCCTGCTCCCCGGCAATAATCACCGTGGCAAACTCCTGCAGGGCAGTAATTTTCCGGGGATCTGCCTGTCGCGAGACCGCAACAATCCGTTTTCCCGGTCCCTTGTGCAGGATGGATGCTTCCAGCGGGATGCGGGCTGCACTGTCGACAACGATACGAACCGGATGTTCATCCACGCCGCGGTGCACCCGGTGGACACGGCATTCCTCGGATTTTACCGTGAGGGAGGGATCGTCAGCAAGCACGGTACCGATCCCGACCATGACCGCATCCGCACCTGCTTTGAGCCGGTCAACGCGTTTGAAGTCCTGTGCACCGGAAATTTTTACCTGCCGGCGTTCCCGGGTGGATATTTTTCCGTCGGCACTCATGGCAACATTGACCACGACATACGGTCGCATGCACTATCGTTGGTTGCCCTGCCAAATATATTCACAGCATTTAAAGTGAATGTTCAAATAACAAGAAATTCAATTGTCCACAGAAGATATGGATGGCAAAGTGATTCGGATTTTCCAGCACACGATACCACAGATTGACGTTGTCCGTTTCTGCGTTATCTCGTCGCTTGCCATCTGTAGTATCCTCATCACCGCACTCTCCTTTTCCCGTTCAATAGATTTCATCAATTACCAGCTCTTCTTTATTCCCATCATCTATGCTGCTTTTTTTTACCCGAAGCGGGGGCTGCTGGTCGCGTTCATCTGCGGCATCATCTACCAGGCCATTGGCTATTACTACTGGTTCCCCAATTACGGGGCTCTTGCCGCCATCACTTCTGAAGCCGTGATCTTTGTCATTATTGCCTACCTGATCACCTTTTTTATTGAAAAAATCCGGGACGGGGAAACCCGTTACCGGCTGGTATTCGAGCATTCCCAACTGGGTTTTGTCCTGTTCAGTCGTACGGATTATACAATCCGGAAGACAAATCCCCTGTTCCTGGCAATGCTTGACTATACTCCTGAAGAGATCAAGGGCAGGCCTTTTACATCACTTTGCCTGACCCCAAGAGAAAGGGAACGTTTTCTGGAACGAATAGCAAAGAATGGCGCCACGGAAAATTTCGAGACGCGTCTTGCAACCAAATCCGGCGCCGGCTGCTGGGTAAACCTCTCCTGGAATGCCATTGATGAAAACACCATCAGCTGCACCGCGATAAACATCAACGGCCGCAAAATCGCCGAGAAGATGAATAATGACAATATGCTGAAGTACCGGCAGCTGACCGAGAACTCCCCCAATGGCATCCTGCTCATCCAGGAAGGGACCATCAAATTTTCAAACCCGTCATTTTCCGGCTTTTCCGGCTACGGCAGGAACGAACTTGCGGGAAAAACGCTTGATGAGCTGGTCGATCCCCGCGACCGGGACGAATTCATTGAATATGCAAAACACTGGTCAGAAAGCAAAAACATCCTCAAGGAAAAAGATATCCGGTTTGTTACCAAAACCGGTGAAGTGAAGGTCGGTGCGCTTACGGCAAACCCGATCCTTCATCTTAAAAAACCGGCAATAATGATTAATATTGTCGATATCTCGGAACGGCAGCGCCTGTCGGATAAAATCCGCGAGGATAACGAGCGGCGGCGCGGGATCATCATCACGGTGGCCCACGAGATGCGTACACCCCTCCAACCGATTCTCGGTTATCTCAATCTCCTGCTTTCCGATCCGCAGGGATTCGGGATTGTTGAGGATACCAAAAAAATCCTTGAACGCTGCCTTGTCAGTGTTGACCGGGAACGCCAGATCATCAACCAGATGCTCGAACTTTCAGTGCTGGAAAGCGGCAAGCTCCAGCTGAGCTATTCAACCTTCCCCTTAAAACCCCTCGTGCAAAGCATCCTGGACACCAGCGGATACCTCGCAAAAGCAGAAGTGACCATAGATATTCCCGATTCTGTTGCACTGATTGCTGACAAGGAACGCATCTGCAATGTGATCGACTCCCTGCTCTCCAATGCAGTGAGCTATTCCAAACCCCCGCGAAAGATCCATATTTTTTATAATTCAGAGAACGAAGACTCTCAACATCACATTTCCGTGCAGGATAACGGGATCGGGATCGAGCAAAGTGTGTTTGCATCGATCTTCGAACCCTTCCAGCTTGCTGATGCAGCAAAATTATCCCGCCGGTATGACAGGATCGGCCTGTCGTTATCCATCTCAAAAAAAGTTGTCCAGATGCACAGCGGGGATATTTCAGTAATAAGTGCAGTGAACAACGGCAGTACATTCACCATACACATCCCAAAGGAGATGAAAAATGCCTCATAGAATTATGCTTATTGAAGACGATCAGCCAATTCTGGAGATGATGGAGATCCTCCTGAAGCGAATCGGCTACGAACCCATCCTCGTACCTGAAGTGCTTGATGCGTTCAGGCAGATCAAACAGGAACCGCCTTCACTCATCCTGCTCGATATCATGATGACACCGATCAACGGGTGGGAGTTTTTAGAAAAACTCCGCGGGGAATATAACTTAAAAGAGATCCCGGTGCTGCTCTTCACCGCATCGCCTTCCATTGAAGAAAAAATTGCAGAACTCAAAGATCCCCGGCTGGGTGTGCTCCAGAAACCGGTCTCCATCATTGAACTCAAAGCAGGCATTGAGAAATTTTTAGGAAAATAATTTTTTTATCCCCAGATAACCACGGTTATCAGGAACACATCTCCCGCACGGTACCTGCCTGTTGCCATCATCGAATCCTTTATTCTCCGGTACCCTCCTACAATCAGGTATGACCGCAGGTTCATCGTCAACCCTCGATCCCGGGCAACTCCTGAAAATGCTCCTGGTACGGGAACATGCACGAGCGGACGCATGGCTCCGGAAAGACCGGCGGGCACTCGAAGCCCTCCTTGCCCCGGACTATATCGAGATTAACACCCGGGGAAGATTTGACCGGGCTGGTGTGCTTGAAACGCTTTTTCCATTGCTCACCATCAGGGTATTTGCCATCAGCGAACCCCGGCTCCAGCTAGGGCCGGATGCTGACCGTGCCGTTCTCACTTACCGGTGTTATGAGGAACTGGTTGTCGGGGAACAGGAAGTAAAAGGGATGTTCCGGGTAACGGCACAGTACCGGAAGCATAAAACGCAATGGCAACTGGCCCGGTGGGAGATCGCTGCGGAACAAAACGCGGGCTCATAATTCTTTTTTTAAGGAGGCGGGTTCAATGCCGAGAAGATCGGCAATCTCAAGGTAATAGGCAGCGAGCCCTTTCCACTCTCCCCAGCGGTCTGCAAAGTTCCGGGCATCAGCGGCAGACATCCGTTCACCGCGGTGATAATATTTTGCAATAATCCTTCGCGTCCCCACATCATCGGCCGTGAAGGCATCAAGCCGGTGGATTCCCCGCAGTATTGTCAGCTCCGCAGTCCACCGGCCGATACCCCGCACCGGGATCATTTCAGCAATGATCTGCTCCGTATCCGGATAGTTCCGGAATTTTTCTAAATCCAGCTCACCGTTGCTGATCGAAAGGGACAGGTCATGAAGGTACTCCGCTTTGCGGGTGGTCATGCCGCACGCCCGCAATAATTCAACGGGTACACCGGCAAGAATTTCCGGTGTGGGATAACAAAAGTAAATCCTGCCCGCATGATCCAGACGTGCGCCATACTCCCGGATAATCCGGTTCTGGATCGTGCGGGCAACGGTAAGCGAGATCTGCTGTTCGATGATTGAATCGATGAGCGCTTCAAAAACGGTTGGCGTTGTGGGACTCTTAAGCCCCCGCAATTTCCGGGTGAGGGGGGCCATGACCTCGTCGTGCTCCATTGCACGATAGAACAGCCGGAGGTCATCGGCGGTATTGAAAAGGGAGATGATCCGGTCCCGGGCAATGGTTATGATCTCCTGCGGAATTGCACGGTCAGAAAAAAGGGTACACCGCAGTGCAGGATTATCCGGGGTTCCTGCCGATTCCACTTCGAACAGGACAGGTATTTTTTCTATTTCCATGGCCTGGCGGAACTGGTTGTTCTCAAAAATGCGGATCTGCGGATCACCCTTTGAAAAAATCGCGGAACTGAGGGAGAAATCATAGGGAGGTCTTGGCGACAGGGAAAAACCGGGCATAATTTTTAGTTATCCTGTTGGATTCCGGATCGCCGGACATAATGGCGATTCGGTTAGTCATCGGTCATGCATGCACGGAAGAGTGGCGACATCTCTTCGATCTTTTCGTCGGATGCAAAAATGATCAGGGCGTCTCCTGCCCGGATCTTCTGGTTGTCATCGGGATCAAAGACCGTCACTTCCCCGTGCCGGAACCCGAAATCCGCAATGCCAAAACGTTTTTTGAGCTCCAGACCGGCCACCGTCTTCCCGTCTGAAAATGAACCGGGTTCAACCCGGATCGTATGAATCCGGAGCGAATGCAACATGGTGTCCATGCTGGATTTTGTCATGCCATTCTCCGGGTTCTTGATAAATTTCGCATACCCCCATTTCTGGAGACGGGAGACAATCTTCTGGATCTCCGCTTCGGGCAGGTGGTATTTCCTTAGTGCACGGGTAAAAATTTCCCGTGCTGCCTCAAATTCTTCGGATACGACCTCATCTGCACCGAGATCAAGGATCTCCTGCGTACGCCGAATGTGGCGTATCCGGGCAACGATATGAATGTGGGGGGAGAGTTGTCGTGCCAGGCGGACGATCCGGGGAATTGCATCCTCCTCCGAGACAACGACCACGAGCGCCCGGGCATTGTAGATGCCGGCATGCTCGAGGACTTCGCGCTGGGCGGCATCGCCGAATATGAAATGGGGGTGGCGCGATGTCTTCTCTTTCCGGATAATTTCCGGGTTCAGCTCGATCACCATGTAGGGAATGCCAGTGATCTCGGCTGCCCGTGCCACACTTTTTCCTGTGGCTCCATACCCGGCGATGATCATATGGCCGGAGAGGTTGCTGTCAGAAACATCCTCCGGTTCATGCTGCCCGGGATAGAGTGCACGCCGGGGTGCGATCCGGTAATAGAGGTCGACAACACGCGGGGAGGCATTCATGATAAACGGGGTCAGCGCCATGGTGATGATGGCACCTGCCAGGAAAAGCTGGTAGATTCCATCGGTGATAAGATGGGAATCAAGACCGGTCTTTGCAAGCACAAAGGAAAATTCCCCGATCTGGCAGAGGGCAAGCCCGGTAAAGATGCAGACCCGGGCGGGCATGCCAAGAACTGCGGCTGAAAACATACCCGTCAGGATCTTCACGAAAAATATGATGAGGACAATCAGGATAATCCAGTTGAGATCTGTCAAGACCGTACTGGTATTGAGGAGCATGCCGATAGAGAGGAAAAATATTGCTGCAAAAACATCCCGGAACGGAATGATATGGCTGAGCGCATCGATATTGTAATCAGATTCCCCGATAATAAGGCCCGCCACAAATGCCCCGAGCGTGACCGAGAGGCCGGCCTCGCTTGTCAGCCAGGCAATAACGATACAGGTGCCGGCGATGGAGATGAAAAACAGTTCGCGGTTTCTCTGGCGGGCAACCCGGAACAGGAACGCGGGGATGACCCATTTGGCAAGGATGATAATGATCAGCAGGAGCCCGGCAACTTTTCCGATCTGGAACGGGATGCCGTTCAGGTCGGGTCCGCTGCTTCCCACCAGCATCGGCGTGATGAGGATCATTGGTATGATGGCAAGGTCCTGGAAGATGAGGATGCCAAGCAGTGTCCGGCCCTGGAGCGTATCGACTTCCCTGCGTTCCTGCAGGATTTTCATGACAATGGCGGTACTGGAAAGGGATACAATGAACCCAAAGGCGAGGGCTTCGTTGAACGGGAGCTTGAAATACGAAGTGACAAGGGTGATTGCCACGATCGTTGTCGTTACCTGGAGTAACCCGCCGATGATGACCGTGCGCCACGAGTGGAGGAGTTTTTCAAACGAGAACTCAAGACCGATCGTGAAGAGTAAAAGGATGATCCCGACTTCGCCAAAGGTTTCGATGGCGGACTGGTCGGTGATGAGGCCCAAACCGAACGGACCCAGCAGCATGCCGATGATCAGGAAGGAGACGATACTCGGGAGCCGGAAATGGTTGCCGATATACAGGAGGATGATCGACACTGAGATGATGATAACTGCTGCAAGCATCAGGTACATACAATTCTCCGGAAAATTATTGTCAGTAAAGTAATAGTCTATCCGGATTGAAGATAATTTTGTTTTTTAAAAAAAAACAAAAGAAAGAGTGCCCCAGGCCTGATTTGAACAGGCGACAACTAGATCTTCAGTCTAGCGCTCTCCCAAGCTGAGCTACTAGGGCAGGAGTACAAATGTTGTCACTGGTAACTAATAAATGATCCGTTCACCTGCCCGTAAATGGGGGAGAAACGCTCATTTTTATACGAGGTGGTGACAGTATTAACAGATGTCACTCCCGAATGCAGGTGGAAGCGGAGAGAACAGCGGCCTTGCAAATGCCATAAAAAGCCGCACTGCACACGTCGTCCACCTCACCCATAATGATCTCGATGCCGTGGGAGCGGATGCAATTCACCGGATGAAGTTTGGCACCGATGGCGTGTTTACCATCTGGAGTTCGGTGGGAAAATTTGCCGGGCTCTTTGCACTTGTTGCTTCCTGCGAGGGAAAAGGCGACCTGCTCTCCATCTCGGATCTCGGGTATCACCGGGAAATTGAACTGATTGCCAAAAAAGCTACCGCAAACGGCTGGAACATTGAGTGGAGGGATCACCACCGGTGGCGGGATGACGAGATCAAAAAAACAGAGCGCACGGTTGCGCTGCTCCATATCGATACATCCGTATGCGGAACCGGCATCGTTGCCCGCGACATTGCTCCCGATAATCCGGTTGCCGCCGAGATTGCCCGGGTTGTCTGCGATTATGATCTCTGGAAGCATGAAGATCCCCGGTCTGCGGTGCTCGGGCAGGTGCTCCAGCGCAAGAAGAACCGCGACCATGTCCGCGACTGCCTTGTTGCCGGGATCTTTTCCGATGCCCTGATCGAGCAGGAGTACGCGGAGATCAAGGCCGAGATGGAGGCAATGATGCAGCGCAGCCTGAACCACGCGACATTCCTCGGAAAAAAATACCGGATTGCATTTGCGCCGCTCTATGGCTACCCGAGCGAGACCGCCCATTTCATCCGGGATGAAAGGAAGACCGATATCGAGGTGATCATAGGAAAGGATGGCAAGTTCTCGGTGCGCTCCGTCCCCCCGATCAGCCACATCATTGCCCGCGAATTTGGCGGGGGCGGGCACCCCAACGCTGCGGGAGGCTCGTTTAATTTTTCCGTGGTTGAACGGTTCACGTGGTGGCTGTTCAAGAAGAGCCGGCACTTCGACGAATTCGTGAAGGCGGCAGAAGCAAACTGACCCGTGCCGGATGATCGGGAATTCGGATTATTATCACTCCGGCCATCCAACGATTTTTTAACCTCCGTGATCGTACAACCGGTTACTATGAAAAAGTTCTACCTCATCATCGGCTGCCTCTGCATACTGGCATTTTCGGTAATGCCGGCGCAGGCATTCACGATGAAGTCCCTCACCATCACCCTTGCACCGGATGGCAATGCAGAGATCGATATGCAGTATGATCTCTCCTTAATCGAACAGAGCGCGGTTTTTTTCCGGATCACCGATCCGGCTGCTGAACTCAAGAAAGCATTCGAGACAAAGGCTGATCAACCGGTCACGGTAACAAAAGCAACCAGTTCCTCGGCGGTCGTGATTGTCCCCGCGTTTGCCTCAGTTACTACAAAGAATAACCAGACATGGATGAAAACTCCATCCTTATCATTTGAACGTGCACAAAAGATCCTGAACTCGTACTGGTTCGCGCCCCTCATCTCGCCGGACTTCTCACCCGCAACAACAACCGTAATTTTCCCCGACGGGTCCCGCGAAACCTGGCACAACCTGATCAGCATCCCTTCGGTCTCACACCCGATTGGCCAGAGCTGATCCGGATTTCTTTTTTTTTTAAGTTTTATCAGCGCGTATACACAGCGACATCAACAAGGTTTTTCCAGTACTCCGAGTCTTCATCCCGGCAGTAGCCCCCGACACTCACCTGATCCGGATCGAGATGGGTAAGCGCAAGCCGGATCGCTTCTGCATCCGCGTCCACTAAAAAGATCTTCCGCAGGTCATACTCGTCCGTGAGGGAAAAAACCGTTTCCAGCTGCTTCGGGTACACCGCGATCTGCCGCTGGTACTCCAGCAAAATCTCGAAGGCTTTCCGGTCCGCATACGGCTGGAAGAAAAAAACATTCTTCTGGACAAGCGCCGTGATCTCCATCTCATCTGCCTTATCGCAGATCAATACGTGCCCCGCAATACCGATATCCCGCATTGCCCGCGTGATCGTGCAGTAGGCCCGGGTGAGCGCATCGCTCCACTCCTCGTCATCGCAATAGTAACCATCAGTCAGCCCGAGCACGTGCGGCGCCGGCAGGGCACACCAGCAGTTGCGCTTCTGGACGACAATGCCCGCCGCATCCTCGATGATCGCTTCCGGATTCACGGTAACTTCATCGACTGCACGCCCGTTCGCTACACCCGGCAGCGATGCCCGGATCCGGTCGGCAACGAACTTTCCCCCGGCGCAGGGATGCCCGATCCCGGCCTCAAGTTGCGGGGCGAGCGACTGGTGCAGCTGGTACGTGGTAATGTCGGCCAGGGTGCCGCGGTGCTCCGCGATCCATGCTGAAAGCCGGGCAATATCCGGTATCCCGGGTTCGGCCCCGAATGCCCGCGTGGGGAGTTTGTGCAGTTTGGCCATGGTCATATCAGTTTACAATATTTATTTTGATCCCAATCTTGTGCTTTCTGGTTATTTACCAGGAATTTGTACCACTACTCTCATACAGGAGGTCATACGTATTTGTATTTGGTCCCGGCAGGATAACTGAGAGTTTTGACTTCATAGTTTTTTTAAACAGGGTTCCCGGTATATGCAATTAAAAAATTACTGATAATTACTCTTATCCGGTTCTGGCCGGCGATAGTGTAAACCCTGATTTCAGTATTTTCGTCAGATCCTGAGCATAGGTTGTATTACTGAGCCCGAAGGCATCCAGCACATCGTTAACAAAGGTGGTCATGGCATAAGCACTGGCATTTAACCAGTCAAGATAGTTGGTCATGGACTCTTTTGTTCCCAGCAATGCGGTCCCCTTTTCCGGTACGGTGATATTCAGGTTTTGGGTCTTTTTGAGCAGGTCGTCATAGTTTGGATCTTCCGCTCCGGCCGGCAGAACGATTGCGCTGATAAGGAGGATAAACAGCAGGAGAGGGAAAATTTTCAAAGGGGGATTCTCCGTTTCTTCGAGAGATTTACTCACATTAAGAGATAAACATTGCCAAGTATCCCGGGAATATTCCTCATAAATATCATCAAAAAGAGATCGCCATCACTCTAAAAATATCCGGAGAGATTTTGTTTTTAAGCCGTTTCTTTTGGGCTGATGAGAACATATCTTATTACGGTTCACCATCAAAAAATGTAGTCATGACATCGCCACCGCTGCTGGTCACGTGCGGGCTGCCGTACACAAACGGCCCCTGCCATCTCGGACACCTGCGAACGTACGTTCCCGCTGATGCGTACGTCCGCTATATGCGGCGGATGGGAGAGGAAGTTGTCTTCGTCTGCGGTTCGGACAATCACGGGACGCCGATCGTGGTCTCTGCTGAAGAGACCGGCATCACGCCGCGGGCCATGTCCGAACGCTACCACGCGCACTTCGACGAGACGTTCAAGCGGATGAACGTGATGTTCGATCACTTCGGCATGACCGACAATCCCGCAAACCACCACCGCACGCAGAGCATCGTTGCCGAGCTCGAGAAGAACGGGTACATCTACAAGCAGATCGTGCACCAGGCCTACTGCCCGAAATGCAAACGCTTCCTGCCGGACCGGTACGTGGAGGGCACCTGCCCCCACTGCGGGAAACCCGCCCGCGGGGATGAATGCGACCAGGGGTGCGGTAAGCATCTTGAGCCCGGCGAGATAAAAGACCCGCTCTGCAAAGTCTGCGGGACCAAGGCCGAGTTCCGCGACCAGGAACATTACTTCTTCAAACTCTCGGAGTTCAAGGATTTCTTACTCCCCTATCTCGACACCCTGCGGGGCACGAGCAATGCGAAGAACTACGCGATCGGCTGGATCAAAGACGAACTCCATGACTGGTGCATCACCCGCACGCTCGAATGGGGTGTGAAGTTTCCGGGCCGCGATGATCTCGTGGTCTATGTCTGGGTCGATGCCCCGATCAGCTATATCGCGTTTACCGAAGAGTGGGCCAAAAAGACCGGCAATGACTGGAAACGGTTCTGGTGCGGGGAGAACCGGGTCACGCATTTCATTGGCGGCGATATCATCTACCACCACTGCATCTTCTGGCCAGCGCTGCTGAAAGGCGCAGGCTACGGAGTCCCGCACGCGATTGTCGCGAGCGGCATGGTCAAGGTGGACGACCACAAGTTCTCGAAGTCCCGGGGCTATGTGGTCTGGACCAACGACGATTACCTGGACAAAGGACTGCCGGCCGATTACCTGCGCTACTACCTGCTCGCGTACACGAGCCATACCAAGGAACTGAACTTTTCGTGGAAAGTTTTTGCCGAGCGGATCAACAACGAGGTGGTCAACATTTTCGGCAACTTTGTGTACCGCACACTCTACTTTGCCCAGAAGGAATGGGAGGGCATCCCCGGCGGCACCGTTGACCCGGCGATCACGGCCGAGATCGGGAAGTGCCTTGCGACCGTGAACGGCTACATGCAGGAGTACGAGTTCAAGGGTGCGGTCGATTCGATCATGGCACTCGCAGCGTTTGGCAACTCCTATATCCAGACCAATGCGCCGTGGAAACTGATCAAGACCGACCGGGCAGCAGCCGCACAGGTGATCCGGAACTGCGTCCAGATAACAAAAGCCCTTGCGCTGCTCCTTGAACCCGTGATGCCGGCAACTGCCCAGAACTGCTGGAAACAACTCGGCTATTACGATCAGGTTGCAGACCACCCGATCAGCGACGCCACCCACCCGGTACCGGAAGGCTGCATCAACGCCCCGACCCCGCTCTTTGTGAAGATGGAAGAGGATCAGGTGAAAGAACTCGATGCACTGCTCCAGAAGCGGGTGGCAGAAGCGAACAAGAAGACAGAGAAGATACCCATGGTTACATTCGAGGAATTCCAGAAATTAGACATCAGGACCGGAAAAGTCCTGTCCGCAGAGCCGGTACCGAAATCGAACAAACTCTTCAAGTTGCAGGTCGATATCGGCAGCGAGACCCGGCAGATCGTTGCCGGCGTGCAGCAATTCTACAAGCCCGAGGAACTGGTGGGAAAGGATGTCGTTGTGGTCACCAACCTTGCGCCGGCAAAAATCTTTGGCGTGGAGAGCAATGGCATGGTACTTGCAGCGGGAGATGCCGCGTCACTGCTCGTGCCGTTCCGGCCGGTGGAGCCGGGCAGTAAGATCCGGTAATTTTTTTTTTTTGATTCCGTTCCTGTATTTTGATCCGGTTCCGGTAATTATCCGGCTGCGTCCCATCCGGACAACCATTCCGAAAATAAAATGACCGACAACCGGGCAGGCTGATTTCCTGATACGTTACGGAAGATTGCGGTAATGCGGGCAAAAGAGGAGATGGCACGCCACGGGAATTTCCGGCAGTTGTGGTGACAGTGAACGGTCGGTTCCCATGGCGAATGGAATTTTTTTTGGATTAAAGCGGGGGTGTGGCAGCCCGGTCGCGGTGGCGGTGGATGATGGTGGTTGTGCGCCAGTTTTCGCGGCAGCTGACCTCCCGCACCCAGCCTCCGACCGGTAATTGCTGAGGAGATGCGTGTTCATCGTTGCTGATCATGGCCCGTGCCCGGTTCAGGGCAGCGAGTATACCGTTTTTTGGGGTGTTGTTGTTCATGTTCATCACATCATAGATTTTATTGGATTGGAACGGGAGAAGGACCATGCTTTGGGAAAGGTACGGTGTGCACCGGCAGCCGGGGATTGCATGCCGGAGGAAGCAACGGTCCTGCTCTCATTTCTCTGGTGAGTTTCCCTGAGGGATTCAACCAGCACAACAAGGTTACCTGCACGACATATAAATTCGCAAAACTGCCGGTGGGTAATCCTGTAACCTGCGGGGTAGGCGCTTGAACCGGCGGCATCAGAAACGGTTTATGGGAAATAGAGGGACTGGAGCCCTTTTTCCCGGCCCGGGACTGGGGGAGACCTGTACTCCGCCCACCTTGCGTCTCCGTCGGAGACCTGCTCCACAAGCAAGAGCCCCGGTCTCCAAAATGACAGTAATTCATGAGAAAACGACACTATTGTTTTTGGAAAATCGCGTATTAGCCCCCGTTTGGCTGGATTATGGGGTTATCGGGCTCTAAAAAAACCGCTAATAGCATCAATTGGATGGCCGATCGTTTTTCTGATTAAGTGGAGTTGGGGGGAAATGAAAAGAACCCCTGTTTTGGGGGTGCCGGGATCCAGACCATTGCAACCTCCCCCATCACAAGGGCTGCTCCCCTGCACATCTCATCCGGGTCCAGAATGGCCCCGGATTGCATCATTTCCGGCACCCGGCCGGCCAGTTCTGAAGTTTTTCCGGCCAGTTCTTTTAAGGAAATCTTATTTTAAACCCGAATGCGGAAACGGAGCATTTTGCGAAGAGAGAAAACTGCCAGTCCTGTGCAGTTTGGATTGAGAAACTTCAGCCACCCTTGAGTGCATGAAACAGGAAAGGGAAACGGCCAAAAACCCCTGATCTCAGGAGGTTGATCCGGACCCTATCTTCATGCGAAATATCCCATGAGTTTTCGATCAAACAGGGGGTGATCTGATAGGAAATGGGACTCATTTTGGGCTTTGTTTGCACAATTTTAGGAAACGGGGGGTAATACGTGCCCGGATTAGGGGCGTTGTGAAGTCCTTATAGTGGGGGGTGGGGGGTGTTGATTTCAGGGGGGCAACGGGATTTTGTTGTGGAGGATCGTGTGGAAATTTTCTGGACGTGATTTGCTTGAAATTTTTTTTACCAGCTCGGCTCAAAATATTTCAATCACAGTCCGGTTGGAATTTTTTTCTCTTTTGAAATGCCCAACCAGCCGAATAAAAATCCCTACTCTCTCACCCTCCACTTCCCCTTCGGCACAATAATCCCGAACCGGACGCCATTTCCCGGCTCGCCATTCTCCGTGATCGTGATGGCAGTAAAGCCAAGAATCTCACGGACAAGGAACAGACCCATGCCGGTGCCTGTTCCGTACCTGAACTCAAAGATTTTCTGCTTCTGATCACAAGGTATGCCGACACCATTATCCGCGTATATGAGATGGAGGGACTTCTCAGAAATGTGGGCAGACAGCCGGATTGCTGTCAGCTGGCGACCACTGTGCCGGTGGGAATTTTCCAGGAGCTCATAAAAAACCCGGGGCAGGAGGGGATCGGTATACACTTCAAAATTGCCGGTTTCCGCACGGATATCTGTACGGGATACGGACATAAGCGCGATGGCGCTTTCGAACGCGGTGGCAGCGTTCTGCCATTTCGGTGACACAATTCCCAGATCCTGGAGCGTTCTCATAAACCCGATCTGGTTCCGGATCGATTCAACCGATCCGATGGTATTGTCGAAAAACGCCTGAATGGCATCTTCCGAAGTCTTGAGCTGCGCCCGCTCAAGGGAATTCATAATGACCGCAAGCTGATCGAGAATATCACCCCGGGTTATGCTGGAGATGAGATCCTGTTTCAGGAGAGCAGCTTCGCCGGTCAGGTCCTGTGCCATGCCAAGGATATAGCGGGGCTTCCCTGCAGAATCGGGTATGAGGACGGTCACAATATGGAAGAAACGTCCCCTGTTTTGTGCATCAGGGCCGTTTCTGTTCCGTGCGCACCTCCCGTTAATTATTGTCTCACGATCATGCGCTTCAATCTCCTTTGCCATGAATTCAGGGAACAGTTCACGGGCAGTCTTTCCGATAACATCAGAGATTTTTAGGCAATAGATCTCTTCGCTGGTCTTATTCCAGAAGATATATTTCCCGTCCGTAGCGTTCTTGACAAATACCGCTACCGGAAGCTGATTGATCATCTCCTGCTGGAATGTTTTCTCATCCTGGACCTCCATGATCCCGGTCTTTAATGAGAGGACCATCCGGTTGATACTCTGTTCCAGCACCTGGAATTCTTTGAGATTGGTCGGTGAGATCTTCCAGTCAAGGTCTCCGTCAGAAATCCGGTCCACGTCCCGGACAATGCCGGCGATCGGATCTGACAGGTGGCGCGAGAGAACAAACGCGGAACATATACCGACAATGAGAGCAAGAATTGCGATGAGCAGGTGGAACTGGGCATGTTCACCGGCATTTTTCATGAACAGGGTATCATCGTACGTGATCTCCACGATACGGCTCGGATCGGAACCGTATTGCTCGCTCTTCAGGTCAATGAAGAGATATTTTACCGTCTGCCCGGTCTCGGGTCTTGCGACTGATAGATCTCCCCGCTGCCGCGTGACCTGCTCCAGGGCGATCCGGGTGGAAGAATCCGGCTCAACGGAAGAGTTCCCCGCAAGATCTCCCCAGACATTGAAGATCCTGATTTGATCGATATACGGGTTGGCCGACGCGATCCGGTCAACCGCTTCCCTGTACTGGATTGCGGATCGCTCACCCGAAAATGCCGGCTTTGCAAGTCCCAGTTCAAGCACATACCGGTGATCGGGTGTGGGCATATAGGCAAATTTTCGCAGCTGCCCGCTGCCGCTCATTTCTTCTACAATATGATCGGGGAAAAATCCTTCAGAGTTCCTGATGGTTGTCAGGTAGGTAAAAAAATACGGGGTTTTTTTGAAATCCAGCCCGAGTTCCGGTGCATACGTGGTGAATTCGATCACGCCCGATTCATTGATGATGTAGATATCGAAGGGATCACCGAGGTCGTGCTTGATCTTCATGAGGTCCATACGCGACGGGATGCCATCCGTCCGCTGATATTCCAGGAGAACCGCATCAAATCCCCGGCGCATCTGATCGTTTAAGCTGGTGTCATACAGCGTGTAACTTTCATCGGTCAGCCGGATCGTGGCAATGATATCCTGTTCGGTCTGCCGCTGGAGGTGCTGGGAATTCCGGTCAAACATTTTTTTTGTATTGTTGTAATCATTCACGGAAACAAGCCCGACAACAATGACGATCAAAAAAACCATTGCAATGAGAAGATAAAGAGAGAAGGACCGGTTTCGCACGTTCAGAATACCTTTGCCATCCATTGTTGCCCCTCATCCACTTCTCATGATCCGGAAAAACCGGTTACGATTGTGAGTAAGATTGTTGGCAACGTAGGAAACGATAAATTTATGGATATTTTCGCAAAAAAACGAAGAATTATACATGTTTTTTTATTAAACGAGCCATAGGGTGAAGTGGTTTTTGTCAGCATTTCACGGAATTGCATGAAAAAATTCCCGAAAAGACCGGGAAGTTCATCTATGCGATAAGGACACTGCGTCCACCCTCCCGGGGTTTTCCAGCAGTATATGCATGGCGCTTAAAGCAACATCCATGCATCAAAAATTCTCCGGGACCGGCAAAACAAAGGGGCCGGAAACGGGCAACCTGAAGTACAGAAATACCGGAAAAAGAAATGAAAGTGAAAAAAAGGAAAAACCCTACTTCATTGCTTCGCGTATCGTTTCTTTCACTTGCTCATCCGTTTCCACTTCAAGGGCAGCAGCAAGCGCGGCATTGACATTCGTTCCGCCGATTGCACCGAGTGCCCGGGCAACCATCATCCGGACATAATTGTTCTCATCCTTGAGCAGGATGATCATCGGCTCGATTGCATCGGAATCCCCGAGTCCACGCAGCCCTTTTGCCGCCATATACCGGACATGTTCGCGGTTGTCCTTGAGTCCCTGGATCAGCGGCTGGACTGCTTTTTCATCGGCAATCTTTCCGAGCGCTTCTGCTGCACGGTACCGGGTCTCCCATTTGGGCTCCTTCATTGCTTCAGCAAGCGGCTCGACTGCTGCTTTTCCCAGGGTGGAGAGAGCGAGCATGGCCTGTTCACGCACGGATTTGTCGAAATCCGCAAGGGCATGGATCAGGGGTTCGATTGCCCGGGGGTTCTTTGCTTTTCCGAGCAGGTACGCGGCATACTGCCGGACATTGGGATCCGTGCTGTCGAGAAGGGTTTTTATCAGGCCTTCAAGATTCAGTTTTTCGATCTCCTCTGCTCCTTCGGGTTTATCGGGTACGTTAGGTTCCATAATTCACTCATTGTGTTATCGCCTGTTTTGTTATTTAAGAGCGATCCATCCGGGCGGGATTTTACAATGCCAGCATCCGGGCAGCGGTGATATCCAGTGACTGGGCAACCGACAGGATTTCCTGTGCAGTTGTCCGGGGCAGATCTTCTTTTACCAGCACCGAGCGATAGGCATCCCGAAGAGACTGGACTGTTGAACGGAACTGCAGGAGTGTTGCTCTCGCATCCTCCGGCTTCCCGTTATCCAGCTGGGCTGCTGCTGCTGCCAATTGGGCGGTCCCGGTCGAAACGAACTGTGCGGGTGCGCTGATACCCAGGCCCCGGCTTTTCAGCTCCGTATTGATCCTGCCGGCCCGGGTCATAACAGCGCTGCCCTGCTCAATGGTCTGCCGGAGGTTCGTATCCTGGGAGGCATCCAGCCGGATTAACCGGACTGCCTGGACAAATCCAAGGGACGCGTTGTGGATCTTTTTATGGGCCTGTTCGATCCCGGTATCGTCCCGGGAATTAAGAGCGGTTGCAAGTGCATTGCGCATGGTGCTGATCTCCGTAAGTTTCTCCTGTGCTGCGGTAATTTCATAATCATTACTCCGTAAAGCTGCCAGCAGTGTCTGAGCCTGCTCCGCCCGCAGGTCGAATGCTGCAAGCTCGGATGTTGTACGGGTCTGCCAGTACTGGTCTTCCAGCGATCGCACGCGGACACTTGCCGTTACGGCCGATTGCACAGACGGGGGAAGAACCGCGGGATTTCCGTGCAATGTTTTTATCCGGGCTGCCGATTCTTCGCGGAATGCCAGGGTAATCCGGCGGAAGTCCTGCTGGACTGTATCCAGTGCAGCATGGGTGTCTGCTGTTCCGAGAGCCGCCTGGGACTGCCGGAAATTTCCAAGAATTATCGCGAGGGTTGTTGTCGAACCATTTACCGATGCAATATACGCGATGGTGGCCTGCATGCCTGCTTCCTCTTTTGCAGCAAGCCAGGCGATATGTGCCTGCCGGACGCTGACCTGGTTTTCAAAAACCGGGAAGGTATCAATAGCGACCGTTGACGGGTCTAATGAGGAGGCCGCCGATGCATGGGCGGGCAGGGCAACAAGGGCAAGGAGCATCCAGCCGGCAACAAAAAGTATCACGGATTTTTTTGGAAACATGAACTTTCACCTTTCGTGGGAATGTGAGGGTCCATCTTTCACGATGAACTGACACCTGTACAGTCGGCAGTGAGTATATTAAATATATAAAATCCTGCCGGTAGATTTGCAGAACCTGAAGGTTAGCTGATCGTTACAATGCTACAGATCTGAAAAACAGACCGGCTTTGTTGACTACGAATAAAATCGAAGTCAACGCTTTACTTTTATATTTCGTACAACTATGCATTGGTATGAACTACAAAGTCATCGCACTCCTCATGGTGTGCATAGTTGCCGTTGCCTCTGCCGGGTGCATGGGCCTGTCTGCAGGCAGTGCCACCTCAGCGCAGGATTCTGTACAGAATTATGGCAGCGGTGTCCGTTCCGTGTCCGAGGAAAAAGTATACTGGGCGGGAAGTGCTGCCTCAGTACCAGTGCCCTCAAGTGCCTCTTCATCTGTCCTATTAGAAAGCGGCATCGACACAAAGATCATCAAGACTGCATCCGTGACCATGGAAGTCACGGACGTAACGGGCGCTATTGAAAGCCTGAAAACTATCGCATCCCAGAAAGGCGGGTTCATCAGCTCGACCAATGTCCAGAAAAATTCCAATGACCGGCTCTCCGGCTATGTGGTCCTCCGGATTCCCCAGGCGGAATTCGAAAATTCCCTTGCCGGCGTAAAAGCGATCGGTACCGTTAAATCGGCATCTACGCAGGGCGAGGATGTGACCGAGGAATACGTGGACCTCCAGGCCCAGAAGACCTCGTACCAGAACCAGCTTGCCCAGTACAATGCGATCATGAAGCAGAGTACCAAGGTGGAAGATATCATCAAGGTACAGGAACAGATTGACCGCGTCCAGACCGAACTGAACCGGCTCGAAGGGCGGCTCAAGTATCTCAACAGCCGGATCGATCTCTCGACCATCTCGGTCAGCCTGCAGGAGCCTGAACCGGTCGGCGGCGATACCGGGCATAACTTCGTCTCCACCATCAATGAAGGAATTGCCGGGTTCTTCGGTATGATTGACGCACTGATTATCCTCCTCTTCACCCTGCTTCCGGTCATTATCCTTGGAGGCATCGGGTACGCCATCTACCGCTGGAAAAAAGGCAATAAACCGGCACCGGTCCCGGCAGAACTGACTGAAAAGAAATAATTTTTTTTTTTTAAAATTTTTAATTTTTTTCGTATCCGGTTTTATTTGTTCTGCTGTTCCAGGAGCAAGCGGATCTTCTTGAGTTCATCGAGCATCAGCAGGTTGGCACTCATCGAGCCTGTTGCTGGCTGAACATTATTGGGTGACGGAGCCGGGGCGCTGTTGCCGGTACCATCATTCTGGACACCGGTCGCGGACTTCCGCACCAGGGAGCGGACCAGCTCGCGGAGTTCCTCGGCATGCTCGATGGCTTCGATGCGGATCTCAGGAACGGCCTGCCCGGAATAGCCGGCGGTCTGGATCGAGAGCGTGGATATATTGAGCCATCGCATGACCGGGCCCTGCTTGAGATCCAGGTTCGTGATCCGGTTATAGGGAACAATGCCGGTAGTGCGGAACCAGACACCCCGCTTCCACCGCATCTCGTCATCATGAAGCTCGTACCACATGCTCTCGTAATACAGCTTTACCCAGTAGGCAAAGATCGTAAATACCACGATAATTCCGATAAGGATAACCACAGCAGTCAGTACATCCGGTGAGCCCAGGAGTACCGGCAATACCGTGCAGGCAAGGATAAAGATTCCAAGGAGAATAAAATCCACAATAAACCAGGTGACAAATGCCGGGTCAGGCTTGAACGGGATACTCAGGGGAAAATGGGTTTCTGGAGCCATACGTACCTGTATGTATTTCCTGCAGTGAAAAAAACATATCGAAAAAAGGCAGGGAGATTATTTTACATCGGCTGAAAGGGTCACTTTGCCATATGCTGCACTCGAAGTCCCGTTCTTCAGCAGGCCGCCGTTCTTGTAAATTTCAACAATAAGGGGGTGTTTTGTCGAGCTGTCCAGCTTTTCAAAGGTTGCCTGTATCGGGCCGGTCGCATTCACGACCTCCAGGAACCGGTCCCCGGAAAGATCGGCCTTTTGCAGATCGGACGCCATGCCGTACGTTCCTTTCCAGCTCCCGATATAGTCAACATGAACATAGACACCGGTTGCCGGTGCAGCGGGTGCGGGAGTTGTTTCGCGGACCACGAACGTGCCGGAAGGTGACGGCGTAGACGACCCAATAGCCGCTGTGGTTACCGGGACTGGAGCACCGGACGGGGATGTTTCATTGCCGGTGCTACTATCACTGCTGATCATCGGGTAGACCACCACGCCAACAACTGCAATGATAACGAGGAGGATCACGATACCCAGCGCGATGAATACTTTTTTACCGGGCATACGCAGTGCACGCCGGGGTTTTTTCGGGGGCGGTGCTGCCCCGGGCATCGATGCCGGGTTGAGCGGAGAGGGAGTGCGCTCTTTTGGTGAGAACAGCCGGGCTATCAGGCCCTTTTTCGCACGTTTCTGCGGGGGCTGGATTGTCGCGGATGCGGGCCGGGGGGGTGTTGCAACGGGTTCCGGCGGATTATCATAGAGCGGGGAGTAAGCTCTCGGTGCGGTTCTCTGCACCGGGGGTTCAGGGGGAATAGATATCTGGTAATCCGCAGGCGCCTTGACCGGGGGGCGCTCCCGGGGAGGTTCGGCCGGCTGGCTTTCCCGTTCTGCCGGGCGCTGTACCGGTGCCCGGTAAGCCGGAACAGCGGGCTGCGGGGCCGGAGCAGTCGGCATTGTACTGCCGGGATGGATGATTGCAGACCCGCAGCGATTGCAGAACCCTGAACCTTCCGGTACCTTGGTGCCACACCGGGTACAGAATACCCCGAAGCCGGGTGCCGGCGGTGCAGGCTCTCTTGCCGGTACCGGGGCTTGTGAAGGTGCGTTCTCGATGATCCTTTTGACCGGGTGGATCATTTCCGTCTCATATTCCGGGAGAGAACGGGCAGCAGTGGGCCGGGGCGCAGCGGTCACGTTGATACGGGAAGACGGGTCAGGCCGGGTTCCTCGCCGGGCCTGATCGGTTGCTGGAGTTCCTTTGTTGATCACCTGTTCAAAGGAAGACGAGACATTCTCTTTTAAGGTATATACCCACTCGTCCCGCTCCTTGCTCCGGTTGCCGCCGGCAGTGCGGGCAAAGGTGAGAACCATCTGACGGGTCTCACCGGTTCTCGTGATCACCGCGACGGTGACTATCGGATCACGGATTGCATTCTCGCCGCCATCAATATCCTTGATCGTGACCAGCGGGATCTCTTTGGGAGGCAGGAGATTTTTTGCCCGGTCGAGAAGGAGAATCCGTTTGTTGGTGATAATTCCTTCAAACGGGATCGACTTGACATAGACCCCCTGCGTCCGGACAAGCACCGTCTCGTCGCTGCGCAGTTCTGGATCACCCATAATTTTCCTCCATACTTCAGTGTTCTTTGGAAATTGTCTGTATAGCCAGAAATAGATATTTATCAAATTTGTTTTTTGTCAGAGTGTTGGTTGACCGATCAGGTTCAGACACCGGCCTGATACCGGGTCAAAAAATTATTTTATGAATTCAACCGTATCCGACAGAGCTCCGTTCCGTGCAAGCACTTCCCTGAACTGTTTTGAGGCAACCATATGCTTTTTGATCTCGGATGAGATCGTAATCCCGCATTCCCGGGATTCGGGATCATCGGGAATACAGTCGCAGAGTTCCCCGGACAGTCCCTGGTCGAAAATGTACTTGATGATGTGGTTCTGGACAAAGGTCAGCTCGGTCATCATCTGCTGGCCGGGCATCCTGGCGCAGGCGAACGTGAACCGGATCACATCTTCGAGCGGGTGGGGAAATCCCTCGACCGAGAGTTTCAAAAAGCATTCAACTTCGAACCGTTCATTCTCCACTTTTTTTATCGCCGAGTGCTCAATGCTCATCATGAGCACACGTTCACCGGGGATAAGGTGGATATGACGATCCTTGTCAAGCATGGCAATGCTGGTTTTTGTCAAAACAACTCACCGTATGGTGATCTTTAAGCACTCCCCAATAAAGCGCTTGTGCTCAGCAGGGTGGAGCAATGAAAGTGCCGGCAAGATTTTAAATCCAACAGGTAATGGAGTACGATTATGAAATACAGGCTTATAGCAATCATGCTGGTTGTGCAGATGGCAATTATTTCTGCGGGTTGCCTCACACCGGCAGCTGCACCCGTCCCCCCGGCACCGCTGCCACCGGAAATCACCCTGACGCCGGAAAGCACCCGCGCCACCATCTCGGCCGGGGATATGGCGCTCCGGCTGGCGGATCTTCCCCCGGATTACCTGATCCGGGATCGAAGGGCGATCGCTTACAGCGAAGTGTCCCAGCTTGCCCGCGATCTTGGCTGGCAGCAGGGATATGCAGCAACATTCTACCGGATGAACCGGGAAAAAGATGATCTGACCGGTATCCGGCAGTCGATCAGCCTATACCCGCCCGAAAACATGGTCAAGGTGTATGCCATCGGAACAGAGGAATACCTTGCCGGTCAGGAGGGTATAACACGGTTTGAGATCCCGTTCCCTGCAACGGGTGACAAGAGCATCGCCTTCCGCGAAACCCGGGACGGGGATCTCCAGGATTTCGCGGTCTATACCGTGATGTTCAAAAAGAAGAATGTGTTTGAAACTATTACGATGGGTGGCACAACAACAGATTATGAGACGCTGAAAGATGTGGCCCGGAAAGCAGCAGAAAAGATCCGGTAATTCTTCCTCACCAAAATACCCTCTTTTGTTGTTTGCAATCAGGACATTCCAGACTTGGTTTTTTTTAAGTATCGCATCCTACTGAGCTGTGCGAGGGTGATTCTCTGGTCTTTACGTGCCGACAGTGCGGGGAATGTTGCATGTACCTGGGCGATTACATTGTGATCGAACAGCAGCTCGGGCCATTTACGTTTGCGGCAGAGTCGGTCTCTACCGGTACGCCTTTTATTGCCGAGATCGACGAGGACAAGCGGCACCTGTTCGCGGATCACACGTTTCCGGACCAGCACCCGTCCGCATGCCGGTTTCTCCGGCCGGATGGGGATCTCTGCCGCTGCACTATTCACCGGGACAGCCCGGTCCAGTGCAAATTCTATCGTTGCGTTGTCATGCGGGTACTTGATGCAAAGGGAAACCTGATGGGAACTGTGCGTGGTACGCTGGGGCTGCATACCGAAGATCCGGCTCTCCGGGCACTTGGTGAAGAAATTGTCCGGAAACGGCCGAAGGCTGACGCGGATGCCGAGCCGTGGATTGTGGCGTTCTTGACTTCCAAGGGGTACCGGGTGGAATAGCCGGCAGTTCACGAAAAAAATTATTTTCCTTGGGGGGTTGTGACAGCAACGGCATCAGACGCGGTTTCGTTATAGGGTGGGAGACGCGTATCGGCCGGGCCCTGGTAAATCCCGGATCCAAGCCACCAGGTGGAGTCGACACTCATTGCGTACCCGAGTTTCTTTTCCACGGCGTTCTTGTGGGTCGGGTTGATGTAATAATACGTGACAAACCCGGTGCCGTTGATGGCAGCCTGCCGGAGGTCCTGGATGAACAGGTTGCCTTCCGCATCTTTCTCATTGAGACGGTTGACGCCAATCTTTTCAGGGTTCACCGGGTGGGCAATGGTCGTGCCGTTCATATCGTACGCGTAGATATACAGGACACCGCGGAAGAATGATCCATTGGGGTTGGAGAATTCAGCCAGAGCTTTTTCCTTACCATTCTGCTTTGCATAAACAACGGCTTCCTCAACAAAAGCAACCATCTCTTCTTTTGTTGCCATAGGTGAAGCGGTAGCAGTCACTGTCGGGGATACCGGTTCCCCGGCGGTAACGGTTGTGGATGGAGCCGGGGGTTGTGCCGTTACCGTGGCCTTTTCCTGCGTACAACCGCCACAGATCAGGAGTGCGATGATGAAAAAACCCAAAATAACAACGGGGTGTTGATTCATTGTCATGCCAAATCCGTTGATGCGGAAAGAAGATAAAAACCACCGATATCATGCGATGAAGATCGGTCATATCCAACATCGCGTAACTACGATATCGCCATTTCAGGGATCTTGACCAGTATTTAATTGGTTACCCGTAAAATCTCATTTATGAAGATGCGGTATTTGCTTCCAATACTGCTGGTGATCATCGTTTGCATCATCACGGCAGGTTGCAGCCAGTCTCAGGGACAGAAAGAATCCGGTCAGGCACTTCCTGCCGCCCCCACGCCAAAAGTCTCGGCCGCTGGCACTACACCTGCCGAACTTACAACCCTTGTGAATCGCGCTGTCGCGTACGCCCGCGAGAACGGAAAGGAAAAGGCACTTGCTGCGTTCAATGATCCAAACGGACCGTTCGTGCAGGGCGAGGTCTATGTTTTCTCCGAGTCCTATGATGGCACGGCACTTGCCGAACCATTCCATCACGAGCTGGTGGGCACCAATATCCGCGACCTGACCGACCGCTATGGGGTCCCCATTGTCCGGAATCTTGCGGAGACTGCCCGGTACGGCACCGGGTATGTCAGTTACGATTATCCCAACCCGAAGAACAACAACCGCGTTGAACCGAAACTCTCGGTTGTCTCTGATGTTGACGGCACGTATTATGTCGGTGCCGGTACCTACGCGGGGTCCGGCATGGTCTACCCGTCTGCTGCCATCGGCCCGGCTACCCGGGCTTACACGGTAGCCGATCTCACGGCATTTGTGAAGCAGGCTGCGGCATATGCCCGCGCAAACGGGAAGGAGAAGGCAGTTGATGCGTTCAATGATCCGGCGGGGCAGTTTGCGGACGGGGAACTCTCGATTATGGCAGTTGATTTCAATGGCACGGTAATCGCAAGTTCCCTCTCGCCGGATATGGCAAAGAACCGGATTAACCTGATCAATTACCATGACCCGGACGGCGTCCCCACCATCCGGGAGATGCGGGATCTTGCCCGGCATGGCGGCGGGTTTTCGTACACGGTTGCAACAGTGACAAAAAACGGCAAGACTTTCTATGCACCCAAGATCGATTACGCAGAACCGGTGGACGATGAATACTGGATCTTCTCCGGCATCATCATTCCGGAGTACGAGCAGCTCCGGGCGGGAAACCTCAAAGGGATCGTTGTCCGGAACCATACCCGCACCGAGATGTACGACCTTGTCGACCGTGCGGTCACCTACGCGAAGGTGAACGGGAAGGAAAAGACTCTTGCAGAGATCAACAACCCGGCAGGGCAGTTTGTCAATACGGATCTCTTTGTCTGGGCGGAGACCTTTGACGGGACCATCCTCGCCGATCCCTTCTGGAAGGATGGAATCGGGAAGAACTTCCTGAACTACACGGACCCGTATGGATCAATGACCACGGTTGTCGGCATCAATGCCATCAGCAACGGGACCGGGTTCTCTCACGCGATGTTTCCGGACACCGTGGCCAACCACACCGCATCGGTACCGAAACTGGTGTACATGAAACCGGTGGATGATACGTGGTGGATCGGCAGCGGGATTTATGGCGTGCAGGTGAAGTGAAGGGATATCCACATTTTTTTGTTCTTTGCTGTTTATGGGGTAAGAGATTTCTAAAAAAATCTTTTAACATTTCTCCATCGTTATCTTCTTACCCGGTAGAACAGGATTATCGTGAGAATGACAGCCAGTATACTCGCCGCTATCGGCATTGGACTTTGCTTACCTGTCACTGGTCCTGTAACAGGTGGCGTGGACCGGGTTTCTGCCATCATATCAGGATCCCGGGGAAACCTGTTCCGGAATGTATCCCTTGCCGGTGAAATGTTCACGGATATCAGAAGATTTCCGGAACTTCTGTCAACCAGATCAACGGTCTGGATATCCCGGCAGTATGGGATAAAAAGATACAGATCGATATCAGATGTTTCCCCCATATCCCTGTACACCTTTTCGAGATCCGGATCTTCCATCTGCTCATGCAGTTCCAGCTCATCCCGGATACCATATTCATCGACCTGGTATCGCGGATCCCACACGTCAAAGGTAAAAAGAGAGGTCCCGTCAAGTGCCCGTAATATTGCGGTGAAATTTCCATTCTGGAGACCCAGGTTGGGAGGATGCCCATACTTTATTTCAACGGATTCAAGAGCAACGCCGTTTTTGTGAATGCCTAGTTCCAATGCAATGATTTTTGCATGATCCTCATCAGTGTCTGTAGTAACCGATCCCATGACCAGCAAAAGGATCAGAATAATTACTCCGAATACTGCGATATATCTCATAACTTCCACCGGTTTACATTCTCCAGCATGTACCGTATGTGAAGAGTAGAAGCATCCCCGAATTTTGCCCAGGAGGTTGGTGTCGCCATGATATCCGGGTCCGGGTCATAACGCCAGAAATCTTTCTGGCAGGATTCAGTTATTCCGTTTTTGGCCGGCTTGGCGATCTGCCTGCAGGTTGTGGATTCCCATTGGTTATTCTCCGAAGAAAGGCTACATTCCGACTGACTGCTCCATACATTGGGATCCGGATTGTTCTGCGTGTAATAGGTTTCCCCGCAATACGTGTCAATCAGGCCAAAGACGGAATGTCCGGCCTCGTGTATGAATAATGGCCCGGTAGTGGCCGGGGTCTTGAACCAGGACTTTACCCCGGGGCCTAAGCCGCTGGCACAGCCATCTGGCTCACAGGGTGGACCTCGGTAGGTACCCACATATTTCGGATAGATAATTATTGCCACATCGGTAAAGGGAGCATCATCCCAGAAATCCTCGGGGAGAGTTCCGGCACATCCATTGAATGCATCGGCAAAGTCACCGGGATCCGAGTAATAATAAAAATTGAAGCGGTTCTGGAAATTTTCCGGAAGTCCGACGGTTTTTGAGGTTTTCGTATCCAGGGTTAAGAAATTTTTCTCGATAATGTTGTTCACATCATTCCGGAAGTTTTCTTCATTCGAGGTATAGTAATCCGTTGGGATTTTTTGTTGTTTTGTACAATCGTACTGGGTGTTTGACGGGACAAAGACAATATCAATCCGCTCTTCCACGGGACCATAATCCCCAACGGGGATGACTTTTAACGGATGCAGGGGAATAACAGCCGACTGTTCCGCCGGAACCGTGACATCTTTGATATTTTCCATATACCCCCTTTTGATGACACGGATGGAATGTGATCCTCCAGATACCGGGGAAATAATAAGACTTCCATCATTTCCGGATGTCATCCCTTCGTAACCTCCATCAAGATATACCCGGGCCCCGGCAATTCCTGCTCCCGAATCAATATTCCTTACCAAAATCGTGAGGTCCGATGAATTTGCACTGCTCCCCAGGATTGGTACGGCCGGATTGTCGACAGGAATTGCGGTTACCGAAAGCACAAGGAGACCGTTTATCGTAAGAGCTAAAAGGAAAACGATGTACGAACCGTTAAAAAACCGGATATGAGATTTTTTTTCCTTGGTCGCTTTACTTGGATTTCCCATGATGGCTGACACCTTATGATCGGTACTAATGTCCGAGGATTTGGATCCAACAGGCTTTTTTATCGTACCGGTTCTGATTGATGACCCTGTATTTCTATTGATCTATATTAATATGATAGGGTTATCGATCAGTGGAATCGGAAGCCCGCGTATCTGCCTGACAACAATCCACCCTTCGACAATATCAGCAAGATTTTTCCGGCTCTTTTCCTGGATTTTTCCTGTTGCCCAGACACCGGGAAGATCTGCCACCTCGCCATAACAGGGTTCATCGTCATGATAATTTCGTAACGGGCATGGGCAAGTGCCGCTTCGGTATATTGTACGATCAGGGTCTTCAATCCGAATAATGATCAATTCACACGGACTAATTTTCTGTTCTCTGCCCGACACAAAAATACATTGTGCTGCTAAGTGCAGGAACTATTCACAGAAAAACAACAAAAAGAAAAATCGTAGCAACGCCCAGGTCGGAATTCGAATCCGAGTCGATTGCGTGACAGGCAATCATGATAGGCCACTACACTACCTGGGCACATTTGAACAGTAATCCCGCCTCCCAGATTCGAACCGGGGACATCGCGGTAGCCGCGCAGTTACCTATGACGGTAAACCAATCTACAGCCGCGCACTCTACCAAGCTGAGTTAAGGCGGGGCACTGCGCTATTAATGTAGGGAGATTTTAGTATTAAACATATCGCTTTCTTAACCCATTTTACGGCGAAATTGCCCCCAATATTTCAGGTTTTGAGGATTTCTTTAAATAATTCACGCCCCAATAAAAAAATATGACTACTCGCAAGGATTTTGCGGGGGATCGTCATCTTCTCCGATAGCTCGGCGAAGAAAGACGTGACCATATTCGACACTACGCTCCGGGACGGGGAACAAACTCCCGGCATTGCGTTCACTTTTGAACAAAAACTTCAGATCGCACGTCAGCTCTCTGACATCGGTGTTCACGCGATTGAGGCAGGATTTCCTGCATCGTCAAAAGCCGAGAAAGAGACGGTAAGCGCTATTAAAAAACTCGATCTTGAGGCCACCATCTGCGGACTCGCACGATCGGTTAAGGGAGATGTTGATGCCTGCCTTGACTGTAACGTTGACATGGTGCACGTGTTCATTCCGACATCGGATATCCAGCGGGAGAACACGATCAACAAGAGCCGGGAAGAAGTGCTTGCCATAACCGGCGAGATCATCGGGTACATCCGGGAACATACCGACAAGTGCATGTTCTCGGCCATGGATGCAACCCGGACGGACGGGGATTACCTGATCGAAGTCTTCCGGGTCGCGGCCGATGCCGGTGCAACCATCATCAATGTGCCGGACACCGTTGGCGTCATCTCACCCTCGGGTATGAAGACCCTCATCGCCCGGATACACCGGGAGGTCAACTGCCCGATTGACGTGCACTGCCACAATGATTTCGGCCTGGCCGTGGCTAACACCATTGCTGCGGTAGAGTCCGGGGCATCGCAGGTACAGGTCACCGTAAACGGGCTCGGCGAGCGGGCTGGCAATGCCGATCTTGCCCAGACCACGATGATCATGGAGGCGATCTACGGGATCAATACCGGCATCAAAAAGGAGCGGCTCGTGGAGACCTCGCGGCTCGTATCCCGGTTCAGCGGTTTTGCAATTCCCGCAACCCAGCCGGTGGTGGGCGAGAATGTCTTCTCCCATGAGAGCGGCATACACTCGCATGGCGTGATGAAAAATGCCGCCACGTTCGAACCCGGTATCATGACACCGGAGATGGTCGGGCACCGGCGCCGGCTGACCCTCGGGAAACATGTGGGCAGGCATGCGGTAAACCAGATGCTCTCCGAGGTCCATATCAGTCCGGACGATACCCAGCTGGATGCAATCATCGAGAAGGTCAAGGCGATCGCCAACAAGGGCAAACGGGTGACCGATGCCGATCTCTACGAGATCGCCCAGACCGTGATGGAACTCGAACTCGACTACAAGATGCTCGATTTAAAGGACATCGCGATCATGACAGGCAACCACATGATCCCGACCGCAAGCGTAAAGGCGATGGTAAATGGCAAGGAGCATGTCTTCTCGGCCGTAGGAAATGGCCCGGTGGATGCCGCATTAAAAGCGATCTTCGGGATCGTGCCGGCCCGGGTCGTGTTGAAGGAGTTCAACATCGAAGCGATCGCCGGGGGTTCGGACGCGATGTGCCACGTCACGATAGCTGTAGAAGACGAACAAGGGAAGATCTTCGATGCATCCGGCAGCGGGGATGATATCGTGCTCTCATCGGTCGAGGCGCTCGTAAACGCGATCAACCTGACCAGCCGGAAATAACCCATTAATCATTTAATTTTAATCATTTTTTGGGGATGCATACCGGATCTCTTTGAGGGTCTGCATGGCTTTATCATAGCCGTACAGGTCTGCCCGCATCGAGAGCCGGTCAATGATCTCATCCGTTGAAATGAGATAGCGCTTCCGTACCCGCCCATCACGGCAGGCCGTGTCAAGGAAATTATCGATCCGGTCACAGATCTTGACCAGCGTGGCTTCGGGAGGGGCATCGAGAATCCGGCCGATACTGTCGGAAAGCCGGGCTTCCTTGCCAAGAATCGTGTTCTTTTTTGTCAGGGAATCGACAATGGCCGCTATGTCCTGCTGTTCATCCTCCGGCAGGGGAAGTGCTGCAATAAACGAATCGGTAAGCGAGAGCCATTCCGGCGTACAATCCTCGTATACATCATGCAGCCAGGCAGCAACGATCGCCACGTGCGAACCGCCAAACATGCTTACGTATCCCGCTACCCGGGCCGGGTGGACGATGTACGGGGTTCTCCGGTCCTTCCGGAACTGCCCCTTATGCGCACGGGAGGCATGATCAGCCGCAGACTTGATGGAAAAAAACTGGTGAGCTGCAGAAGACATATCCATGCATGCTGTTTTGTGCCCTGATACAAAAAAACCTGCGGGAACACGGGTGATCCCATAAAGAAAAAAATGTAAAAAAAATGTGAAAAAAATGATGGTTGGTTATGCCGCTGACGGGGCACTCTTGCCTTCGAGTGCTGCCTTGATCTGGGCCTGCATCTGCTCGAACTTGCCGGCCAGCATCTTTTCCTGTTTTTCTAAGGATTTGATGCGGAGCTCGAGGGTCTCGACCTTTTCGGTCAGCTTTGCGTTCACGACATCTTTCTTCTTCTGCATCATGATCGTGCCAACACTCATGTACATGACTGCATCCTCAGCAGCATCGGTGATCTCTTCCTGGGCACGTTTGGCTTCGCGTACGGCCATCTCGTACTGGGCCTTCTGCTGGAGGATGTTCTGGAGCTGTTGCTGGATCTGCTGGAGCATGCCCAGCTGGTTCTGTACTTTGGGTGATATATTGTTCATGATCGATCTCCTTTAACAATTCTACCAGTAAAGGTATTGAGGATTGCGCCAGGCACAGCGGAATCGTTGCCTGCTTAACGATAGTTTTGAACACCAAACTGCATAAAGAATCGCATGTGATGCAAAAAATGGGAGCGGTTGTACAAACTATGCAGGAAAACGAGATCTGGTTTATTTCATGGCGATCTGCTGCATCTCATCGGCCACATTGACAAGGCGCAACGCCATATTGAGGGCTGCCCGGAGGGCCGGGATATCTTCAGCTTCAATCCTGAGCAGGAGAACGGTATCGCTTTCCAGCAGGCAGGACGTTTTTGAACGCGGGTTTACCTCATCGGTAAGTTCCGGTAAAAGAGCGGCATGAATGGAAACAGCATGATCCGTTGAAAACCGGAAAATTGCTTCGTGTTGCATACCAGGAATCCCTCTGTCCACTAGGGCAAAAAAGAAGATAAAGTATGGGGGTCCAGGCAGGTGCCTGGATACAGGGTGGTTTACCTGGCTTTCATTTCTTTGATAGCCGCGCCACGTTCCTTGAAAAGAATACGGTGTCCACAGTATGGGCACCGTACGTTGACATCGATCTCAACTTTCTGCTTGCACCGTGCACATTTGTAGGAACTTGCCATATACGATCCGTTTATTTAATCCTGTGTTCAGCAATGGTTCTTTCAATTGCCCGCTTGGCAATCTTCATAGCCGGCGTCTGCGGCACATAGGAACCACCGGCAAACTTGAACCCGCACTTGCGGCATTCCCAGATACCGGTTCCCCGGCGCTGGACAGACAGCATGTCACATTTCGGACAGGTGTGAAGTGCTTTTGAAACAGCTTCAATATCTGCTACTCGCTTACGTACAAATCTACCGTACCGGCAGCCAAAACGACCGGCACTTCTTGTCACTTTTCCTTTTGCTTTATGTGTGGAGCTTGCCATAATGGATATTCCCCGATCTGTCTTCTTGTATTTGTCGTCTGAATTAATATACTTGATTGAGGATCTTCACCTGACCCTCGCCTTTGGAGAGTTTATTGATGAGATCGTAAAAATCGCTCTGGATCCCGGCAGGGATACGTACCACGCAGACCCATGAACCATCCTTCTGCCACTCGTCCTTTTCCATAGTGCAGCCGGCTGCAATATCCCCATAGGCTTTCGCTGCATAATCTGCCGGAATCCTGATGGCGAGCCGGAGTTCCTCGAACCGGATCGGCAGAAGAGGGCGTAATGCTTTCACCGTCTCTTTGACCAGCTCGTCAAGATGCTTGAACGGATCGATATTGACGCGCGCTTCTTCCATTGCCATCTCGATCCGGTGCGGGGGGTGCGGGTGCCCGGTCTGCGGGTTGACCGCATTGCGCGCAATAAAATTAACCACCTGGCGGCGCTTCTCTTCAATCATGTGCTTGCGCTGGTCAGAGGTGAGATGAATCTCGCCTTTCTCTATGATACGCCGCGCGATCGTCTCGAAGTCCGTAGTATGGAAAACTTTTATGAGTGCCTCATCGGGAGCGCGGGTCGCCTTGGAGGTATTGCTGAACACATTGAGGGCTGCAACTACATCCTCGATCTCAATAGGCTGACCCTGCCGAACCAGTGCGGCCTTGTCGGGGTCAACGAGGATCTCGAAGCGCTCCCCGAAACTTTCGAGGCGCGCAACCGTGGACTTTTCGAGCGGTATCATGTCAGGTCAGGCTGATCACTGTTTGAATTGTCCCACATAGACGGCGACTTCTTCCCGGCTCATCTTCTTAAAGATGGGGATTTCGCGCCCGGTGACACCAATCTCAACAGTGTCCACATCGAACTTGCCTTCAGTTGCGGAGTGGAGTGCCTTTAAGCCCAGGAGGATTGCGTCCTTGATCTCGATTTCAGGTTTGTATTCTTCCTCAAAGACTTTCATGGCGGCCGGGCGGCCGATCCCGATGCCCGTTGCCTTGTACTCAAGCAGGGTGCCGGAGGGGTCGGTCTCGAACAGGCGACAGTCCCCGTCACTCACACCCGCAATGAGCAGGGCCGTACCATACGGGCGGATGCCACCGTACTGGGTGAGCGTCTGCATGTGATCGCAGAGTTTCTTGGAGAGCGCTTCGACATCGATAGGTTCATCGTAGGAGACGCGGTTGATCTGGCATTCGACCCGTGCCCGGTCGACCAGGGCCCGTGCATCCCCGACAAGACCGGAAGAAGCAACGCCGATGTGCTCATCGATCTTGAAGATCTTCTCGATCGATGACGCTTCAAGGAGCTTGGAGCTCACCCGCTTATCAACAATGAGGACAACGCCGTCCTTTGCCTTGATACCTACTGCCGTGGTTCCCCGCTTTACTGCTTCTCTGGCGTACTCTACCTGGTAGAGCCTGCCATCGGGGGAAAAAACGGTGATCGCCCGGTCATATCCTGTCTGATATTGTGGTTGCATTCAAATCCTCCAGATCATCTTTTGTTAAGAACAATCGGTTTGCATTTTTAAATCCCTTTTCAATCACATCAACCTTCTGACCGTTACACTGCACGATCAGGAAAGTCTTTTTTGCAAACGTGCACTCCGGCAGCACGGGTTCTTCTCCCGTACCATTGCCGGCAGGTGCTGGTCCTGCCTCCTTCTTGTGCGGCCCTTTCTTCCGGAAGCGGGAGCGCAGGCTCTCGATGGTGCCGGAAGCGGCGATAATATGCAGGCTGATGCGTACATCCCGGCACGCAGTGACAGTCGAGAGCGCAATCGCGAGCTCCCGTTCGGTTCCCCGCCGACACCGGACCACCACATAACCGGATTCGAGCGCAACAACCGCCGGGGTAATGATGGCGGTTGTTGCATCGCCCCAGAGCGATGTGGTTGCATCCGCAATCGCGTAATACAGGTCTTTCTGCTCAAGCGGGATCCCAACAGGTTCGATCCGTGCAAGAATATACCGGCGCTTCTCGCGCAGGGTGGGCGGCCGGACGCTCATGCGATCACCCGCACGCTCGGCTCAATAGGGGTCAGGACGGTCCCGACACCGGCAAGAGCACGTTCAACATCCGGTACATCCATGCCAATGAGACTACAGAGCCCTGCAACATCCCGGACATTCCGCATATCGAGAAGGGAACGGGCATGCGTTGACAGTGTGATCGGGAATTCGAAGCGCTGCTCCAGCACCATGATGTCCATGTACCGGTGGATCGCCCGCTGCCGTGCGACACTCCTTCCCATGATGATGGGGGAGAGGTCGATGTCGACTGCCACCCGGTTATCGGCTGCCATCTTTGCCGCCACGTGATCGAATGCGGTCTTGTCCGCGTTCTGGATGCCGCGAAGTATATGGACTCCTTTGACCCCGATAGCGGCCCGGTTGAAGCTGTTGTTTGAGGCATTGACCGAGATCACCCGGCCGGAATCCCTGTACCGTTTCACGGCCGAGATAACGTCCTTAACCGGGACATCGCGGATCATCAGTCCCGAACGCACCTCGACTCCCTCGTACGTGCCGGGTGGTGCGTCAGCGGCGACAATGCTGTCAAACCCGAGCGCTGCTGCCTGGAGCGCAAGCCTGCGGACCGATGCATCTCCCAGAGGGTACGGATATACAGCGGCATCGGTGATCTTCATGAAGATACCTTTGCGTAAAAAGAGGATAAGATTATTTGCCCTGGTTCGCGTTGGAACGGATGCTCGGCCGGCATTTTTCGGTTCCGATACCCTTGCACCTCATACCACGACCCTTGCGACCGGCTGAGGTCTTTCCGCGCTCTGCACGACCGCGGTGGGTGGCATTTGCCATCCATGCAAGGTTCTTGTCGGCACGGATCGAGGGGTGGTGACCGTCAACCATGATGACTTCGTAGTATTTGAGCTTCCCGTCCTGTCCTACCCAGTAGGAGTTCAGCACTTCCATGTTGGGGAATTTCTTAGACGCGCGCTCTTCTGCAATACGCTGGATGCTCTTTCCCATTGTCTTGCTGTTCTTGCCCATTGCTGCTGTGCGGCGTGCACGGACATACCTTGATGCCCTGCGGCCACCACGGCGGACCTGGACACGGCAGACGGCAATACCCTGCTTGGCCTTGTAGCCGAGGGTGCGGGCGCGGTCGATACGGGTCGGGCGCTCAACGCGGACAACGCTGCCTTCACGGCGCCATTCCTGCATGCGGTTCCAGAGGAGTTCTTTCACTCCACTCTTTGCGGGTACTTTCCATGCCTCCCTTACGAAGGCGTACATCGATTTTACCATGGTAATCACCTAAGGTTCGGCTCATTACTGAGCTACATTCCTTTTCATCGGGACGGATCCCGTATGCCTGTATAGATAGGGTGGACGGATATTAAAGCGCTGTGGCATCCGGGTCATACGGATTTTCATAAATTTTAGAAAAGGTATGAAATTCAATTCAAAGATTATATCTTAATCCCAATATTATCATTGCACATGCCAGATGAAGGGGTTACTGATTTTTGTACGAAATGTGGAACCCCCAATACGGTGAAAAACCAATTTTGTGGGAAATGCGGAGCATCACTTATCAAAACGGATAATGCCCCGACCATATCCCAATCACAAAAAAATACTATACCGGAAAATCCGGAAAAAACACGAAGAAATAATATGCTGATTGTTGGGGGAGCGATTTTAGTTTTATTGATTGTCGCACTTTACGCAAGTGGAATACTTGCACCAATAATGAATGTAAGTATTGCTGGAAAATATGTGAATGATGCTGATTCCAAGATTTATATAATTTTAAATTCCGATGGAACATACATTAATTACTTGGGGTATGGAAGTCCAGAAAAAGGAAAAAAATTTAGTGTCAACGGAAATACAGTGGAATTCTGCCCTAGTACCATTACTCTTTATGATGGAGATCATTGCATTCTTCCCTACCATTATAAAATTTCTAACAATCAATTGATTGGGTCTGAAGGAAGATCTTACACAAAAATATAGAAATTAATTTTTTCAGCCATTAGATGTCCGGAAGGGTACGTACCCCCCGTCCGGAATAAGAGAGGGGAGGGTCCCCCTATTTGCACAAAGGTAACCCTCCCGTCTAAAAAAAGGGGGGGAGGTGCCTGACCACTCCTTCATTTGAAAATATTTTGACCCCAACCCCCCCTATCAGCATAAAGGGGGACCCTACCCATCTTTGGCAAGACAGGGCCCTACCCCCCACCGGTTACTTCCCGAACCGCTTGTACCGCTTATGTGCTTCCTCGATTGTCATCACTTCGAGAATATTGACAATGCTCCCGGGCAGGACATCGAAGAATGCGGTGTAGGTATGGGCGATATGCATCCGGCAGTGACCGTTCTGCAACAACTCCACATCCGGGGCAGTATAAGGATCTTCAAGTTTCAGCAGATGCTGCTTGACAATCCTGCGATCCTTCTCCGGCAAACCGTTAACGTACTGCAGCGCCCGCTTGTCGATGTTTACTCTCACGGCGCATCTCTTTTTTCAGGCTCGCGTATTCGGGATCGCTGTCGAGCGGGACGAATTCTCCTTCCTCGGCAATCTTATCCAGATGTGCAATGAAATCATGACGCTTCCGGTCCTGCAACACCCGGCCGATCACATCACCATACCGTTCCCCCGGCTCCCTGATGGACATCAGGGTTTGTTTGGTATCCGTAGAAACGAGGACTTTCTCGGTAAGAGGTTCGGAGTTCTTAGCCATGGTTATATTCTCCTTTTTGGTCTGAATGTACCATTTGTCCTTTTTAGGAAATTAACCTGTGCTTCACACCATGATTCGTTACCACAGTCCATCACATAAAAATCGGGGTAAAGTGGTAATTGATGCATTGCTGGCCAGATGGAATTAAAAAAAAGAGAACTAGTCCCTGAACCGCCGCGGGGGAGCCCCTTCGGGGGCGGCGGCCTACATCGCAATAGGAGGGGGCATGGGGGTCTCAACCCCCATCATCGACTATTAAGAGAAGTCTCTAATTCCAGATATTAAAAGAAAATTTCACTTCCCCTTCTTCTTCTCAATCACCCGGATATCCTCAATCCGGGTGACCGGGTACTGCCCGTCCGCATCCTTCTCCGCAGACTTCACCATGTCCCATATGGTGAGCAAAGCGACAGACACCCCCGTCAGCGCCTCCATCTCAACCCCGGTCTTTCCGGTACATTTCACCCGCACACTGGCCTCAATGAACCCATCCCCGTCAGAGAAATCCACAGAAATCGCACTGATAGGAATGGAATGGCACATCGGGATCAGGTTCGGCGTGTTCTTCACCGCAAGCGTCGCTGCCACCCGGGCAGTAGCGAGCACATTGCCCTTGACAACTGTCCCCTCGCGAATTGCACCAAGCGTGACCGGCCGCAGGTAAATCTTGCCGGCTGCCACGGCTTCCCGCACCACATCGCCCTTGCCGCTGATATCCACCATCTGTGCCTTGTCGTCCTGAATATGGGTAAACTCGACCATGAACTCACTCTGCCTGTGTGCTATTTTTGAATAATTCCGCCGGGATCCGGTCCACGAGATCCGATGCCAGCATCCCGCCCCCGCGTTCCGCTGCCACCCGTTCGCCGGCCCTGCCGTTCACGTACGCGGCTATACAGGCAGCATCGAACGCGGGCAGGTGACAGAGCAGGGCACCGGCAATGCCTGCCAGCACATCGCCCGTTCCTCCCACCGTCATCGCAGGGTTGCCGGTCCGGTTGAACCGCACCTGCGTGCCATCCGTGATCACATCGATGTGGCCCTTGAGCAGCACCGTGCCCCTGATTCCTGCACTTCGGGCAATAGTCGCACGCCCGATCGTATCAGCGGGCAGGGTCTTGCCGGTTATCCGGGTAAATTCTCCGGCATGCGGAGTATAGATCGTCTCTCCCTTCGCAGCTGGCAGCGGGAGCCGGAGGGCTTCTGCATCAAAGACCGCACGTTTGCAGTGCGGGGCAATGGCCGTTACAACTGCGTGGCTCTCCGTTCCTAGCCCGTTGCCGCAGACCACCACATCCGCCCGCTCCGCAAGGGCGATAAGGCGTTCTATATGCTCCTCGCCAATCTTTTTTCCATCGAGCCGTTCGAAGATCAGGTCGGGCACCGGTTCAAAGACCGGCGACGCGATCCGGACGATATCGGCACCGGCCCGCAATGCCCCGAGACCGGCAAGATAGGGAGCCCCCTGGTACGGCCCGCCACCAATCACCAGCACTTCACCTCCGACTCCTTTGTGCGCCTTATCCTTACGGGGCTGAAGGAGTGTAAGATCACCGGGCCCCACAAAACACTCGGCTTCAATAGGAATGCCGATATCGATCACGGTTGAACCTGCAACCTTTGCCCGGTGGAAAGCGCAGATCCGATCTGCCCGCATGCCCGGCGTCGGCACATCAGCGGCGATAATCTTCGCGTGCGATGCATTCGCCAGATCAACGCAGGTCTTCAAGGGTTCCTGGAGTTCCCCGGATGCACCGATACCCAGCAGGGCATCGACAATCACATCAGCCTTGTCAAACAGGGAGCATAAAGCATCAAGATCGTCCCGGCAGGTGAACGGGTGCATGCCGACCCGGGAATGTTTCAGTGCGGCAAGCTGGTGCTCGCAGGCAGCGCTCCGCTTCCCATTATCAAGATAACAGACATCGGTATCGACCCCGTGCTGGAGGTGCCGGGCAGCAACCATCCCGTCCCCGCCATTGTTGCCTTTCCCGCAGAGCACGAGCACCCGGGCAGGCGAGGTGGCACGGACCATCTCCGCAAGCGCCCGACCGGCACTCTCCATCAGCTGGAGCTCCGTAACCCCGAGCGCAATGGCATTTTTATCCACCGCACGCATCCGGGCCGGGCTGGTGATGCCTTCCTCCGGATACCCATCGAACGTAAACGGCTTCATATTCCTGCTTTCCCGTACAATTCATGTGTAGGTAGTCCCTAATAATATGCAATGGGTTTTTGCGATGATGTGAAAGCAGCCGCAGAGCAGATCGCGGATGCGCCCGGGATTACCATCATCTCGCACATCGACGCTGACGGTATCTCGTGCGAGGCGATCCTCTCGCAGGCTATCTCACGACAGGGAATTAATGTCAAATCGGTGTTTGTCCGGCAACTCGAGCCGCTGACCATGCCGCAGGTGCCTTCGGACAACACGCTCAAGGTCTTTTCCGATCTTGGTGCAGGTCAGCAGAACCTGTTTCTCGAACGCGGTTTTACGGAAAAAGAGGTCCTCATCGTGGACCACCACGTGAGCCAGCCCTGCGAACGGGAGTATACGCAGGTGAACTGCCTGCCTTACGGCCATGAACGGATGAGCGCTGCCGGGGTTTCGTACCTGATCGCAAAGCAGCTGGACCCGGCCAACACCGATCTCGCCAAGCTCGCGATTGTGGGGAACGTTGGCGACATGATGGCCCGGGAAAAGTGCGGGCTTGTCGGCCCAGCGCGTGACATCATTGTCGAAGACGGGGTGCGCCACAAGAACGTTGAGGTGCGCAAAAAGGATCTCAACTGCTACGGCACCGCCACGCGCCCGGTGCACTTGTCGCTTGCCTACAATGACGATCCGTTCATCAAGGGTATCAGCAACAATCCCGAAGGCGCCCGCCAGTTCTTAAAGAAACTCGGCATTCAGCAACAGACGGAAAGCCGGCGCTGGTATGTCTGGGAAGAGATCTCGCAGGAGGAGAAACGGACGATCATCTCCGCTCTTGCCGAGCAGCTGATCGCAAACGGGGATACGTTGGACCGGCTCTTTGCCGAAACCTACGGGTTCCCGGATGAAACTCCCCGCACACCGCTGCGCAATGCACAGGAGTATGCCACCATGCTCAATGCCTGCGGGCGCTGGTCCAAGCCCCAGATCGGGGGGGCGATTCTTCGCGGGGATCGCGGCACTGCCTACCGCGAAGCCGAGCACATGCTGAAGAACCACCGGGCAATCATCCGCAACCTGCTGGAGTATATCATCGATACGGGAGTAAAAGAACTCGAAAATCTCCAGTATCTCCACGTGGGAGGGCGCTACCCGGATACGATTGTCGGTATCGGGGCCGGCATGGCGCTCTCGAAGCTCAACAGCAACATCCCCATCCTGGTCATGTGCGAGGTGCCCGAGGATACCAACCTCACGAAGGTGTCCATGCGGACTACCGAACGCGTGGTGGAACGGGGAGTCGATCTCCAGCAGGCGCTCAACTGTGCTTCGGCAGAGTACGGCGGCGGGGGCGGGGGCCATAAGATCGCGGCGGGCGCGTATATCCCGAAATCAGCAGAAGAGGAGTTTGTTATTCGTGTCAACAGGATACTCGGAGAACAGTTCGCTGCGGCGGGTTCAGGCAATCGCTGATCACCAGTTCGGCGGGCTGGCAGGAACGGGACTCTTTCCCGAAGGCTGCGAGTTCATCTACTCTACCACCGGGCGTATCCGGCAGATCGGGTTTGGCGGGGTGCGCCTTGCAACCGTCCGGGCATCGGACGGCAGGCTCACGCTGGGCATCGAAGGCGCAAAACGCCTCCAGGCCTGCCTGCCGGCCCCGGCCTACCGGGTAGTCATCAAGGATGATGTCGCAGAGTTCGTGGCAAAGGGTAAGAATGCGTTTGCAAAACACGTGGTCGCAGCCGACCCGGTAATCCGCGCGGGCGATGACGTCATGGTCGTTGCAAGCGAAGATCGCCTGATTGCCTGCGGCGCTGCGGTTGTTTCAGGCACAGAGATGCTTGCATTTAATTATGGAGTAGCCGTAAGAGTACGGCAGGGTAGTGAAAAAGATGCTTCCGGGAAATATCAATCCACGCCAGATGAAGGCGATGATGAAGAAGCTCGGCATGAATGTCGAGCCGATTGAAGACGTGCAGAGTATTATCATCAAGACACCAAAGGGCAACTACATCTTCGATTCAGCCGAAGTGTCTGCGATGACCATGCAGGGATCCACCACGTACCAGGTTACCGGGGATATCCGGTTCGAACCGGCAACAGCCGAGATCCCAAAAGAGGATATCACGATGGTGGCATCATCGGCAAACGTGTCTGAAGAGAGGGCTAAAGAAGCTCTCGTGGCGACCAAGGGCGATATCGCTGAAGCGATCATGCGCCTCTCCAGCTCATGATTGAGCCGGGCGATCGTGTTCTGCTCGCAGGCGAGGGCAGGGAATTCTGGGTCAAGGCTGGGCCGGGAAAACTCGGTACTGACAAGGGCCAGATCGAGCTCGAATCCATTGTCGGTAAATCCGGCGGGGATATCATTACCACCCATAGCGGTGCAGAGTTTACCATCCGCATCCCACGTCCAACCGATTTTTTCGCGTATGGCAAGCGGTCAGGCGCCCCGATGCTCCCGAAAGATATCGGGCTGGTCATTGCATATACCGGCATGAACCACAATGATGATGTGCTCGATGCCGGCACCGGCAGCGGGATTGCCGCGATCTACTTTGGCGGTGTGGCTAATACCGTAAAGACCTATGAGGTCCGGCCGGAGTTCTCCACGCTCGCGATGAAGAATATCACCGAGTCGAAACTCACCAATGTGGAAGCAGTTGCCGCAGATTTCCTTGCAGCAGAAGGGAGTTATGATGTGGTGCACCTCGATCTCCAGATCCAGCCCGAGCACGTGCGGCACGCGTTCACGCTGCTGCGTTCAGGCGGGTATCTCGCGTGTTACACCCCGTTCATAGAGCAGATGTCAATTGTGGTCGATGAAGCGACCCCGCTGTTCCGTGAGGTGCATACTCATGAGCTGATCGAGCGGGAGATGACGCGGTCCAAGCGGGGGACCCGGCCGTCCACCTCGGTGAGTCACTCGGGGTATGTGACGATCGCAAGGAAGTAATTCTCTTTTTTTTAGCGGAAACAAAAAATTAAGTTTATTCTGATAATTCTGGAAATATCGTCATTCTTCGGACACCTCTTTTTAAAATTGCGATAAATCTACGCGCAAAACGCCTCATCTGATTTTCCGCTTCTCATCACCTGTATGAAGCTATGAGCCTCCTTGATCCGGCATTCATCGCATTGTATGCAAGACACCCCTTTGATCATTCTGTACCCACGCGACCCCCCCTACAACAAAATCTCCCTGTTCACCCACATCAGCGACGTAACAATTCAATAATTTTGCACAAATTCCGGAAGGGGCATGGGGGGGTCGCGTGGGTACACGATCATTTTCAGGACCCGAACCGGAGGGTCCAATGGCCCGCTGATGCTCCGGAATAACGGAAAAATAACGAGAGAGACTACGGTTACATCAGGCAAAACCTGCAACTCCCGTGACCATGAGCAGCTTTGCATTTTGTACCCACGTGACCCCCCACTTCCGCCGTTTACCAGACCACCAAGAATTTATCGGTCCCGCTCATTCTCGTACGCAGGTATCCTGTAAGTAGGACGATTCCCACGGGGCAGGACCAAAAAGAGGGCAGGAGATATCCTTGACACATTTCCGTTCACAACCCGGATCCAAGAGCGCATCGCGAATACTGAAACACCCGTTCCCGGACAGTGCTGCATTCGCCGCAGTTGTCAAAGCGCTGCGAGTCGGAAACCCGCTTGGGTGCACGTCATACCGCGCCCAAAGGAGAAACTTCCAACCGGTCATGCCGGTGCGCGAACGGTACACGGCAAAGTTCGTGTATCTTGATACGAACGATAAACAGGTGGGCACCAGCTCGGAAGTGTACGACTCCCTTGAAGGCTATGAAACCGGCAGCGCATCCATGATCACGAACATGTCCAACATCGCCGCTCACCGCGGAAAGGTAAAGCACCTCAGGGAAGCCGATCTCTTCTCCGTTACGCTGAAATGCCATGACCCTTCGGGCGAACTCTATTTCGTAAGTCTTGCCCGCAACCGGATCACGGTCTCATCCTACACGGACGACGCGATCCGGAAAAAGGTGGAGGCGTGGGCAGACAGCGTGCCGGCACTGGCGTGAACCGGATATTAAAAGGATAGCAAAAAAATGAGATGCGGGGTCAGTCCACAATCGCGTGCCCGTTCTTATCGCCGCGGCCAATGCCTTTGTAAATAAAACCAAGTCGGATATAGACATCCGGATCAATCATATTGCGCCCGTCAATAATCACCGGGTGTTTCTTACGGGTGAGGTTTTTGAGATAGGGCGCATCCAGGCCTTTATACAGGTTGTGACCGGCAAAGATCACAATCGCATCAGCACCCTCAACTGCCTCCTCCACAAAGGAAACGATCGGCACACCGGGATAATCCGCTACATAGGGATCATGAACCGAAACAACCACACCTTCCTGCACAAGGAGATCGCGGTACGGTTCTGCGGGCGTATTCCGGGTATCATCCGAATTGGAAAGAAACGCCCAGCCGAGAAGGGCGACCTTTGCGCCTTTCAACGGGACTCCCGCACGCTGCAGGGCATCTTTCGTGAGCCGGAACATGTGGGTGGGCATGAAATCGTTGATATGCCGGGCCAGCACGTAGAGCGACGGCTCGTCTGCCGGATAATCCAGCGTTCCTTTCCCAAGCTGCTGGACCCCCCGTTCAAGATGGTAGGTGTCCTTGGTCAGGCAGTGCCCCCCGACACCGGCACCCGGCCAGAGCATCGCACGGGTGATGCCATCTCCTTTGAGGCTGTCGATACCGTTCCTTACATCGTAGACATTGATGCCCATTGCCTCGCAGTAGAGTGCCAGCTCGTTGATGGCAGCGATCTGGAGATCCCGGAACGTGTTCTCCGCGGTCTTGGTGACTTCCGCGGCGGTAGATGACATAGGGATCACTTTGCCAATGGTCAGAACCGGCGTGTACAGTTCCGTTGCTCTCCGTGTACTTGCCTCATCAATCCCGCCCACAATCCGGTCATGCTCCCGGATATTGCGCAGGAGTCGTCCCACCATCACCCGCTCGGGTGCATGGGCAAGGGCGAAATCCACACCGGCTTTGAGACCGGACTCCGCCTCAAGGAGCTCGCGGGCGATCCCGATGGTGGTACCGGGCGTGATCGTGGATTCCAGCACCACAAGCATCCCGGGCCGGAGGTAGCGGCCCACATTTTTTACTCCTTCCATCAGGGCAGAAAAATCCGGCAGCAGGTCTTCCTTGTTCAGAAACGGCGTCTGGATCGAGAGGGTAACTGCATCGCATTCCCCGATCTTTGAAAAGTCCGAGGTGCAGACAAACTTCTGTGCTGCGGTAACTTTCTGCAACAGCTCCTCAAGTCCCGGTTCTTCACCCTTCAGCGGGCTCTCGCCCCGGTTGAGCATCGCAATCTTGTAACCGGATGATGGGGAATCCCGCTGGAACCCGTACACCCGCTCGTACTGCGGCACATCGGCAAAGAGAGCGGCCGCAGGGATACCCACGTATCCCATGCCGAGGACTCCGATCCTCCTGATGGGACCGGCTTTTTTGAGGAGAACATCAAGCGTCATCGAGGTAATCCCGGCTATTTTGCAAGCCCTGCCTGTATCTCTTCACAGATGCGCAGGTTGTGGATTGCCTGTTCAGGAGTGATGGGGAAAGGACGACAGTGTTCCACGCAATCGATAAACGTGGCAAGCTCGCGTTTAAGCGGTTCGAGCTTGTTGACCATTACTTTCTCGATAATATTTTCCTGCACATACCGCTCCGCCTCGAACGTGTACTGCCCCGGCTTGCGGTAGATGGTCACTTCCTGGGTCATGAAGTCCCCTTCAATCGTGAACTCTTCTTCCTCGATATAGATCATCCGGATCTTCTTCGAGGACTTCCGGCTAGCCGAGAGCGCAACGGGGACATTGCCGCATTTCATCAGCACACTGCACACATCTGCAGTGCCGGCACTCGAGATCATGCAGGGGGCCTTAAAGAACAGCGTGAGAAGGATATCGATATCATGGATCATGAGATCCTCGACAACCGTACTTCCCGTGACACGGGCTGATGCGGGATTATGCCGCTTCATCTCCACGTACAGCGGTTTTTTTACGATCTTCCTTATCTCTTCGACAACCGGGTTGAACCGTTCGATATGGCCGACCCCGATCGTGATCCCTGCCGGTGCTTTCTTCATGAGTTGCGTGGCTTCCTCGGCAGTTGCACAGATCGGTTTTTCGATCAACACTGATTTTCTGGCAGAAAAGACCTGTTCGACCGTGGCCCGGTGGAACGGCGTAGGTACGCAGACACTGACTGCATCGACATGCGCCAGCAGCTCGGTGACCGAGGAGTACACGGTGGCCCCGTGCTTCTCTCCCATATCGCGGGCCCCGGCCGTGTTCGGGTCATAGACCCCGACAGAATCCACGCTTTTCATCTCTGAGTAGACCCTGACGTGGTTCTTTCCCATCGTCCCGACACCGATTACACCGACATCCATTACTTCACCTTATTGATCGTATCGCAGATATAGGCAATCTCTTTCTGGTCGAGCAGCGGGTGCACCGGCAGGCTCAGCACCGATGACGAGAGTGCGGTTGAGACCGGGCAGGGGTCCGGATAATTCGTCAGCCCGAAGACCGGCTGGCGGTGGATGGGTATGGGATAATGCACCGCAGAGCCGATCCCTTTGGACTTTAAGTAATCCATAAAAGAATCGCGCTTCATCGGGAACTCGTCCGTGAGACGGATGACGTACTGGTGGTAGACATGGTGCATACCCGGAGCGACATAGGGGGTGATGAGTCCTTTTACCGACAGGTTCGCATTGTAGAAATCCGCGTTCTTCCGCCGGCGGAGGTTGAACTTCTCCAGCTTCTTTAACTGGACAATACCCAGCGCTGCGGCCATATCCGTCATACGGTAATTATAACCAAGCCGGGTATGGACATATTTTTCACTCTGGCCATGGTTGATGATCAGGCGCAGGCGCTCGGCATAGGCCTTCTCGCTTGTCGTGACCATCCCCCCTTCACCGGTGATCATGTTTTTCGTTGCATAAAAGGAGAAGCAGCCGAAGTGCCCGAAACTCCCGACTTTACTGCCATTGCAGATTGCACCGTGTGCCTGGGCTGCATCTTCAATAAGCTTGAGGTTGTGCAGCTCGCATACTTTCTGCACGGCCGGCACATCGAACGGCTGGCCATAGAGATGAACACCGATTACCGCCCGGGTCCGCGGGGTTACCCGCTCTTCCAGCTGGGCGGTGTCAATCGTATAGGTCTGGTCACTGACATCGCAGAAGACCGGCTTTGCCCCGCACATCAGGACAGCCGTTGCTGTGGCGATAAACGAGAACGCGGGAACGATTACTTCGTCCCCGTGACCTATATCTGCCGCAAGAAGGGCTGCATGGAGGGCCGCGGTACCGTTGTTGATCGCTATACCATGCGTAGCGCCACAATAATCTGCAAATTTCGTTTCGAGTTCGGTAACTTTTTCGCCGGAAGCGAGCATGCCGGATTCGAGCACCGCTGTGACTGCCGAGATCTCTTCCTGACCGATTGCCGGTCGCGCAACAGGTATGTTGACCACGATTCACTCTCGCTTTTTTAAGGATAATCCGGATAAAAAATGCGTAAGCATCCAATAATATCATTCCTGTCTGTCAAAACAGAGAAGATCAATTCTGTGAAACATTTTCCTGCTTACTAAAAAATCCACCCTTCATCCCGGCCCCTGCGAAAGAAGAGCTAATTAGTAGAAGACGATCATATAATCGTAAGAACGAATAGTGGAGGGGTGGCAACGCGACATATCATTTCGATCGGGGATTTTGAAAGAAACGAGATCGACCGCCTGCTGGATCATGCACGGCAGATCGACAATAAAAAATATGATAAATATGCACTTAACGGCAAGATCCTTGCCGTCCTCTTCTTTGAACCCAGCACCCGGACACGGATGTCTTTCGAATCTGCCATTGCACGGCTGGGGGGAACTTCCCTTTCTGTCGGGAGTGTCGATGCCTGCTCCATGGCAAAAGGCGAGACACTTGCAGACACCATCCGGGTGGTAAGCGGGTATGCCGATGCAATTGTCATCCGGCATCCCAAGGAAGGGGCAGCGCGCCTTGCCGCAGAGTTTGCCACCGTACCGGTGATCAATGCGGGAGACGGTGCCGGCCAGCACCCTTCGCAGACGCTGCTCGACCTGTACACCATCCGCCAGTCAATGCCCATCGATAAGATCGATGTCGCGCTGGTCGGGGATCTCCGGTACGGGCGCACAGCACATTCGCTCGCATCCGCGCTCTCGCTCTATAATGCACGGCTGCACACCCTCTCCCCCACGGGGCTCGAACTCCCTGACACGCTCATCACGGAGCTTACCGAAAAGGGAGTGGAGATTGTGAATCACGATTCGATCGAGGAGATGGTTGGCCTGGTCGATGTACTCTACGTGACCCGGATCCAGCGCGAACGATTCCCCGACTCCGCCTCGTACTTCAATGTCGCATCCAGCTACCGGATCACCCCTGAGTTGCTGACCGGTGCAAAAGAACATCTTATCGTGCTCCACCCCCTTCCCCGGGTGAATGAGATTGACCCGCGGGTGGATGAGTCCCCGCATGCCCGGTACTTTGAACAATCCAGAAACGGGGTACCGGTGCGGATGGCGATGCTGATGGACGTGATGCAATGACCCACACCGAAGATGCAGATAATGAAGGGCTCCTTGTCCGGCGGATCAGGAACGGCACGGTGATCGATCACATCGATGGTGGTGAAGCACTCAACGTGGTAAAGATTCTCGGTATCACCGGAACTACGCAGGAAGCGCTCTCGATTGCCACCAATGTTCCAAGCCGGGACATGGAGAAAAAGGACATCGTCAAACTCACCAACCGTGAACTCTCAAAAGAAGAAGTTGATCGCATTGCCCTCATCTCTCCGCATGCGACCATCAATATTATCCGTAACTTCAAGGTCTGCGAGAAAAAGGGAGTTGAGATCCCAACCCTGATCCAGGGACTTGTCCGCTGCCCCAACCCGGGCTGCATCTCAAATACCCATGAACCGATCCAGAGCAAGTTCCATGTAAGGCCCACGGGACTTCACTGTTACTACTGTGACTGGGTAATAACAAAAGACCTGACCAGTTACATCATCTGATTTTTTCTTTTTTTATGCTTTTTAAGGGTGTAAGCAGCGGATGCGGCTGACAAACCCGGTTAAGGGGAAGACCTGAAGACGATATGAACTGAATCCGCCCTCTGTTGAAAGGGGGTAATTGAGAAGTGGGAATCCCATTATGGAGATGAGCGGGAACAAAAAAAGAGACTATCCATAAGCGCTTATCGCATCAGGTGACCGTGGATATCGATCTCGCCCCGGAAGATCCGGGTACTCGAGATCCAGCGACCGTCTTCTGCAAGTACGCAGCTGATCTGGTGGATATCGACTTTCTTCCTTCCTTTCTCCCGGCGGAGTTTGTTTATCTCCACGGCAACCGGGAGGGTCTCTTCCGATACGATAATCGCATCGAAATCAGCTTCGAGTGCGGAACCGAACCGGTCCTGCAGGGGTTCGACAACAAAGGGGGTAGAAAAATTCCTGCCAGCGATATACTGCTCGAGTTCGGATTTCCGGACCTCAAACGGACGGATAGGGTGGGTTTTCCGGCTCGCGAAACTGTCAGTGGTAAGCCCGATTACCACATGACCACCGGATCCGGCGATCTCGAATGACCGGGAAAGAAGGACTTTGTGCCCATCGTGAAGGGGATCGAATGTTCCCCCGACCATAACCTTCATGCTCTTTGATTCTTAATTTCTTATGTTATTATGCGTATGGATAAGGTCTCCGGCGTGCCGCTCTTTGCAGCGGGAAACGCAACGATCATCGGCGATGTCACGATCGGAAAACAGGTAGGCATCTGGTTTGGTGCGGTGATCCGTGCCGACAAGGACCGGATCATGATCGGGGACCGGTCCAATATCCAGGACAACTGCGTGGTGCATACCAGCAAGGGACACCCGGTCATGCTCGGGACCGATGTATCAGTCGGGCACGGCGCGATCCTGCACGGCTGCACGATCGGAAACCGCGTGCTGGTCGGCATGGGTGCGATTGTCTTAAACGGGGCAACGGTTGGCGATGGCTCGGTCATCGGAGCCGGTGCCGTGGTTACCGAGGGAAAGGTAATCCCCCCGGGTTCCGTGGTGGTCGGGGTTCCGGGAAAAATTGTCAAGGAAGCAGATGCCGCACAGCAGGAACAGATTCTCAAAAACGCCATGTCTTATATCGAACTGGCCGGGGAGTATGCCCACCATGAGTGATGTGGTAGTCATCGGTGCCGGTATCGCCGGCATACAGGCAGCGCTCGATATCGCAGGTCATGGCATCCATGTGCACCTTGTCGAACGCGAGCCCAGTATCGGCGGCCATATGGCCCAGCTCGACAAGACATTTCCGACAAACGACTGCTCGATGTGCATCCTCTCCCCCAAGATGGTGGACGTGGCCCGCCACCCGCTCATTACGATCCATACCTTTGCAGAAGTCGAAACTATCGAGGGGGAAGTCGGTAACTTCACGGTCACGATCCGGGAACACCCGCGATACGTGGATGCAGAACTCTGTACCGGCTGCGGGGACTGTATCGGGATCTGCCCGGTTGAAGTGTACAACCGGTTCGATGCCGGAGTCGGGGTAAGAAAAGCGATCTACAAGCCCCATGCCCAGGCAGTGCCGGATATCGTGGTCAAGGATGCGGAGCACTGTATCGAGTGCGGTCTCTGCTATGATGCCTGTGGGCCGGGTGCCATCTTGCACAAGGATGAAGGGAAACTCGTCACGATCCATGCAGCGAGCATCGTGATCACTACGGGGTATACGGTCTTTGATGCCCGGAACAAAAAGCAGTTCGGCCATCTCATCCTGCCGGATGTGATCACCAGCCTCGAACTGGAACGGATGATCAATGCCAGCGGCCCGACCGGCGGGAAGATCAAGCGGCTGAGCAACGGGGCTGTGCCAAAAAGTATTGTCTTCATCCAGTGTGTCGGCTCGCGGGACATGACCATCGACCGCCCCTACTGCTCGTGCATCTGCTGCATGCAGGCAATGAAGAACGCGATGCTGATCAAGGAGAAGCAACCGGATATCGATATCACCCTCTGTTACATGGATATCCGGGCCTATGGGAAAGGGTACGAGGAGTATTACGAACGGGCAAAAGCACTGGGAATCCGGTTCCTGCGGGGCATGCCTTCTGATATCCTTGCCGATCGCAAAGGGTTGATCATGCAGGTGGAAAACTCCGAAACCTCCGAAGTCCACGTTCTCCACCCGGAACTGGTAGTCCTCTCGATTGGCATCGGCCCGTCCGACAATGCTGCCGGGATTGCTGCGAAATGCGGCATTCCCCTTGAAACCACCGGGTTTTTCAAATCCGTGCATGATGCCATGGACACGGTAGCTACCCTGCGTCCCGGGATCTATGTTGCCGGTACGGCAACCGCCCCCCGGGATATCCCGGACAGTGTAGCCTCCGGCGGATCGGCGGCCATGCGGGCATATATCGATGCTGTCAGGACGCGGTCCGCTTGAACGAGACTGCCACCCTCTGGTGGGACGCAGGGAACCAGAGCATTCACTATATCGAACAGACACTCCTTCCCAATGAGTACGCCATTGTGGAATGCCGCAGCATCGAACGGCTTGCAACCGCGATCAAACGGCTGGAGATACGGGGAGCCCCCGCTCTTGGCGTTGCCGGGGCATACGGGGTTGCACTTGCTTCTGTGCTTGCTGACAAAAACGATATGACATCGTTCATGGCAGCAGTGAACCGGGATGCCAGCGTACTCCGGTCAACCCGCCCGACTGCAATCAACCTTGCGTGGGGTATTGACCGGGTGCTTGCGGCGATGTCCCCTGCCCGGGACTGCAATGAAGCCTGCGCCCGTGCCATTGCCGAAGCAGAAGAGATCGCCCGGGAAGATACTGCCTGCTGCCATGCAATCGGTGAACAGGGAGCCACTCTCCTGCCCGATACCTGCACGGTACTCACCCATTGCAATGCCGGGGCACTGGCATGCTCATCATGGGGTACAGCGCTGGGCGTGATCCGATCAGCAGTAAAGGCGGGAAAAAAGGTGAACGTGATCTCCTGCGAGACACGCCCGCTCCTGCAGGGTGCCCGGCTTACCGCATGGGAACTTGCCCGGGATGGCATTGATGTAACCACGATAACGGATTCCACCGCAGCCCATCTTATGCGAAAGGGCGCGATCGATGCCGTTGTTGTTGGCGCGGATCGCATCACCAGCGACGCGGTTTTCAACAAGATCGGAACGTACATGCATGCAGTCTGCGCACACCATCACGCCATACCATTCTACGTAGCCGCGCCCCTCTCGACATTTGATGCAAATAATACCGAAAAGGATGTGATCATCGAGGAGCGCGGGCGCGAAGAGGTCACTGTCATGGGTAACCGTACCTTTGTTCCGGATGGCGCACAGGTGAAGAACTATGCATTCGATGCGACACCGATGGAACTGGTCACCGCCGTGATAACCGAAAAGGGCGTGATGCGCCCGCCTATAGACATACGTAAACTCTTATCGCGTCGCAGCACTACATAATGCTAAAAAGGCACCATTTCTATGGACTTCGATTTCACGCCCTACAACCAGCTGATGTTTATCATCGGTGAACTCACGGTCATCATCATACTTGGGGCGCTGATCTCCGCGTTCATCCTTGCCCTGATATCACTCTACTCGATAAAGAAAGGGCACCTCTATTTTCCCCGGCTGATCAAGGCGGGCCTGGTCTTTTTCGAGGGATTGATGAAGGCGTTCTTCCGGTTTCTCGGCCTTGAAGACCGCGAGATGCTCACGTTTTTGATCAAGATCCATAATACCATGAACACAACAGAGTTCACTCGTATCCCGGTTACGGAACGGGCAATCTTCATGCCGCAATGCCTGCGGTCATCCCGCTGCCCGGCGCATCTCACGCCGGAAGGTCTCAAATGCCGTTCCTGCGGGCAGTGTTCCGTTGGTGAAGCCCGGGGGGTGCTTGAGAAGATGGGTTACCGGATATTCATTGTGCCGGGCTCGTCATTCATCAAGCGCATGGTAAAAAAATACCGCCCGAAGGCGATTCTTGGTGTCGGCTGCCTTTCAGAAGTCAAAGAGGGCATCGACATGGCCGACAAGATGGGACTCATCGTGATGGGTGTTGTTACTTTAAAAGAAGGGTGTGTGGAGACGATTGTAAACTGGCAGGATGTGTACGAAGTGGCAGTGCTCGGGGTGGATCCGGCTTTAATCCCCGAGGACATTCATATTCTTCCCGGTTAATTTCCCGCTTTTTATCTTGCCATGGACGATGATCGTGTCCTCGCTGGTCACATCCCCGACATGAACGCCGGTGCGCAGGATCACCTTGCCACCTGCCTGGATTGAATGGACGGCCGCATGATCGAGGATGGTCACATCCCCGTGCGCAACAATCGGGCCCTTGATACGGCACTGGCTCCCAATGATCGCATTCCAGCAGCTGACGTCGAGTGCTACACTGGAACGCGGACCAAGTTCAAGGGAGCCGGTGACCGTAAGCCGCCCCCAGAAATGCGTGTGGGGAGGGACGATAAAGTCCCCGTCTACCTTCACGTTCCCCTCAAAATACGTCCCTTTTTGTGCAAAAAAGGTATTTCCTTTCTGGAAAAGTGTCGGCATTGCTCTCAAGGTAATTGAGGAATGATCAGGGGATAAACCTGTTGCTTGGAAGATACTGCCGCCCGGACCGGGCCGGGTGACCGGTTACAGGAAGACTGCCGAGAGGGCAAAAACCAAAAGGGCAGCAAACATGCCGGCCTTGATGAACGTGGTTGATCGGGTTGCCCTGATACAGGCAGGAGCTGCGCAGCCCAGCGTCCGGATTACCGCAGCAAGGATGATGATATCAACAATGACAATGCCGGCGAGATACCACGCACCCCACCAGAGGAACGGCACAACACTTGCAACCACCGAAACAAGGGCAAATCCCACCGCAATGCGGGTTGTCAGCGGGACTCCTATACGGATAGGAAGGGTATCGGCCCCTCCCGCCATATCGCCCTCCACATCCTCGGCATCCTTTAAGATTTCCCGGACCATGGTTGCAAAGAACGTGATTGCCGCAAGCGGGACTACATGCACCAGCGTATCCCAACCGGCAAAGGCTCCACCGAACAGGAAGATGCTGGCAGCAAGATAAGCAACCGCTGCATTGCCAATCACCGGCATACCCTTGAGTTTTGCTGCATACAGGACAAGAATCACGGAATTGATTATCACGATGGCCAGACAGAGCATGGGGGTGAAAAGGGCAACGATGATACCCGCGACAAACAGCATAACGGCAAAATACCGTGCAGCTGACGGAGTTACGAGTCCGGAAGGGATGGGGCGTTCGGGGCGGTTGATCCGGTCGATATCAGTATCGAAATAATCATTGATCACATTACCGGCAGCAGTGATCAGGGTGACGATGACCAGCAGGAGAATCGTTGAGGGAACGATGGTTCCGGTGGCAACAAGGTATGCTATGATTGCAGTTACGCCGGATATTACCGCGTTTGCCGGGCGGGTGATAGTAAAAAATCCTGCAATGCTCATTTTATACCATATCTCCTTGTCAGGATAATAAAATGCACGAAAAGTCGGACAAAAACGGGCGAGGGGGGATTTGAACCCCCGGCATTCAGCTTAGGAGGCTGACGCTATGTCCGGGCTAAGCCACTCGCCCTGCTCATACCAATTGTGGAGGAATATGTATAAGGTTTGCGCGCTGCAACAGTTCTCCGCAATGGAGTTAATCGAGACAACGGAAGGAAAAACCCGGTTTTTTATCCCGGTCCAGGACAATACAACACAGTTTCCTCCCGGTTCAGCCCCGATCTTTTTTAACCGGAAGATGGAACTGAACCGCGATGTGACCGTCCTTTTGCTCTCGGTACTCAAACCCTCGGAATATCTTGATGCAATGGGAGCTACGGGCATTCGCGGGTTGCGGGTGTTGAACGAATGCGGTATCCCCGTTACCATCAATGATCGTGAGGCCGAAGCCATCGAACTGATCACGTACAATGCGTTCCGGGCGAACCTTCCGGTCGAGGTCGTGCAGCGGGATGCCAGTGCCCTGATGTCGGAACGATCGTTTGATGCCGTGGATCTCGATCCGTTCGGGACACCAGCGATGGTCGTGGATGCTGCGGTCCGGGGTACCCGCAGGTTTCTCTTTGTCACTGCCACTGATACCGCCCCCCTGTGCGGGGCGCACCTGAAAGCAGGAATACGGCGGTATTTCGCACGACCGCTGAACACGGAATACCACAGCGAAGTCGGCCTTCGTATCCTTCTCGGGTTTGTTGTACGGGAGACCGTCAAGTACGACCGGGGTGTTGAGCCAACCTTCTGTTATGCCCGCGAACATTTCGTCCGGCTCCACCTCCGGTTGATCCGGGGGGCTGGCGCCGCTGACAATACCCTCAAGCAGATCGGGTTCATCCTCCAGTGCCCGAAATGCCCGTACCGGGAGGAGCACCCGGGCATGATTCCCCCCACCGTATGCTGCCCGCACTGCGGTGTGCCCCTCAGTTTTATCGGCCCCCTGTGGCTTGGCAGTATCCGGAACACTGAGGTACTCCTCCAGATGAAGGAGCAACTGGATACCATGGAGCTCGGCACGAGAAAAGATATCGAAAAACTCATCAACACCAGTATCGAGGAACTCCCCACCTCATCGTTTTACGATTATCACCATATCGCAAAACAACTGAAAGTGTCCCCCCCGGACATCAACACGGTTCTCGAACGTATCCGTGCTGCGGGATTTGCTGCCTCACGGACGCATTTCTGCGGGTACGGGATCAAGACAGAAGCGCCGCTTGCGATCATCAGGACAGCGGTTCTGCCGGCTACGAAATAAAAACCGGATAATCAGAACGGAGTAAACAGGCCCCGGAGAGATCCCGGTTATCCTTTATTTTCTTTCACCCGGAATGAACCGGCGGGAATATGAATCTCAAACCGTGCACCCTTACCCGGCTTGCCGGTCTCGGCGATGGTAAAACCGGGGATCGCAAGGATTTCCTGGACTAAGAACAGCCCGTTGCCGGTTTTCATCCCCTTGCCCGGCAGGAAAAGGGATGGCCGGAGTGCGTCTGGAATCCCGGTTCCATTATCCTCGTACACAATGGTTGCTCCCCCATTCTCCCGGTGCCACCGCAGGGATATTTCTGTCACCGTTTTTCCATGGCGATGCGAATTATCGATCAGGTTCAAAAAGACTTTTGCAAACATCGGATCGGTGAAAAGTTCAAGATCCCTGCACCCGGGGTCCGCTTGTATCTGCAACCTGCCATCACTAAAAATGGAGCGGACGGATTGGAACATCTCATAAAGACCGGTCCACTTCGGGGATTGGGTACCGATATCCTTGTACTCCTTGGTAAAAGTGATCATTTTCTGGATTTTTTCTGTTGCACCGAGAAGGATCCGGACAATATCTCCCGACCGGAGCGCACTGTCTTCCGGCTCCATCAGGGTGAGGTAGCCGTTTAAGACGGTAAGCTGGTTGTTGATATCATGGCGGACAATGCTGTTTAACCGGTTCATCATCAGGTTGGTCTGCCGGGTGATTTTTTCAGCCTGTTTATCCGTGCTTATCTCCCCGATAAGACCGAACATGCCAACCTCATTCCGTCCGTCAAAAACAGACCGGGAAATGGCCATAGCGGGGTGAGCGATTCCCTCTTTTCCCACAACATGGAAACAGGAATAAGGGATTTTTTCCGGGTTTTCCTTCCCATACATTTCGCTGACACGATCTTTTTCCCGGGGCAGGACGAGCGCAGACAGCGGTTGGCCCATCATCTCATCCGGTAAAAAACCCAGCATCCCGGTACATCCGGAACTGACCGAGGTAATTTTTCCCTGGTCATCAAGAGTAAACACAACAGGATGGGAAAATTCAGCAGGTATGCAATCCGGATTCTCACAGGGGGGGTTTGTCATCGGGCACCGTTCCAGCAGGCAGTTTATGAGAGAGAGCGGGCGTTTTTGGGCCATTTGGGAAGAATTCCGGCGTCTCTTAGGGAGAGATGGATTCCGGGCACATTATATTTTTCCAAACGATGCCGGGAAAAAAGGGAGCAGCTGACCGGGGTATCCGGTATCAGCGCTCGACAATGATGGTGATCAGATCGCTGTCCACCAGCCGGTGGGAGAGACCTACCCGCTGGCCCGGGTGTTTGACCGATTTGCCCCAGACCCGGGCATAGCGGAACTTCTGGACAAATTCGCGGTGAAGCTTGGTACAGACATCCTCGATCGTGCTGCCTTCCCTGACAATGAGGGGCTCTTCGAGATCCGCTTCGCCGCCATGGGGTTTGAGATAGACCCGGAAGAACCCGAGACAATCATAGATGGCATCTTTCGTCTCTTCGAGGTGGTAACCGACATGGGCCGATATCATGAGCGGCTGGCTGCCGAAGCGTTCTGCAATATCGTGCTCGATCTCCAGGTACCGCTCCTTGTCCACGAGATCCACCTTGTTCACCGCAATGAACGCCGGAACATACACGCGGTTGCCCTGTATCGCATCGATAAGGTCATCCTGGGTGGCATTCCCGCGGATCAGGATATCGGCGTTCATCATCTTACTCTCGGCAAGGATGGACCGGACTTCTTCTATGTCGAGATCCAAGGTACCGACCGCATTGAGCCGGATACCGCCATGCGAGGATTTCTTGATGGTGATATCGGGTTTTGGCACATTGATCCGGATGCCGGCATCATAGAGTTCCTTGATGAGCACATCGAAATGCCGCTCATTGAAGACGTCCACGAGAATGACAATGATATCGGCGCCACGGACAACGGCAATCACTTCCTTGCCCCGGCCCTTACCCATTGCTGCACCGGCAATCAGGCCCGGGATATCGAGCAGCTGGATCTTTGCCCCTTTGTGTTCCAGCGCACCGGGTACCACCGTGAGCGTTGTGAATGCATACGCCGCAACTGCACTTTCCGTGCCGGTGAGTTTGTTGAGGAGCGTACTTTTACCGGTGGACGGGAACCCGACAAGGACTGCGGTGGCATCTCCGGACTTTTTGACCGAATACCCTTCGCCACCCCCGCCGGCTTTCATTGCGCGGCTTACCGCTTCGTCCCTGAGACGGGCGATCTTTGCCTTTATGCGTCCGATATGCTTGGAAGTAGCCTTGTTATAGGGCGTCTTGACCAGCTCATCCTCGAGCTCCTTAATCTGTTCTTCAAGACTACTCATTCCTATATTAATCGCCGCATGTCCGAGATATAGTTGTTGTGGAGAAAAGAGAGGGGTTGTTCTTTTCCATGGGATGCGAGCAGGAAAGTCGCGGGTAAAAAAAGGAACAAAAACTAACCGGATCAAAGATTCCCTAAAGGTACTGCGTCCATTTCACGGATTGCAGTATATGGATGAAGAAACGGGCCGGGTATATGAAGTAATAAACTATAAGTAAAAATATCGCCCAAGTTATTGAGCAATTACGCTGCTATAGTGTAGTCCGGCCAATCATGCGAGCCTCTCACGCTCGCGACTGGGGTTCGAATCCCCATAGCAGCATCCGGTTTTGACTGATCCTGAAATCCCGATAACTTCAGGTTATTTAAAAATAAAAGAGGCAATACATGACTGACAATGCAGAATTTGACATAATCCGGCGCAGGCACCATTACCGCTGCTGCATCTGCCGGCAGCCGGAGAAAGTTACCGGCACTCTTTTGCCGGTAAAGGGAAAAACGGCAGATGGAGAGACCATACTTCCTGCATGCCCGGAACACTATGCAAAATATATGCAGGGTTTTTTCACCGGAATTGAACTTAAAAAAGTAGGTATTTCCGATGAAGAGTACCGGAAGATCCTGGCAGAAAGTGCCGGCGAACGGGAAGCGGACAGCGAGCTGTCAGCAGCAGAAAAGACCACTCTTGCCAAAGAAGATACCATAAAAAAGATCCAGAAAGCCCAGAGAATGAAGATGCCAAAAGTGCACTCTGATTACAAAAAAGAGATCTGATCTTTTTTGTGGCCGGACATATCTTTTATCACACGTTTTTGTTAATAACCCGGTCGTTTTTTTCGGACCGTCAGGAAACCCGGGGTAATTTTTAAAAAAAATCTGAAAACTGATATTACGATGGCCGCCAGCGTTTTACCACAATATCGTTTCCCTTCTTTTTGATTTCCACCTTGATTTTGCCTTCCTTATAGTCGATTTCAACGATGCCTAATTTTTTTGATTCAACAAGGCGTTCAAGCTTCTGCAGATCCGTTCTTAACATTCGCTTGAAGTCGTCCCCTTCGTATACCACCTTGACCAATGTTCACACCCCCTTACTGTTGTTCAATTGTCCGGCACACGTATCAACTTTCTGTGTTTACCGGTTAACCGCTTTTTAAACCTCCAAAAAACCAATTGTCCTGTATTTTCGACGTTTTTATGAGGAAACATTAAATATCGTATCCCAGCATATGCCTATATGAGGAGTTATGAGCAGGGAGAAGATCAGAGTCCCCGGAAAAGTATACGAGGAGTTAACCGCTCTTCAGCGCGAGATCCATTTCACTCAGAACCACGAGGATACGATCAAGAAAGCCGAAGATCGCGGGTACATGAACGCTGCAAACTGGATCCGCCAGAATGAAAGGGCCTACAAGATCGGATTTGCATGGGGCTTCGAATCGGATGGCGAAGCACCGCAGCCCACCTTACGGGATATTCCGGAACGGGAAGCACCGGCACCGCGTCGCACGATATCCCGCCCCGCAACCATGCAGCCCCGCCCGGGAAAGAAATCCTCCGGCTCGGGCAACTCCGGCGGAATTATTGCCGGTATCAAGAACTGGATTGACAAATATTTCTAATCCAGTCTTCTTTTTTTTCGGGTAATCCCCATAGCAAAGATAAAGTACGTTTTAGTAACAACGGGAGTATATGCCAGCGAGCGAAGACTGTCTCAGTTATTCGCCTGTCACCAAGGGCAGGGGAACCCGCCGGATCCATGGCGAGACCCCCGGATCGTGAGAGTGGACGGTGCCTGTCACGCACGTTTATTCCAAAGCCGGAGAAATAATTGATCAGGATAACACAACCATGCCACGGGAACTCTCTGAAAAAGACCTTGCCATCTTTAAAAAACTTGCACCGGAATGCGGCAATCTCACCTGTTCAGGATCGGATCATATGTTCCAATCGATCCTGCCCCCGATCTCCAACCACTTTGCCGAAGACAGTAATGATTTTATTGAGCGGATAAACCGGTTGACTGACGAGGAATTGACCTACCTTACCGATATGATCCAGGAAGGAAAGGAGAGCATGGGATGCCTTCCCGTTGAGGATGTCGAGGCGTTTGTGCACCTCGTGCAGGACCGGTTATCCGAAGAGGTGGCCAAAAAGGTCATTTCCGCGTACGAATCCGGATACGAGTGCGATCATTAACCGGACACTGTTTTTATGAAAGACTTTCACTCCCTTTTAGCCGATCTCCGTGCACCCACCGTTAAAAAACGCCAGGCAGCTGCGGCGGAACTGGGAAAATCCGGGAATCTTTCGGCAATTGTTCCGCTCGCCGCAGCCATTTCCGACTCTCATCCGCGGGTCCGGTGCGAGATTGTGCAGGCCCTGGGTCGTCTTGGTGATTCCGATGCGGTACCTGCCCTGGTTACTGCGCTCGGGGATGCCGAACCGGCCATCCGCTGCGCAGCGATCACGGCACTGGGAAAGATCAAAGACCCGGCTGCCGTCAGTCCACTCATCGGCTGCCTTACGGATAAGGATATGACAGTCAGGATCGGTGCCGCAGAAATCCTGGGAAAACTGGGGGATGAAAGAGCCATCCGGCCGCTCACTTCCCTGCTTAACGATCCTTTTTCCGATGTCCGCTCATCAGCGCAGGCAGCTATCCACCGGCTCACCGGAAAATAACCGGATTTATTGCATCTTTATCCCCGCCAGCTCCTTTTTTTGGCGATAATCTACTGGCACGGCATGAGGGTATTTATTCACTCCCGCACAAAACACTGGATTAAGGAGTGCAATCCATTGACAGGGATTATTGAAGCACACAATTTAAGGAAGACCTATGGCGAGCTTGTCGCTGTCGATGGCATCTCATTTTCGGTAAAAAAAGGCGAGGTCTTCGGGTTTTTAGGCCCTAACGGGGCCGGTAAGACTACGACCATGAAGATGATCGCTTGTGTCTCGCCCCGTTCATCCGGTGTGCTTTCGGTTTTTGGCATGGACCCGGACACGCAACCGGCTGAGATCAAGAAGCGGCTCGGCGTAGTCCCGCAGGAGACCAACCTTGATCCTGACTTCACCTGCTTCGGAAACCTCTTTACCTATTCCGGCTACTTTGACATTCCCGCACCGGCAGCAAAGAAGCGATCCGATGAACTGCTCGAATTTGTCCAGCTGCAGGAGAAACGCGATGTCGAGGTTGAAAAACTCTCGGGGGGGATGAAGCGGCGCCTTATCCTTGCCCGGGCGCTGGTCAACAACCCGGATCTGCTCATCCTCGATGAACCAACCATTGGTCTCGACCCGCAGGCCCGCCACTTGATCTGGGAGAAACTCAAGACCCTGCAGGCACAGGGAAATACGATTGTACTTACCACGCATTATCTCGACGAGGCAGCCCGGCTCTGCGACCGGCTCGTGATCATGGACAAGGGAACCATCCTTGTCGAGGGTGCTCCTGCGGATTTGGTGAAGAAGTACGTTGGCGATGAGATCGTGGAGGTGGAAACGAGTGCCGAAGTGCTCGCCTGCCTTGTGGTACACGGCATCCCGCACGAAGTGACCGGGGATACCATTCAGATCGCCACGGATTCGTCCCGGGAGGTCGCCAAGATCCTGCTCGATTCCTGCCAGCCAAAAAAGATGCTCACCCGGCTGGCAACGCTTGAAGACGTATTCCTGAAACTTACCGGGAGGACCCTTCGGGACTAATACCATGACGCACCTCTTCTCACTTCCACCGGTTTCAGTGCGGGCAGGGCGGGTCTGGTACCGCAACCTCGTGGTCTTTGTGCGGACCTGGAAAGTCAACTTCTTCCCGCCGTTTGTCGACGCCCTGCTCTACCTGTTTGCCATTGGCATGGGCCTTGGTACCTATATCAAAGAGGTCGATGGCATCCCGTACATCAAGTTCATCGCCCCCGCCATTCTCGCAATATCCGTGATGAACTCCGCGTTCTTCGAATGCACATACGGTTCCTATGTCCGCATGTATTACCAGAAAAGTTTCGATGCCATGATCGCCACCCCGCTCTCGATAGAAGATGTAATCGCCGGCGAACTGCTCTGGGGGGCCACCCGCAGCGTATTGTACGTGGCAGTCATGCTCCCGGTACTGGCCGCTTTCGGGGTGATTTCGCTTCCCCTGGCGCTCCTTGCCCTCCCGCTCGCGTTCCTGGGCGGGCTCCTTTTTGCCACAATCGGGATGTGTTTTACCGCAATCACGCCGGGCATCGATACCCTGAATTATCCCATGTTCCTCTTCATCACGCCCATGATGCTCTTCTCGGGCACATTCTTCCCGCTTTCCTTACTTCCCGAGGCATTCCAGTACATTGCCCTTGCCCTGCTTCCCCTGACACACATTGTTGCCATTATGCGGATGTTAACCCTGCCCGCCCTTTCGTGGACGATCTTTCTCCACCTCGCATGGATTGTGGCAGTAACCGCAATTTTCTGGGTAATCTCGATCAACCTGATGAAAAAACGCCTGATTACCTGAAGAGAGAATATGATCAATCTCATCGTCATCGCAATGCAGATGCATGATAACGAGTGCAATTACAAAAATATCTGGGGAACACGGGCGATATGCAGCACGTAGAGCTCTTCATCCTCGATCAGCTGGGCCACCATCACCCGGGTCACAAACCCGTGCTGTGAAAACAGGTCGCTCACTTCGTCGAGCCCGGTAAGCGATGAGATCAACAGGAGAATCCGCCCGTCCAGCGCAAGCACCGTATCCACCCCGGCAGCAAACCTTTCGATCACGTCCCTGCCAGTGGCACCGCCATCCAGCGCATACTCCAGCCAGTCATCAATCCGCTCCTCCGGCTGCGTGGGAAGATACGGCGGGTTGAAAATGATAAGATCGAACGTGCCCCGGATCCCGGCAAAGAGATCGCTCCGCACTACCTGGACACCGTCACCCCGTGCACACAGGGCTGCATGGGGATTGATGTCCGTTGCCACTACATCGGATACCTTTGAGAGCTCCCGGGATATGAGACCGGAACCGGTCCCGATTTCCAGCACCCTATCACCGGGCTTTACCTCATTAATTGCAGCATCGAGCAGGAGATAGGTATCATCTTCGGGCTGGTACACCTGCGACGGATCATGGGCCATGCGGTAACACTCGTACTATTGATATTTGCCCCGTTTTGTGATATAAGAACCCTGAATTGTTTGCGTTCTCTGTATATACCCACCGGTAGTTTAAAAGAAAAAAATCCTGATTTTTATCGAAAAAATGCTCACACAGGGGGGCATCAACCACGATCTGGAATCAATTCACTAAAATAAATCCCTTTGAGAGGTAGATTTACTCTTAAAATATCTACAAAACAGATTTGAGAGAGAGCAGTGATGAAAATTCACGCCATATTGCTGATCGTAGCAAAATCCTCTAAGTATAATGCCTCAGGACGGCTCTGGAGAATCTCCGGTGGCAGGGCAGCAATCACCCGCTTTACCCATTCAGGATCAAGCATCCCGCCAGATCCTTTAAGGCAGTTCCGGACGGTCTTTCTCCGGTGGGAGAAGAGTGCCCGGACCACATCGGCATACCGTTTCCGGTCCTCGATAAAGAAGATCGGGTCGCGGGGGAAGATCTTCACGACCGTTGAGTGAACCTGCGGGCGGGGAGAGAAACACTGCGGGGGAAGCTCGAAACACTTCTGGACCGCTGCATAGGTCTGGACCATGATCGAGAGCCTGCCGCAGTCCTTGGTTCCCGCCGGGGCAACCATCCGGTCCGCAAATTCGCTCTGGTACATCAGCACCGCCACTTTAAACCCGCAGTCGAGCAGCCTGAACGTGATCTTCGAACTGACCGAATATGGCAGGTTCGAGACAGACATCTCAAAGGACGGAAGTTCGCACTTTGTGGCATCGCCGTGCTGCACGGTCAACTGGCCGCTCTCAATCTCATCAAAAAAAGTGTCGGCGAGTTGCTCGCAGAGCTTCCCGTCGAGCTCAATCGCATGCACAATTGCACCGCGGTCCAGCAGGGCACGGGTGAGTGCCCCGTTGCCCGGGCCGACTTCCAGCACCCGTTTTCCCTTAACGTCCTCAAGATCTGCGATCCGTTTGACCGCGTTGGGATCAATGAGGAAGTGCTGGTCGTGATGTGCTTTCATTGAGTCGTGAACGCGTGATATTTGGTTTCCTTGACCTCGAGTTCTTCGATGATCCGTGCCTGGATCATCTTCTCGGGGTGGGGAATCGATTTGATGCGGGCAGAGATATCTGCAAAATCTGCAAACGGCTTCTTGTTGCGCTCTTCTAAAATCTCCCACATCAGCTTCTTCCCGATACCCGGGAGCAGGTGTAACATATGGAGACGGGGCGTGATCGAGATCGCCTTGTTAAAGAAAGCAACAAAATCCGCTTCCCGCTCCTTGATAACCTCTGCAATGACAAACGGGAGTTCGCCACGTGCAGTGGGAGTGAGATCCGCATACCCAATCCGGCGCTTCACCCGCTCGACCTTGTCCCGCTCGGAATCTCCGATATAGACCCGGTCATGGAGCTGGATAAGGACGGTTGGTTTTGGCACGAGTTCGAGCAGCTTGAACTGCTCGACACCCATTGCCTGCACGATAGGCTCCCGCTTAAACTGGGGGCGGGGGTCGTCAGCATGGCCCTTCATGAGCACATCCAGTACGATCGCGTTGATCTCTTTTTTCTCCGCCTTCATGCTATTCACACCTCAGAAGTGTGTCATCACCAGTTCGACGATAGCGTCGACTTCTTCCGGCAGAAGCGTGAACCGCTCCTTTGCGTAGATCGCCCTGACCTCATCGCGGGTCTTTGGCATGATATTGGCGATACGGTACGCAATCTCCGGTTTCATCTTTTCCAATTTGAGGAGGTCGGCTACAAGAGCCTGAGCTTTTTCCGGCGTGGTCTTTGTCAGCTGATTAGCATGTTCAATACAGCGCCGGAACTCGTATGACATCTCCTTCTCGGCGGCAACCCGTTCGGATTCCACCGCTAAAAGGACTCCGCGCATCTCGGGGAGCGTAACCTTTTCTTCGCTAATTATACCCTTGACTTTCATGCCAATCACCTAAACAGTGAGTTTACTTTTGTGCTTTTAGATGTTGTGGTCTGGAAATGACGGTCTTGTCGGCGTTACCATCGCGGATGGTAAGCATCCATGCACGTCCACGCCGACCGATAACGGTTCCCGTCTTTCCGTGGAACCTGCGGTGGGGCATACCCTTCTGGATACTTGGCTCACACACTATGTGCACCCTGTCACCTAATTCGAAATGCTGGATGACGGAGGTTACGGGCGGCAGCCCGCGCTTTCTCAGATCTTTCTTGTACTTATACCGTGTTCCCTTTCGTGGACCATTGTGATGTGCCATGTTTAATCTCCCTCCTTCATTCCTTCTACCTGTGTTACGTCGAGGCTGGTAACGCGGGCCGGTTTTTTCAGGATCTCGGCAAGACTCGGACGGGTTCTGCCAGAATCCCCGCTCACGAGCTCTTTGATGTAGAGGCCGGCTTCTCCCAGGACTTCGACAACAAATTTGCCGTCCTGTTCGCCTGCATGCTCGATCGCGAGGACTTTTCGCTCCCGGATCTTGTCTGCTCTCCGGTGAGCGACCCTTTCGGGCGTGCGCTGTTGTATTGTGACGCCCTCCAAGGTTTTTACAGCATTTGCGAACTCATCCGCAGATAATGCGCCGTCAACCTCGACCAGGATCCTGTATTTTTTATGCGCTTTGTTGGATTTAAGGGTTTCCACCTCAGCCCGGTCGGTCCAGCGTTTCAGTTCCACCGAAACCCGCCCGTCCGCCGTCCGGTTAATCTCGGCTTCAAGTGCCTTAAGGTCAAGGGTGCGCCGTTTGGGTTCAACCACTTCAAGGATGAACGGGCGCCCCGTGCCCACCATCCGCGCATCAATATCTTCCCTTCCGGCCCCATGCAGCACGGCATTGGTCCCGTCAAAGGCAGCAATGACCGGCCTGCCGATCAGCTCTTCCACGGAATCAAGATACTGGGCGCCGGTGAAATTGCACTTCTCGCATCCCTTGCCCCGGCACGCCCGGCAGTCCCAGTGCGTCTGCGGAATACCCCGCTCGAACTTCTGGTATCGGCCATAGAAGAAGACCGAGTTGATCAGCACCTCGGTATTGCCGGTAGCGGGATCGAGAATGACTACGATCTGGGGATTCTTGAAATCCACTACCTTGCCCGTGCGGGCGGAGACGGCCTTTCCCACCTCGCGGTTCACTTCCGACTTGAACGGTTCCGGCTCGGTGAGCGACAGGTCACTCCAGACCATCTCCTCGTTCTCGGCAATCAACGGGGGGACCCGGCAGCCAACCAGGAAATTATCATATTCCAGACCGGCAACTGCGGCAATAACGCGGTCTGCCCAGAGCGGGACACTGTCAAAGAAATTCCCGCACACCCAGCAGGTTGCGCTGAATTTCTTATAGGGAACATTTGCCACGATCGCTTTTGCGATCCTCAATGACCTTCCGCGTTCATCATTGCTCAGCCCGTGCGAGCGTTTGCCAAAGAACCGCCCGAGGCAGTGATCGCAGCAGTCGCCATATTCGAGGATCTTATCCACCTGTTCGTTTACGTCCATTGGCTCTTTCTCCTGTCCAGTTCGTTCTGCAGCACCGTGATCGTGTGATCGGCATGCAGGCAGTTCGGCCCCACGGAAAACCGCGGGCAGTCTTTTATGAGTAGTTCTTCGGCTTCGGTGAAGTTGAGATGATCGGAGAGCAGGAACGCATCGGGAAGGGGGCCTGCCTTCCGGATATCTGCCCCATGCTCATCCAGCACCGCAAACGTATGCTCGGTCAGGAGCCGTTCAAGGCCCCCTTTGCGCACATGAATGCCATCAGCCGCTTCGCGGAACTCATTGCCGCATACCGTATCGAGCGCCTTTTTTATCAATGCTCCGGCACTCCGCTCATCCGGGGAGAGCGAACGTACCGTTTCCCCGGAGAACTTCACGGTCTTCGGACCCGCCGGCGCACCGCAGAGCACAAGGTAGCATTCCACGTCCCTGCGGAGATCATGCGAGAGGAAGAACGAGGCATTCACGCACCGGCAGAGCACATCCATCCGCCCGCCGCTGCCCGGCAGGTCATTGAGGGAATAGCCCCCGTCAGTCCGGGCAATATGCCCGATAATCGCAAATACTGTCATATCGGGGCTCATTGCTGGCCGGAGAAACGTTTCATCAGGCGCTGCATATTGAACTTCCCGCCGCCGCCGCCCGTTGCTCCGCGGAGCCCTTTCAGGGTGCGCTGCATCATTTTGAAGTACTTGAGCAGTTCGCGGACTTCATCGGGTTTTGCTCCTGATCCGTGAGCGATCCGCGACATGCGGGAGCTGTTGAGGAGTGTGGGATCATCGAGTTCAAGGGGGGTCATCGAGTCCATGATGATCCGGTAGCGCACCATCTTGGTGCTCGTGACATCATACACCCCTTCGGGCAGTTCCATGTTGCCCATCGGAAGCATGCCCATGATCTGCTTTAACGGGCCCATCTTGTTGAGGGCTTCGAGCTGCTTGTACATGTCGCGGAGGGTGAACTTGCCCTTCATCATCGCGTTGATATCCACGTCTTCCGCGTTCATCGCCTCGGTGGCCTTCTCGTAGAGTGCCTTTAGGTCACCCATGCCGAGCAGGCGGGAGATGAACCCGTCGGCATCGAACCGTTCGAGATCCTCAATCGTCTCACCGGCACCGATGAACGCAATCCCGCTCTTGGTCTCGGCAACCGCAGACATTGCGCCACCGCCTTTTGCGGTACCGTCCATCTTGGTGATGATGACGCCATCGATCCCGATCGCTTCGTGGAACCGTTTTGCCTGCTCGCTTGCCTGCTGGCCGAGTGCTGCATCGATAACGAGCCAGCGGTGCGTGGCTTTCGTAAGATTGTTGAGATCGATGATCTCCTGGATAAGATCGGCTTCGAGAGCATGCCGGCCCTGGGTATCGACGATGATCAGTTCGTGGTCCTTGAGGGCTGCGAGCCCTTCCCTTGTGATCTTGATGGCATCCTTTTCCGCCGGGTTGCCAAAGCAGGGCACATGGATCTTGGTACAGAGCGTGTTGAGCTGGTCGTAAGCGCCCGGGCGGAATGTATCGGCACAGATCACCGCAACTTTCATGCCCTTCTTCTGGAAATAGCGGGCAAGTTTTGCGGTGGTTGTGGTCTTACCACTGCCCTGAAGCCCCGCCATAAGGATAGTCTGGGGTTCGAGTTTTACTTCAGTGGATGCCCAGACAAGCCGGACAAGTTCCTGGTACACGATGCGCAGGACATGCTCGCGGACATTGGTGCCCTTGGGCAGCTGCTCATCGAGAGATCGGGTGCGGATCGCCTTGCTCAGCTCCATAACGAGCTTGACGTTTACGTCCGCAGAGATGAGCGCCCGCTGGAGATCTTTTACCAGTTCATCGACTGCTGCACGATCGACGACCGTCTTTCCGGCCAGTTTTTTTAATGCATCTTTTAAGGAGTACGAGAGATTGTCGAGCATCAGGCACCATCCAGGAGTTCATCGACCATTCCCGCGGGATCGAACGGGATGATATCATCATAGGACTGGCCGACCCCAAGGAACATCAGCGGTTTTCCTATCGTATGGGCGATCGAGATCGCGGCCCCGCCTTTCGAGTCCATGTCGGCCTTGGTAAGCACAATCGCATCGGCACCCACCGTCTTGTCAAATTCGGCGGCCCGGATAACCGCATCGTTGCCGGCTACGGCTTCATCGACATAGATCACGAGATCGGGTTTCATCACGCGTTTGATCTTGTCGAGCTGGTTCATCAGGTTCGACTTGGTATGGAACCGCCCGGCAGTATCGGCGAGCACGACATCGATCTTGTGCGAGATGGCGTACTGCACGGTATCAAAGAGAACCGCAGACGGGTCTGCACCTTCCTTGTGCTGGATAACCTTGATGCCCAGCCGCTCCGCATGGACCGCGATCTGTTCGATTGCACCGGCCCGGTACGTATCCCCGGCTCCGATCACGACCGTAAAGCCCTGTTTGCGGAGATACGAGCCGATCTTGGCAACGCTCGTGGTCTTGCCGGTCCCGTTTACGCCGGTAAACAGGATCTTGACCGGATGGGGGTGGGTCCTGATGTATTCATTCAGGTCAAAGCCCTTGCCCAGCACTTCGAGAAGTGCCGACTTTAAGGCACTGACCACCATCGCATCCACCGATTCGCTGATCTTCCGGTGTCTCCCGACCAGGCTTTTCCGGACATGGAGGATGATGGCATCAGTGACGGGCAGGGCCACATCGCTTTCGAGCAGGGTCATCTCCAGTTCCGACAGGGCATCGGCGATACTCTTGTCCGATACGATCAGTTCCCGTTCAAGGACAAGGACCTTGACCTTGTCAACAAAAGTTGGGGATAACGTTTTTGCCGGTTCTCCCGGGACGGCAGCGGGAGCGGGGGTAGAAGGCGTGGCGACCGGCTCAGCCTCAGGGGGTGCAGCAGCCGCTCCGATACTGCTGCTTAACCGGTTTCTTGCGGCCTGCAACCGCTCCTTAAGCCCCCCAAACATGAGAAAAGACCTCGTTATTCCTCTTCCTGCGGTACACCCATCTGCTGGGACTGCTGGTACCCGAACTCAAGCCGTTTGGTGATCTCGTTCATCTGGGCACGGAGCTTTTCAAGCGTCTCGGATACCCGCTTCTGCGAAGCTTCCATCTCCATGATCCGCCCTTTTAAGAATTCCACGGCTTCACTGTTGGTTCGTTCAATGACGACTTCTGCACCGATGGCGACAAGGATCTTCTCAGGCTCGAGCACCTTTGCCCGCACGCTTGTCCCGCCACCGATCTGGAGGAGGACGGTATTGTCGTCTGCGGCAACCATTGCTTCGAGTGCCTCAATGGCGGCACTTGCCTCCATCCTGCCATTTTCGAGCAGGTTCAACTGCTCGACAAAGATCTCGGCCTGCTGCCCGTAATCCTTGAGGTATTGCTGGAGCATCATCAGTTCGCGCTGGTCCTGTTGTTGAGTATTTGTTGCCAAAATCTGCCTCCTCGTATTCGTGTCGGATTGAAAATAATCGTGACTCCGGATATGTTTGTCCTCCGGCATCATAAATACATCATGGTGATACCGGTGGGTCGGATGCCCGTTTCAAAAAAGACCATCGGTTTTGCTGGGGGACCGGATTGCTACCGCGATCCCCGGATCTGTCGGGCCATCGAACAGGAGCGGTGTGGCAATATACCCGGGGAGAACGTGATTCAATAAAAAAAGGGAGATGATTAATCGGTCTTTGCCCGCTCCGGGTAATACATCTGGTTGAGAGTATCCCGGCCCGGGAAAATTGCACCCTTTTCATAGTCGCTTTCGATATGTTCCGTATTGATCTTTCCTGGGTAGAGGGGATCTTCATATTCCGCCACCAGGGTATATTCCCGGGTATACGACTGGACATTCTTTCCTTCGGGAATAATCTTCACCAGGTATTTATTATCGCCCAGATTCATCCAGGTCCCGCCCATCTGTGAGGTGGGGTTGATCGTCATGACACTTGATACCTCAGAGAGGGGTCCATACTTATAGGTCACAGAGCCGTCGGGGTAGAATTTATATTCATATCCATAATCGATACCATTCACTGCTACCGGCCATTTGAAAATATAACGGTGGAGAATAGGATCCGCAGTTTTTGCCGGGATCGTTTCCGTGACTTGTGCGGTAACCGTTGTTTCCTGGTTTACGCTTGTATTCTGGACCTGGGTCGGAACCGACGTATCCGGAGCGACCTTTATCACCGTTGTTGCAGGTATCTCTGTTGTTGCCGGCGGGACTGTTGCCTTAACCTCAGTACCTGCCGGAGTACCCGCAGGTGCTGATCCTGTGCATCCGGCACAGACTATGGCAGCAATACAAACCAGAACGAGCAGAATCCCCGTTTTTTCCTGCATGCCCTCCCTTTTAAAAACACAGACTGATAAATCTTTCATAATTTCATTAATTTAAATTCCAATACCGGTGCACAAAATTCGTAAGATGTCGATACTGCACGAGGCGGGAACCAAAAAAAGAGTGCCCCTGTTGTCGGGCTCTTAAAAAAATCCCGTATGCCACACCCAAGAGATTTCACTCAGGAAAAAGAGGAAGACTGGATTTTTATCTCATTTCAGACGCTGATCTTCCGGAACAGGTAAGCCCCGATTCCGGTCATTGCAAGGGTAAAACCGGCGATGACGGCAAAGCAGATGACGGGGTTGATCTGCGAGACCCCGGTCAGGCCATAGCGGATACCCTCTACCCCGTAGGTAAGCGGGTCGAACATCGTAATCGCACCAAGCCACCCGGGCAGCGAGCTGATGGGGAAGAGTGCTCCTGACAGCCCAAAGATCGGGAAGATGACGAAGTTCATGATGAGCTGGAAGCCGTTCATGTCCTCCATTGTCGATGCAATGGCGATACCAAACGCGGTGAAGCCGATCCCGATAAGGACCATGAACCCGATCGCGACAAGGAACCCGGGTATCGACTGAATCGAGAGGCCGATCAGGAGCGACAGGATCAGGATCGTCAGGCCCTGGATGACCGCAGTTGTTGCTCCCCCGGCAGTCTGGCCGAGCATGATCTCCAGCCGGGTGACCGGCGCAACAAGGGTCTCTTTCAAAAACCCGAACTGCTTGTCCCAGATGATCTGGATGCCCGAGAAGACCGAGGTGAAGAGCACGCTCATGGCAACCATGCCCGGGATGAGGAACTGGATGTAGTTCTCGCCGAGGCCCGGGATATTGACTACCGAGTTCAACCCAAAGCCGAGGAAGAGCAGGAAGAAGAGCGGCATCGCGATGCTCCCGATGATCCTGCTCTTTGACCGGATGAACCGCTTCATGCTGCGGAGCCAGATGGTGTAAATAATATCCATGATCTAGTGCCTCCCCATCTTCTTCATCTGCTGCCGCATTATCTCCGTGGTACTTGCTTCCTGTTCCCGGATGGTCTTTCCGGTAAAGGAGAGGAATACATCCTCCAGTGTCGGTTTGTGGACGGAGATCGAACTGATCGGGATCTGCCGGCCAACAAGGAGCGTGACAATCGTGCTGAGGTGTTGCTCCGCATTCTTCAGGCTGATGACCACTTCACCGTCATGCGTATCCATGCGGTTGATCCACGGTTCTTTCAGCGTCTCTACAATCGCTGCGGTATCTGTTGACCTGATCGTCACAACATCGCCGCCGATCCCGTCCTTGAGATTTGCGGGCGTGTCGAGAGCGATGATCTTACCATGGTCGATGATGGCGACCCGGTTGCAGAGCCGGTCGGCCTCCTCCATGTAGTGCGTGGTGAGGATGATCGTAATCCCCTTCTCCTGGCTCAGGGTGGCAATATACTGCCAGAGATGGTTGCGGGTCTGGGGGTCAAGACCCAGCGTGGGTTCGTCAAGGAAGAGGACCGAGGGATGGTGGAGCAGTCCCCGGGCAATCTCAAGGCGACGGCGCATCCCACCGGAGAAGGTCTTGACTATGTCGTTTTTCCGGTCAACGAGCTCGACAAGTTTCAGGAGCTCATCGATCCGCTGGTTCCGGATATCCATGGGAATACGGTAGAGCCGGCCATGGAAGTCCATGTTCTCCCATGCCGTGAGTTCTTCGTCAAGGCTCTGATCCTGGAAGACGATACCAATCGATCTCCGGACGCCATCCTCATCGCGTTCAACATCAATGCCATTTACCGTGGCGGTTCCTTCACTCGGCTTGAGCATGGTTGCGAGCATGGAGAGGGTGGTGGTCTTGCCGGCGCCGTTTGGTCCCAGCAGGCCGAAGATCTCGCCCTGCCCGATCTCAAAGGATATGTGGTCGACAGCAACGAGTTCGCCAAATCGCCGGGTTAAGTTTTCTACGTGGATTGCGGTAGTCATGATCAGGTGATCCTTTGTAAGTTTTCACGGCATTGTTCGAGTACGGTTATGACCTGTTTCTCTGTTCCCGGGGGCATCTCCTCAACGATTGCCCGGATGTTGAAGAGGAGCCCTTTTACCGAATGCTCGCTCCCGCCCATGATGGCAAAGATGAGGTTCTTGTACTGGGTCATCTTCCGGTGGTGATCCCGGCCCATCTCCCGGATGGTGGCGAGCGTGGTAAGTCCTTTCTCCGTTACGGAAAAGAGGGTCTTTCCCCGGGTCTCTGTTGGTGCACCTTCGATGAGCTCTTCTTTTTTAAGCTGTTTGAGCAGGGGGTAGATGGTACCTTTGCTCGGCTCCCACGCCCCGCCGGTTGTCTCTGCGATCTCCTTTAAGAGATCATAACCGGATTTCGGGCGCTCCTGCAAGGTGTGGAGAATATAGAGCGCGAGCAGGCTCCTCTCTTTTCCGCTGTGTGATGAAAATCTGAACAGGCTGGCCATAACAATAGTCCGCTTTCGTACTATTGATCAGGTTGCCGGGTATTGGATATAAGGATTTGGCATGGGGCAGCACAGCGATGTTGCGCTTGCGAACTACCAGAAGGGGCAGGTAATAGATGAAGCGGGGGTGGGTACCCATCTTGTGCCCGGAGGGGTACCCACACCCTCCATCACTCTTCCGGAAGAGGGGGGTATCCTGCCCTGACCACCCCCCCTCCAAAGTACGAGAGGGGGTAGGGTACCCTGCCTACCCCCACTCAAAAAAGAGAGAGGGGGACCCCCTACCCCCCTGTCCCGCGCAAGACAGGGTACCACCCCCCCTTTTCCCTTCACGGGCAGACGGTGTGCTTCGCGTGGAACTCCGACGTGGACTTACCGGTTTGATCATCCGGAAAAGAAGAGGGGGAGGGGACCGCTCCCGGGTACGACAGGGGGGTACCCCCTCCCCCTCTCCAAAGTACGAGGGGGGGTATGGTACCCTACCCACCCCCACTCCAAAAAGTGAGGGGGGGACCCCCTACCCCCCTGTCCAGCGCAAGACAGGGTACCTCCCCCCCTTTGGGGCAGGTATGGGAGCACGGCTTTGCGTGGAGTCACGTCTGATGGGGGATTTGCCGGGCGGTAAAAAGAAGGCGGGGGTACCCCCTGTCTTTGCCAAGAGGGGGTACCACCCCCTCCCCCTCTCCAAAATATGAGGGGGGGTATGGGGGGCTAGCTACCCCCCCTCCAGGATTGGACAGGGGGGTCCCCCACTGAGATTAAAGCGGATGGGAGAGTTTTCTTGTCTTGTACTAGCTGAATGGGGGGTTGATGAAATGATGCAGAGAAGAAAACAATTCTCTATAAAAACGAACTCTTTAAATGAAAACAAAATAAGTTCACTTATTAATATCAGAATCTTTTTGTATATTCAGTGGGGCATAAATGACGGATAGTAATGCAATAAATACCACAGATTTTCACGAATGTCTTCTAAATGATAATGAGTTAATTGTTCGTTTGTCAATAATTACTCAAGGAAATTTAGTTGAACAAAGACGCGAAATTCGAAAAAGTCTCGTATTGGCGGGTTTAAACGAATTTGAAATTAACACTAAAATTACATTAAAAGATATATCACAAAAGATCGAAGCAATCACCAAATGTATTCTAAACGATGCTGATATTGTTTCGATATTAGAAGAGTTGATAAAAGAAAAAATCCTTGAGGATTTAGGAAATACTCAATATAAAATTACTATTAAAAAGACAATTCCTGACTTTTCTGAACTAACTCAACCTATATGGTTAGATTTTCAAAAATTTTTAATTGCACGATATCCTTCATATGATTTACATCTCCACAAAGAATTGAGGAATGTTTTTGATAATATTTTATTGCGAATTCTTACGAGATATGTAAGTTCAAAACCGCTAGATAATCAGATCGATACAATACCGATTGAAAATATTATTCCCGTCTTAAAAATTGAACTGGGAAATGCATTTTCTGTGAAAGAGGTCAGACACAAATTTGAAACAATATTATTAGAATATTTATCAGGGACCTCGAGAATCCTAACAGATTTTATTTTTAAATCATATATTGGACTTATTAATATCGATTTGGTCTCACGCGAACAAGAAATTCCATCGATTGATTTTAGTGAAAAAATTGAATTTTTATTATTAGATACAAGTTTTATTGTGCCATTGTTGTGTAAAACAGATCCCAAATACATGCTTTCAATGTCTTTATGCAATCAATGCAAAAAAATGAAAATTCCAATTTATTATACAGATAGGACTAAACTAGAAATTAACAAACTCATCAACTCCTCAAAACAAGAAACGGGTAATCTGCAAAAGGGTTCACGTGGCGCAAGTAACAATCAATTTATATTAGATTATTTGAATCAAAAAGAAAAAACATCCTGGAGTCAATATATTATTCTTTTAGATGCCTGGGAAAAAACAATTAGTGAGAACTGGAATATTAAACGAATTCCCGAAAAAATAATTCCGCCAACAAATCTAAATTGTTATAGTAAAATTAAAAATTTTATAAAAATCGCCGATGAATTCAGACACCATGAAAGAGCGGGTAGAGATATCGATTATCAACCTCGGAAAAGAAATGAATATCTATATGATCATGATGCCTATTGTATTTCCTTAATTTACTCCTATAAGAAAAATACTTCAAAACAGAATAAGGATAAATGGCAATGGTTTTTGACGTATGATAATTTATTATCATTTATAAATTATTCGCAACTAAAAGAATATGATGATATAGGCTTCGTCATTCAACCTAAAACATTTTTAAATTATCTTTTCGCGTATTCAAAAATAAGATTCAATGATATAGATATAGAAGATGTAAAAATTGCTCTCTTAAAATATACAGTAAGGCAACCTACTACAGAATTATCTTTGGATGATTACTCAAAACTTGTTTCATTAAAAGTCGATTTTGGTGAAGAAAATGCAGAAATACTAAAAGAAGTTTTTTTAAGATCTCCCTTATTAGACGAACTTCGAAAAGCTTTGCACAATGATCATGATGGCGATGCAGATTCTATTGCATTTCAAATTCTTTCAAAGCCGAACGTATCAGAATTAATTAAACAAATTGTCTATTCCGAAGAAGAAAAACAATTAGACAAAAAAGCAAAAGCACGATTAGTTGACGAATTGAGAGAAAAAACTCGAACAATAGAAATAAAAGAGGCACAAATTGAAGTTTTGCAAACCTCAAATAAACCACAATTAATAATTAATCAATCAATGAACAGCAGTATTTCTATCGATGTAAATATTCAACAGAATACCCAATATTTAATTCAACAACTTGAGAAACTCGATGCGTTTCAAAATACAAAAATTGAGCGACCCCCGGCAGCGCTTACAAAAGAAAATACCCAAAAATGGTTACGAAATGTAAAGGATGCTATAGATATTGGAAAAGATATTAGTAAGGAAATAAAAGATTTACTCCCATTAATAACATTAATTCTTTCCAATATCCATTAGATCCTATTGAATAGATAGATAATACGATAGCGAGAAAAGAAACTAAAAAAAATTACTCAGCCTTTACGGCCGTGGGTTGTGCTTGCTGCCAATCACCGCAAAGGTGCGTTCCGTTGCCTGCTTTGCATTGGGTGCCGCGATAATCTTCGTGTACGGGGCCCATTCCAGACCATGCAAAAAGGTTCCTTTAACCTCAAATAAACAGTAAAATAATAAAATGAAAAAAACGGAACCCGGTCTTACCTGAATCCCCGTTTGAAATCCTCAACCTCAATCCATGCCTGTTTGAGAATTCCAATCAGGGTGCCTTTCTTCAGTTCCCGGTGAAGAGGGACAGAGAAGACACGCCAGTCTTTCTGCACAACCACATGGCTCGAAGATTGTCGTTTGGCCTCGAATCCCTGCTTTGAAAGGTACTTGACGAGATCCTCTCCGGAGACAACCGGGAGTTTATGCGACATCCGCCACTTCGACCTTGGAGATCTCGCGGTGCAGTGCGGGGGATGTCTTATTCAGTTCTTCTCTCTGAACTTCAAGAACAAGTTCTATGGCTTCTTTGATATTGGCAAGCGCTTCTTCACGGGTCTCACCCTCGCTGATTGCGCCGGGGATCTCCACGCACTGGACCGTGAAACCTCCCTCTTCCTGGGGTTCAAGCACTACCGTATATTTCATAAAAAGTACATTATCCTTTGAGACTATACATTTTTTCTCTCAAAACAGGATATCACCATTTCCGGTTCAACGACTCCTGTCATATTCCAGAGTAAAACACATTACCTGATCCGAACTTCCGGCATGACACGCTGGAGAAAGTTCCGGGACAGATTTTTAAATTTCGTACAGCAAGTCGCACTTGACAAAAACGTAATTCAAAAATCCACGAGAAAAGAAATAAAAAAAATTACTCAGCGGTGACGAGCTTCACAGGTTGTGCTTGCTGCCAATCACCGCAAAGGTGCGTTCCGTTGCCTGCTTTGCATTGGGTGCCGCGATAATCTTCGTGTACGGGGCCCATTCCAGACCATTCAAAAAGGTTCCTTTAACCTCAAACTTCTGATTCTCCATCATCATCACTCCAGAAATCCAAATACGTCTTCAATCCTGCCAAGTTCAAACCCGCTCGTCGCGTTCCCCGCAAGGTAACCGGTATCATTGACCATGAGGCCAGTACCGATAAGCCCGCTGCCCATGTTGATCGACCCGGTACCGACCGGGATCTTCGCAACATCTTCGATCTTCTTGATCTGGGCAGCAGTAGCCCTTGGGTGCACGATAACGCCCTTGTTCGTAGCAACGCCCGCCATACCGACGGTCTTCACGCCACCAAGAACCAGCGTAATCACTTCTACTTCGAGGAACTCGCCGATCGCTTTTGCCACGCTCTCCGGAAGATCCGGGTGAACAGCGGCAAAGGTATCGTTGGCCATGATCACGTTGCCCGCGGCATTCATCGTATCGCTGAGCAGGAACACCTTGCGGTGCTTCTCCAGAAGATGGATCTCCTCTTCCGATGCGAGACCCGAGACGACAACGCCCCGGCTGTTACCCGCAACCAGCGAACCGATGATTGTGCTTCCCTGGATCGTGGTCTCAATGACCTCGACTTTGAGGGACTCCTTTACTGCATGCCTGAATTCCTCGGGGGATTCCGGCGGTATTATAGCGACATTTCCGACTACCCGGGCAAAAACCCCGATATTCGGATCGCATGCAAACGTGATCGTCCTTTCCATCTACGATTCCGGTGCAAGTTCAGCCTGAACCTGCCCGTCCTCCATCTTCATTGCGCGGACCCGGATCTTTGACGGTGGCTTCTCTGCGCCCCGGTACCACACTCTCTCATTGATGCCCTGATCAATCTTGACATCCTCGCTCTTCATGTGCTTGGCGAGATACTTCTTGATATCCTTCATTGCGCCATTGCATCGCTTCCAGCGCGGCATCCTCTTTGCATTCCGCAGAGGGATGATGTAGACATGTTCCTTCATTATTTCTGCCATAGCTCACACCTTCAGCTGGCTCTTGCGCCAGTTTCTTCTCTTCGGGTGCGCAACAACCCCACGCTTGGTCCTAACCATTACCCACTGGGGCACACGGCGGTTCTGGTCACATGCTTTGGCCAGCCGGATCTTCCTGCCTTTGCTTACTTTGCTCATTTTACTCACCAGATATTATGACTTTCTCCCGATGACCAGCGACTGGTCATGGTGTGCCGGAAAGAGGGGGGCAGAATCGATTCCGCGTAAGCGGAACGCCTCCCTGATCTCAGCTTCGTAATCACCGTTCCGGATGGTCCCGGTCTCCCCGTATTCCACGATGAGAAACCGGTCAACCAGACGATCGACTTCCGCCTTGACAAAGCCTAACAGGGGTCGCACATACGAACACCCGGTCCGGTTTCCAAGGCTTTGTACCTCAGCACGGGTCAGCATCGGAACCCGGTCATTGAACCGTGTTCCGTCACCGACTACTTTATACTCCCTGCTGAGGGTTTCGACCGCGATATGGTGGATGCGGTTGATCGCATCATTCGGGTACCCGCATGACACAACCTGGTCCACCAGCTCGTCTTTCAGTCCTTCACGAAACACACGTTTTATCAGGGGAAACCCCAAAGCCTGTGCCGCAGCCTCCAACGATGGGATCTGGCGGAGTGGGTCGAGCACGAACGTATTTAGTTCGACCTCATAATACGTACCCAGCATTATTGCTGCAAGGGAACTGTCCTTTCCGCCGCTGTAGAGCACACCGGCTTTCATCTTCGTGTGATCGTATAATCACGTCTCGCCGGCGCAATCTGCCGTAACAGTTCTTTGAGCTGCGCATCCGTGATTTTATTCTTGACTCTCCCGCTCTGGGCGAGAGAGATCAACTGCTGTTCCACCGAAGATGCAAACTCCGGCTTCGTCAGTTTGATGGTGTTTAAGCGTTCCCGGGCATCCGGCTCGAGAACCTGCATCAGGAGCATCTGTATCTGAGTTTTTTGCTTCTGCTGGCGTTCAAGCTCTTCCTGCTGATCGCCAGCCTGCTGCTGCATTTGCGCCATCCGGCGTTTGCGAAGTTCACTCAGTTCATCGTCTCCCATTGCAACACCTCACTTTTTAGCTTCTGCTTTCTTGCCTTTCGGCGCTTTCTTCTCGGTCTTGGCACCGTCTGCGCCTTCGACTGCAACCTTTGCCTTCTTCTTGGTATCAACCTTCTTGGGCTCTTCGGTTACAGGGACGACACGCTTCGGTACCGGTGCCGGAGGCGTAATCTTTACCTCGTGGGACAGGTTGTCCATGAAAGACATGCCTGCCGGTGACACTTTACGGCCGGTCTTGTCGTGGACAATCAGGCCTGCTGCTTCCAGCTGCTGGAGAGCTTTTCTCAGGACTGATCCACTGCCCTTGCGGAATGCATTCGGGCGTGATCCACGGTTCTTCTTACCACCGTAAAAGCTTCGCATCCTCTCGACGCCCAGGGGGCCGTCGACATAGACGCGTCTCAACACTGCTGCTGCCCGGGTGAACCACCAGTCGGGATCTTCAGGCGGCATTTCTTTGTGTACCCCGGTCTTTGCAAAGGCAGCCCATTCCGGCGGTGTTATTTCCTTCCGCTTCTTGAGCTCCTCAGCGACCCTACGGATAATATGGTCGGCGGGGACATCGTATACTGTTGTCATCTAGAGACCTCACTGTTGAATTTTTCAATAACAGTCTTTACTTATTTGCGAAGAAAGTTTTTATATATTTCCAAGTGGCGGAATGCCCATTTGACCGAAGAAAAACGGATTTACTTTTTTATGTTCATCTTTTTGTCCGCAAGCACCATGGTCCGCCCCCGTGTCTGCACGAGTTTTGCCCGGGCCTGCAGGGCAATTGCCTCCGGGTCGACTTCCACGGACTGGAGCCATTTTACCTTGATCATCTTCCGGTTCTTGAGCTGGGCAACGATCTCTTCGATCATCGTCTCGGTACAGCCCTGTTTGCCAATCCAGACGGTTGGCTTGAGATCCTGCATCAGGTTATTCGCTTCTTCCGACATGAGGTTTCACCACATGATAACGTGTATGTTGTTTGCAGGCAAGGCAGGTGACCACGACATTGCCGCAGTGCACCCGCACCCGCATATTGCTTCCCGGCACGAGGTAGGAGTTGCAGTGATGGCAGTATTTCCTGCGCAATTCCTGCGGGATCCGGATTCGCTGGCGCATGGCAATCCTGCGCGCGAGCTCCACATAACGGTTACTGAGATCCGGAAACTCTGCAAAAGCGAGCCGTGCCTGTTCGAACAGGACTTCAATACGCTCCCGTGCAATCTGTTTTGTCGCGGGTGTTTTGGATCGCTCTTTCATTGCCTCGTCACCGGCTCCCGGTTGTGCAATACTATCAGCGTGCCAGATGAAATAGTCGCGGTGAACAAAAGGATCCTGAGACAAATACGGATTATATGCATCAGTCGCCCAGGGCCCGTTAAAGAATCCGGACCTTCCGCCCCTCAATCACCAGCCGGTCTTCACAGAAAAGCCGGACCGCCTCGGGAAACACGATATGCTCCTGCTCTAATATCCGCTCCGCGAGATCGTCTTCATCATCGGTCTCCAGTACCGGCACGCTTTTCTGGAGGATGATGGGGCCCCCGTCAAGACTTTCGTCAACGAAATGCACGGTACAGCCAGCCACTTTTACCCCGTACTGCACGGCCTGCCGCTGGGCATGAAGCCCGGTAAACGCGGGCAGGAGGGCGGGATGGATATTGATCATCTTCCCGGGAAACGCCCTGACTATCGATGAGCCGAGAATTCGCATGTAACCGGCAAGAACGAAGAGGTCCGCATCCACTTCCTGCATAGAGAAAAGGAGCGCCCGCTCGTAGACTTCACGGGAGGGAAACGTGGTATAATCGATGATCCTGCACGGGATATTCGCCTTCTGCGCCCGTTCAATCGCGTAGGCTTTCGGGTTATCCGTGATCAGCGCAACGCATTCCGCAGGTACCTTGCCATCACGGATGGCATCGATGACCGCCTGGAAATTCGAACCCCTGCCCGATGCAACCACGGCAATGCGTTTCATCTGTTTTCCTCGCGGGAGATTTCGTTCACACCCGGATTATTCGTTCTGCTTCCCATTCTTCGGTTCCGGGTGGACCACGATCTTCACTTTCACGATCCTGCGGCCGTGCATCTGCATGACCACGAGCGTGACACCATTGCCGATCGCGATATCCACCTTTTCTCCGGGGTGTTTCGGAAGATGCCCGAGCCGGTCGATGATGAGTCCGCCAATGGTCTCGTAGGATTCATCGGTCGGGAGGGTAAGGTTCATCTCTTCGTTGATATCCTCAACCCATGTCTGGGCATCGATCACATAGACACCCGGTGCAAGTTCCTGCACTTCAGGTTCTTCCTTATCGAACTCATCCATGATGTCGCCGACGAGTTCTTCTAAGATATCCTCAACGGTTACAATGCCGACAAAACTGCTGTACTCGTCGATGACAACGGCCATCTGCACCCGGTGCACCTGCAGTTCCTTTAACAGGTCATCGATCTTCTGGGTCTCGGGCACGAACATCGGGTCGTACATCACTTCTTTTATTGCCGAGTCCTTGCGTCGCGAAACCATCGCGGAAAAGACATCCTTGACATTTAAGATACCGGTGATATTATCGATATGCTCATGGTAGACGGGAATACGCGAGAACCCGGTGTCATTGAAGATCCTGATCGCTTCTTCAAAGCTGACCGTATCTTCCATTAAAATGACATTGACGCGGGGCGTCATGATCTCCCGGGCAGTGGTATCTGCGAACTCAAGCACCGAGTAGAGCATGTCCTGCTCGCCCTGCTCGATTGTGCCCTCTTCCTTGCCCACATCGATCCATTCCTTGATCTCCTCTTCGGTGACTACCGGTTCTGCAAAATCTTTTCCGAGACCCAGTTTCGGGCTGACCCGTTCGACTAACCAGATAACCGGGGTTAAGAGACGCGAGAGGAAAAGTATGATGGGTGCCACCGTCAGGGCAAATGAATCCGATGCGTGTGCGGCATAGATCTTAGGAGTGATTTCGCCAAAGAGGAGCAGCACGATGACGACAAAACCGGTAGCGATCCCCACACCAATGTCCCCGAACATCTGGATCGCAATTGAGGTGGCAAGTGCTGCTGCTGCAACATTGACAATATTGTTCCCGATGAGGATCGTGATGAGCAGGTGTTCAGGGGATTCTTTTAACACAGCAACTGCTTGTGATCCCGGTCTTCCTTCATTGACAAGAGTCCGCACTTTTGCCCGGTGGATCGAGATAAGTGCAACTTCCGCACTGGAAAAAAATGCGGACAGGAGGATACAGATAATAAAGAGCAGGATCTGCAATGCGTCCTGGATCATTGTACTTCACATCGTGCTGTTGCACGCTTATTTTGACTATGCATAAATGAAATTTCACTACTATATTCGGGGGTGAATTTTATAAACCCAGCGCTTATCGCATGCATTCCCGCATAAATGCACAATCCCGGGCAAGGACTGCGATCTTTTCTTCAGCAGAGAACAGGTGATCAAAGTTCAGGTCCTCAATTTCGAGCGTAAGGTACCCGTCATACCGGTGATCCTTTAAGCATTCCATGACCTGCGCCATCGTCGCATACCGGTCGAGCGGGAAATGCGCCCTGCCATGATCGAAGCGGCTGATATGCACGTTGATGAGACGGTCATGACAGAGTTCGATATACCGGATTGGCTCTTCTTCGGACCGTGCAAGGGCATGCGCCACGTCAAGCGTGAAGAACAGCCACGGTTCATCATCCAGGAGTTCCCGCATCCGCTCCGGAGTGCAGAGCAACGAGTTGACGGTCGGTTCCATATTCTCCATGCCGATTCGGACAGGACTGCCTCGTGCCGCATCCCGAATTACCGAGAGATAATGCTCAAAGCGGACCCGGTCTGCATCACTGGGAGGGCGCTTAGCCGTGCGCCGGCCGGGATGAATGGTGAGAACCGTGGCTCCGAGTTGTTCGGCTATCCGCAGTGACCTGACGGCATACCCGATGGATACATCAACGACTTCAGGATTGATAGAACAGGGATTTAAGTCAAGGATAGGGGTGTGCACGGTCAGCGTGGCAAGTTCCGGGTGAGCCTTCCGGCATGCGATCACCTCATCGGCCGGCAGGTCGCGGAGCCAGAAATGGGGGGTTTCTAACCAGAACTCCATTGCGTTCAGGCCGGTGCGGGAGACAAACGAAAATATCTCAGGAACCGTGTACTCGTGAAAGAACATACTCGCAACGGAGAACGAAACCATGGTAGTACTAATTCATATGCGGTTTTTGCCTAATAGTTGTTGATGGACTGGTTCAACAAGCCCGATGAATCTCCCGGTGGGAAAACTGCACCCCTGCAGGTATCGGAGCTCTCGGCCATTATCGAAAATCTCCTCGACGATGCACGCCTCCAGGGGGTCTGGGTCAAAGGTGAAGTAACCAACTATACCCACCATGCACGGGGCCACCGCTATTTTTCCCTGTCAGAGAAAGGAGGGGGTGGCACTGCGGCGGTGATCAAGTGCGTGATGTGGCGCTCCGATGCCGAACGACTCGCTTTCACTCCCGCAGAGGGCATGGAGGTGTTGGTCTCCGGCACGGTCCGGCTGTATGCACCGCATGGCTCGTACCAGTTACAGGTAAAGGAGATGAAGAAGGCGGGTCTCGGCGAGAAGTACCTGCTCGTGGAACAGTGGAAAAAAGAGCTGGCGGCCGAGGGGTGCTTTGCCTCAGAGAAGAAACGGCCCTTACCGGCATTTCCGGAAAAAGTGGGTGTTGTCACCTCCGAAACGGGAGCAGTCATCCATGATATCCGGACGGTTATTACCCGTCGCTACCCAGTAGAGATCATCATCTCGCCTACTGCAGTGCAGGGAGAAGTTGCCCATCGCGAGATTGCACAGGCAATCCGTCGCCTCGGGACCTGCGTGGATGTCATCATTGTTGCCCGGGGGGGCGGCAGCTTTGAAGATTTGTTCCCCTTCAACCATCCGGATGTCGTGCGGGCCATCGCTGCCTGCCCGGTTCCCGTTGTCAGCGCAATCGGCCATGAAGTGGATGTGACGTTAGCCGATCTCGCCGCCGACCTGCGGGCACCCACCCCATCGGCAGCAGCCGAACTTGTGGTACCCGACCGGGCAGTACTTCTCCTCCAGGTTCACGAACTAAAATTGCTACTGGCCGCAACCCTGCAGGGGCGGATCGCATGGGCACGGGAGGAACTCATTGGCATGCGGGACCGGCTGCGCCCCCGCCGTTTTTTACAGAAAATCGAGGAGCGGAAAACCACTACTGCGGATCTTGCAGACCGGCTCGAACGGGCATGTATGACACGGATCGAACGCGAACGCCTGCTCCTCGCAGAGTCAAAAACGGCTCTTGAAAGCCGGAGCCCGCTTGCCGTGCTTGCCCGGGGGTATTGCGTGGCAGAAAAGGATGGCGTGATTGTAAAGAGTGCTGGCGCAATCGTGAAGGACGACCGGATGAAAATCCGGTTTTATGACGGGAATACCAACGTAATCGTGGAGCGTGTGGATCATGAAAGAAACCTATGAGACAAAAACAGAACAGCTGAGACAGATCATCGAAAAGATCGAAGACGGAACAACCGGCCTTGACGAGAGCATGCGGCTCTATGAGCAGGGTGCCGTGCTGGTCAAGCAGTGCGAGACCATGCTTGCGGAAGCAGAAGTACGGATCACCACCCTCAGCCGGGACGCGTAACAATCAGGGTTACAACCATTGTCTGTTCCCCGATCAGGTTTCTGATCAGATCGTCCGGCAGCGTGGCCGCGACAGTGTCTGACAGGATGCCGATCGTCCTCCCGCAGACAAACGAACTCTTCCGCCAGACCATGTCGGTCGGGTGCGTGAGAGTGAACTGCGACGAACCCCGGGAATGGATCTCGACTGCGGCATCCCCGCACGCGAGCCGGGTCAGCAGGCGCGCATCGTCGTGCGAGAGCACTTTTTTGAATTCTTCTGAAAGGCCGGCACAGCCTTTGTCTGCAGCAATTCCGATGATGCAGTTGCCGGTGCTCGTCAGGTGCGACTCGGCAGTTACTTCAAAGGTTGTCGGGTGACTGCCGGATACCAGCGGGTGGCCCCGGCAATGGATAATTTCCTGTGCCTCCATGCTTTATCATGTGAGGGTTTCCATTCATATTCAATGTTTATTACCGCCCATTGCCCGGAGTGCGGGGATGAGACCGAACACGAAGTAGTAGCCGAATCCCGCGATCAGCTGGTCCGGTGCACTACCTGCGGTCACCACCAGCGGATTCCCAAAGAGCGTGAGCCGCAGACCCTGCTCATCAAGACAATCGTCTCCCGTGAAGGGACATCGGTTGTCGGTGCCATTGAACTCTCTGAAGATGAAGAATGCAGCGTAGAAGAACACCTCGTCGCGGAATGCGGGGATGACGCCATCGGCGTTCAGGTAGCCTCCATCGAACTGGCCGGCGACAAGCGGGTGCAGCGGGCTAAGGCAAAGGATATCCTGACCCTCTGGACCCGGGCCATCGAGCAGGTGGTAGTTAAGATCTCCATCCACGATGGCAGGAAGACCATTCCGGTCTACATGCCCTGTGAAGGCGAACAGGAGTTTACCGTAGGTGAGAAGTATGTGGTTTCCGGAAAGCAGTTCCAGATCTCGCACCTCAAGCTCCGTGACGGACCCCTGATGCGAAAGGAAGGCTGGAAGACCGTAGCTCACCGTATCAAGCGGATCTACGGGGTCCGGTCATAATTCTTTTTTTTAAGGTCAGAGATATTTTTTCAGGGTAGCTTCGAGCTGCTCTGTCTGGACAACCCCTTCAAGCCGCTCTTTGACCACATCATTGTCCAGTATCACGATAGTCGGTGTCACTTTTAACCCGTACTGCTTGATCATCTGCGGATTTTTCACCGCATCGATCTCTTCGATCCGGACGGCAAGGTTTTTTTCAACTTCACGGTTGATCGGGGTCTGCTCCATGCATCCCATGCACCCCGGCTGGTAAAAACAGATCACACGCACTGCCATGAACAGGTGTGAACAGTCGTTATAAAAAAAAGTATGGGTATGAATTACTTATTTTCCATTAATCGATACCACGCGGATATCCATGGAGGGGTACCCGAAATCCACGACCGCACCCTCATCGGTTTTCTGGCTTATCTCGCCAATCCGTATGTACGTCAGGGCGGACTGGTTGGATGCCATCTCTTCTGGATTATCCGACACGGCCATCGTCAGGATATCCCCGACATTGATATCGCTCAGGTTCATGCCATTGCGTTTGAGCATTTCAGGTGACCAGACCTGGGTCATTGATGAGGAGGACGGTATGGTAATCCGTTTCTGTCCGTTCACCTTCATGCCAACGATACCGGAACTCATTGCATCGTATTCAGGTTTGAAAAGTGCAAACTTGTCACCCCAGCCTGAGCTGGTTGAGTACACCTCTACCGGAAAGAGCGGGTGCGCCAGCGACTGGTTGGAGGTGATGGAAATCTGCTTGGAGTACAGCATTCCTTTTCCCTGGGCTGCAGCCTGTTTAAAGAGCGTCTGGTCCGTTGTGAGAAGAGGATTTCCCGCCGCATCGTAAACCGTGTAATCGATCACTGCCACATCGCCGGGCTTGACGACGGAAAATGCACTGAGCCAGCCAAATCCCATGCCCGAGACAATCATCAGTACAACAAAAAGGACGCAGGCACCGACCACCACGAACTTTTTCCATTGTGCTATTGTTTTTTCTTTCTGTTTCTTTTCGCCCATTAGGAACAATCCTCCTTATTAAATCGTAACCCAACCGTCATAAACTATTCCGCAGTTGCCGGGAAAAAGTCGTACCTGAACTAAAAAAAAGCCGGGAAAAACTATGCCCGTAAGATCCTGGACAGACACCAATAATACTTTTTTTTTCCGATGTCTTTTAGTATTCTCTTATCAGAAGATGTAGTAATGGACAAGAAGAAGGTCAAGGATTATATGACCTATGACGTCGTCAGCATTGATCTTCATAGCACGGCAAAAGATGTCATCGAGAAGATCCAGAAAACAAACCATGACGGCTTTCCGGTAGTTGACGGGGAGGCGGTTGTGGGGTATATTTCCGCACGCGATCTCCTGTTTATTGATCCCGGGGCCGCAGTAGAGCAGGTGATGTCCGGCAACCTCATCGTTGCTGACCCCGATATGGATATCAATGATGCAGCCCGGGTGATCTTCCGGTCCGGCATCCAGAAGCTGCCCGTGGTTGATGAGAAAAACCACCTGCTGGGCATCATCTCCAATTCGGATGTCATACGCTCGCAGATCGAGCATGTCTCCCCGGAAAAAGTGTTTAATTTCATTACCACGCTCAAGAAACTCTATGGCGTGGATCCATCCCTGGATCGCGGGACCGTACCAGTCATGGAACTCCTGCCCACCCAGTCAAAGATCTATGAAGATGAACTGGAAGGGAGAATCTACGAGATAAAAAAAGGCCTGGCCGAACCAATTATCGTAGTAAGACGCCCGGGGAAAATTATTCTTGTTGACGGTCACCACCGGGCGATTGCAGCAAAGCGCCTCGGGATTACCGCCCTTGATGCCTATATTATCGAGATCCGGGAAGATATCGAGCTCGGCATGGAACGGACTGCCCAGGCAATGAATTTAAAGACCCTGGACGATGTGCAGGTACTTGATTACGCCCGGCACCCGCTGGTTGCAATCACCCACCGCCTGGTAAAGAGAGTCTGATTTTTCTCCACTGCACAGGGCGGGAAAAAACGATTGAAAAACCCTGCTCCACGGGGCAGGGTTGCCTGATTTTATCCTTTACGACCCGTCATACCGCAGGTCAAATTTCTCATTGAGTACGTGTTCTTTTACAATCATCCCGTCCGGGACAACTACTTCAGGCCAGAGGCGCGTCTTGGAATGGACAACCACATGATCCCGCAGCACCACGCGGGGTCCGATCACGGTGTCGTTTTCGATACTGCAATGATCCCCGATATGGGTATCATTGTCTATAATGCTGCCCGAAATGGAGCTGTTCGCCCCGACAATGACCCGGTTGTAGAGCGATGAGGAAAAGATCTTGGAATTATTACGGATGATACATTTGTCACCCATGCTGGTATAGGGTCCAATCAGGACGTTATCGCCAATAGTAGTTCCCGGGCCGATAGAAACCGGGCCGATAACCTTGGTATTCTTTCCCAGCGTGATCGAATCCCCAAGCTGGACCGGCCCCTGCACCTGTGCGCCATGCATGGAGAGGTTCCCGATGATGTCGGTGAACGTGAGATCCTGCAATTTCCAGCGCTCAGCCTGGCGGAGCGAGTGCGGGCTCCCCACATCCGTCCAGTTGCCGCGGGCAAGCCAGCCCTTGATACTGTGTCCGCTCTCCATCAGGCTGGGAAACAGGTCGCGGGCAAAATCATACCGGGTGCCTGACGGGATATGATCGAAAACCTCCGGGCTGCACACGTACATACCGGTACTGGCAAGGTTCGAGAAGATCTCACCGGGCGCCGGTTTTTCCTTGAACCGTTTTATCTCGTAGCTCACATCGATCTCGGCAATACCGTACTCTCCCGGATCGTCAATCGAGATGAGACCAATGGATGCCGTACACTTCTGTTTCTGGTGCGAGCGGTAAAACTCGAGCACATTTAAGTCAGTGACATGGTCACCACCCACCACAAGGAAATCCTGGCCATCGAGATGTTTCTGGGCGTTTTTCACGCTCCCGGCAGTTCCCAGCTTGGATTCCTCGTGCACGTACGTAATGTCGACGCCAAATAGTGAGCCATCCCCCAGCGCTTCTTCGATAGCTTTTCCCATATAGCCAAGGGTGAGGACAACTTCCCGGAAACCCAGGTTCGACAGGTGTGAAACGAGATGGTGAATTGACGGGCGGTTAACAATCGGAATACAGGGTTTTGGCCGTTCAAACGTGAGCGGGCGGAGCCGGGTGCCTTCGCCCCCGCACATAATACACACCTTCATAGCGCAATTTTTAGCGCTGGAGTGTTTTAAAGATAGTGATAGAGAGTGGGATTTTACCGGGTTTACGCCCATAATTCAGGTCATATTGACCTTCATCATGGATGTAAAACCGCTTAAAGGGTCAATTAACATCCGGACAAAATGGGATTCTACTAAACCCAAACAATTCCCCCATCTATTGTCTTATATTCCCGGCAGACACAATGCCTAACTAAGGAGAACTCATACCATGACCGATGACGAATACCGGATCCTGCCCGTTATGAAAGGAAAGGTGCAGTGCCTTGCCGAAAAAAAAGAGCCCGTGGAAAACTGCGGGTTCTGCATCCATTCCCGGGAGTTCAAAGTGCAGGACCGGTTCATCAAATCCCCGGCACTTCTCTACTGCACAAAATGCAGGATAACCGAAAAAGTTGATTTCACCAAGGCTGAAGCCGTGAAATGTGCTGACCGGCAGGGCGGCGGGTTTCACAGCATCACCAATCTCATCAGCTGATTTTTAAGCAGGTGAACATCTTTCCGGTTATTTTCACACGCCGGTATCCCGGGGAGATTCTGGATTTTTTTTAAGGGCCTATAATGTCAGCATCGCCTGGATCGCATCCATATCCACATGCTTTTCAAACAGGTCAGCCAGCACCTCATAGGGATCCGCAGAGCAGAGTGGTATCGGTTCAAATAGGATTCCTTTCTTTGCGGAGAGAAATGCGAGGAGGGCATTTGCTGCAGACGGGTTCTGGAACAGCCCGTGCATGTACGTGCCAAAGACCAGACCGTCCTCACTCACCCGGCCATCACCGTGCAATGCTTCCGCATCGCGACCGGGCTCGGTCACCCCCATGTGGATCTCATAACCGGTGATTTCACCCATGGCAGATAGTATTGGTGGCACGGCACATGCGGTACGGGTCACCTGGGTCGTGGTCTTGTCATAGGAAGAGAAATGCGTGATTCCGTCAAGCAGCCCGAGCCCTTCGTAGGTCCCTGCTGCGGACTCAAAACCGGCATCGATGAGCTGCCGGCCCAGCATCTGGTATCCCCCGCAGATCCCGATAACAGGAACACCCAGTTTCCGGGCATTTTTAATCTCGCGATCGGTTCCGGTCTGGAAAAGGACCGAAAGGTCTTCGATCGTATTCTTGGTGCCGGGAATAATGATACAGTCATACCCTGCAAGCGATGAACCGGGCGCCACATAGTCAACAGCGGCATGACATTCCAGCAGCTCGAAATCGGTGAAATTTGAGATCCGGGGGAGACGGATAACGGCAATCCTTACGCCATTTGGCCCGGCTTTTTTATCACCAATCGAAAGCGAATCCTCGCTGGGCAGGGGCAGGCTGAAGTACGGGACAACCCCGAGTACCGGAACCCCGGTCAACTCCTCGATCTTTTTTATGCCGGGTTCAAAGATCGTGGGGTCTCCCCTGAACTTATTGATAATAATGCCTTTTACCAGCGGTTTGAGTTCTTCGGGAAGGAGCGTGAGTGTCCCATAGACCTGGGCAAACACCCCGCCCCGCTCAATGTCCGCCACAAGAATAATCGGGACCCGGAGGTTTTTTGCCAGCAGCGTATTGGCGATATCCCGGTCATAGAGATTGAGCTCTGCTGCACCCCCCGCCCCTTCAATCACCACCTCGCCATACGTGGATTTCAATCTATGATAGGATTCAAGTGCTTTTTTGAGAAGCTCGGGGGTCTCTTTATAGTAATCCGTGATCGCAACATCTTTGTACGGGCGCCCGTTGAGCACCACCTGCGATACACAGTCGCCTTTTGGCTTGAGGAGGACCGGATTCATATCCGTATGGGGTAACAGATGCGCCGCAACTGCCTGCATCGCCTGTGCCATACCAATCTCCCCGCCATCAGGAGTCACGTACGAGTTCAGGCTCATGTTCTGCGATTTGAAAGGGGCTACGGTGATCCCCCGCCGCACGAGACAGCGGCAGATGGCTGCAACCGTTACGCTCTTTCCCACATGGGATGCAGATCCCATCACAAACAATGACATTTCCGTATGGTGTACTGTGCATACGCAGGTCATAAAAATCCATGCATTTCAGATGATTGGAGATAATAACTGGCCGAAAATGCTCAGTTTTTTGGAAAATACTACCGATTTCCTGCTCGGTATACTTCCGGCAATGCCAAGTAATAAATAACCAGAAACTTAAAAATACATGTAATGATTGGTGGGATTTGCCCGACGTGTGGACTACCTAATGAACTCTGCATCTGTGAAGAGGTAGCAAAAGAACAGCAAAGGATCAATGTCAAAGTGAACAAACGGCGCTATGGAAAAGAAGTGACTGTTGTTGAAGGACTTGATCCAACTGATATCGATATTGAGGAACTTCAAAAATTCCTGAAAGGAAAACTGGCCTGCGGTGGAACGGTCAAGGGAAGCTCCATCGAACTCCAGGGAAATCACCGTGACCGGGTCAAAGAGCTGCTCTCGTTAAAAGGGTACAAAATAGAAAATATTTCCTGATTTTTTTTATTTTTAAGCGGTATTTTACCTGTTTTTTTAATAGCGACAGCTCTTTTGATTTTTTTTACAGCGGCCTTTTTTCACCCCCTCGTTGCGAAAATGACCGGATTACCGGTCAAACGATAGTAAAAAAAAGTTCAGATAAAGAACCGGAAGGTAATCCAGGCAATCAGGAGCATGAGAGCGGAGTATTTCAGGCCGGAGATAAAACGCCCTTCACCCATCACACCGGTGACAAGCCCTGAGAAAAATCCCTGGAGCATGGCAGCGTGCGAGAAGAGCCGCTTGTACACAAAGATATCGATAATCCCCCCGAAACCTTTTGCCCCGGAAGCAACAGCGGTAGCACCAGCCGTTGCCATCGTCGAAAGGAATGAGGTGACCAGGATCGCAATAACGAACAGGAACACGGCAAACGAAACAAGGACGATAACCACGTAGATCAGCATATTGTTACTGCGTTCCTGCTGGAGATTCACCACTTCAAAGGTATCCTTTGCCGCAGCCCGCAGCACTTCGCTCACATCTCCCCCGGCCTTACTCGCTTTTGCGATCAGGTCGACACTCCGGTCGGCCAGCGGGGTTCCCAGGCTTTTACCGAACCGGTAGAGTGCTTCGACAAAACCAATACCCCAGGACATTTCATTGTCAAGTTTTCTGATATGCGGGGTGAGTGCCCCGTATTCCGCCGCAGCCACAAGATGCACTGCATTGGGCAGGGTCATACCTGAATCATTCATACCGGCAAGGTCCCGGAAAAAGTTCGGGAGAGCATTTTCAAGGTTGACAACCCGCTTCTGTTCCTTAAAATCAAGCAGGGCAAGGGGGACGATCGCAATCATCACCGCTAAAACGGCAAAATCATCCACAATTGTGGCTTTGGTGAGCACCTGCATGCCATAGGTTTGCACACTAAAAATAAACCCGCCGATGAACACGATCAATGCCAGCGGAATGCAGACGATAAGAATGTTAACCGGTTTTTCCAGGAGTACCTGGAACGGGTGTTTGAGGAACTTTCCAAAGCCTTCCCGCGTCTGGCGTTCATGCTCAAGTTTCTTTGTGATCTCCTGGAATTCTGTCTCTACCGAACTCAGTTCTTCAGGTTTTACGGCCGGGGGGGTGGAACCGCCGCTGTGAAAAAGTTTCTTAAACCGGTTCCCTATGCCCGTATCCGCACTAACTTCCTGCGGGAGACCTGCGGGAGGTGTATCACTGTCACGGTGTACGATAGTGTTGATGCGATCCTTGATTCCCATTTCAGGTCTCCGGTGTCATGGAACTGATCATAACTACAAACGCGATACTCCCGAGAGGGATCATAATGTAGACTACCGCATACAAAAACATCGGCTTGTTATCCCCGGAAAGCACCGACATAATAGACTGCAGGATAATCAAAAACAGCGTGCCGGCAACCATTGCCGTAACATACGATTCTGCGATCAATCCGAGAGTGTCCAGGAACAGTTTCTGTGTCTGCCGGTTCTCGAGAGCATACTGGTCGGCCTTTGTCCGGAAATAATCCGTCAGGTTACCCCCGCTCGAGATACTCGCCATGGCACCCTGTAAGAATTCCTTCATCCGCTTGCTGGGTGTGGTAGATGATACGAGCCGGAGCGCATCGATCAGATCACGGCCAAATATATCAATCTCACGGGCTACATACCGGGCCTCAACAGCACTCTGTCCATAAATGGGACTGTCCCCCAGCAACCGGAAAACCTCGGCTGGAGTGATCCCGGCAGTGGACATTGAGGTGACGTAATTGATTGCATAGGGTAAGGTGGCATCGATATTCCTCTGCCGGTTCCCGGCCTCAAGACTGGGATACATGATGAATGCCACGTACGTCAGCCCGCCGAATACCAGAAGGGAGAAGACCGTAATGAATATCGTTCCAAGGACAAGGCTGTGAGCGGACAGGGCAACCAGCGGGCCGGGCACGGCTCCCTTATACTTGATTAAAGTAGGGAGTTTTAAGATCCAGGTAAAGAGACCGATTACTACCGCTGCACAGAACCCGACAATAATAGAGCTGACAAAAGCAGTGGACAGGTATGCCTCGAATGAGGTCTTGAATCGGGCTGATATGAGATCGTTTCTGAGCTGGGCGTACTCCTCGCGCTTCTCCTTCATCCGTTTGCCGAGCAGGTTGAAGCAGAACCGCTCAAAGCTATTCATAGAGGTCCTTCCTCACTTTCTCAACAACCGCTTCGGGATCGCGATGATAGGAGATGAGGATCTTTGCCACGTCTTTATAGTGGCGTATTTTCTTGATCCTCATCCATTCAAGCACTTCCTGGCGGCGCTTGAGTTCCTCGCGCATCCGGGTCTCGTCCCATCCCTTTGCTTCCATAATCTCTTCAAGAAGGTAGGATTTCCCGGAATAGGAGTGCTCGTCGGTTGCTGACCGCCACTTGAACACCTCATTGGTGATCAGTTCATTGGTTCGCGGGTCGATATCGAGAATCTCAACGATCTGTTTGTTCCGCCGGATACGCTTTCCGCCGACCCGGGCCTGCACCTGGATTGCGATGAAGTCCAGTGCCGAGAGCATGTTCCGCGGCACGTCCATTGGCGGGTTTTCTATACGGTGCACGACACTGGCAACAGAATCCGCGTGCGTTGTGGAATAGGTGATATGGCCGGTACTCATCGCCTGGAAGAGTGTCTGGCATTCCTTGCCACGAACTTCACCCACGATGATATATTCAGGACGCTGTCGCATTGCAGCACGCAACAGTTCGTACATGTTGATCTCACCCCGCCCAGCCGAATCAAACGAATCCCGGGTTACGCTTGGGATCCAGTTCGGGTGGGGCAGCTTCACTTCACGGGTATCTTCCAGGGTGACGATCTTAGACATGGGTGGAATAAACAGGGAGATGGCATTGAGAGCCGTTGTCTTTCCTGATGCAGTTCCCCCGGCAAATATTGCAGATTTGCCGTTCTCGACGCACAACCAGATATACGCAATCGCAAGCGGCGAGAAAGTGCGCCATTCAATGAGATCTGTGGGGGTGATGGGTTCATCCTTGAACTTACGGATGGTGAACGTTGATCCATGGGCGGTAACTTCCTGTCCCAGGGTCATCTGGATACGGGAACCATCCTGCATGGTGGCATCGAGAATCGGCTCTGCAATCGATATGTACTTTCCAGCCCGCTGGGCAAGCTTGGTGACGAACGAATCCAGTTCACTGGCATTGGAATAGGAAAGCGTTGTCTTCATCGACTCGTAGCTGGCATGGAATGCAAACAGGGAAACATTGACGCCATCGCACGAAATATCCTCAATATATTTGTCGTGCATGATGGGATCGATCAAACCGTCGCCAAGGAAATCCTTGTACATATTATAGTGAATCTTCTCGCGTTGCTCCGGGGCGAGTTTGATCCCGAAATCGCTGATGATATCATCGGCAGATACCCGGAGTTTGCGCCGGGCTTCTTCCTTGGTGATGTCTTTGGTATTGATATCGAGCGTATCGAAGAGGCGTTCTTTCAGCTCGACTAACAAGTCTTTTTCGGCATCGGTGAGGATCGGTTCGAGCACATTGTAGGTGTACTCGTGGGTTGAGTGATCGTACGTGATACGGATGTAGGCAAAGGGCTCATTGACCGGGTACATCTCCATCTCTTCAATACCGGTTTTTGGCTGGAAAGAAAGGTCAACAAGGGGGCCGTGTATCTTGGGATCGTATGCCTCCTGCTCGGATATGATTGCCTTGAACAGGGAGGAGAAACTGAACTTCTTTGGTTCGGCCCTGATTTTTTCCCGGGCAATCTCGATCTCCCCATTTATATCGAGATCCTTGAAGCCGGCGGTAGAAAATTCCCGCTTCCAGATCTCGGCAAACTCTTGTGGCAGGGCACTGGTTCCGGTACTCTCGAATGAATTAATTCTCCCGTGGAGATTGATCTCGTCAACCCGGAACGTGGCGCCTTTGGGAAGGATAAGACCCGAGAAATCGGTGATCTGGTCAACGGAAATGATCTTTTCGTCATATTCGGTCTCTTTTGATGCAGCCGGGGAGGGTGACGGGGTCACTTTCCGGGCAGGATTTTTCCGGAGTGCCGCCTTGGGATCTTCATTAATAATCTCGACAAAGGGTTCTTCTTCCTGTTCGGCAGGGGACACGGGTTCTTTTTCAGGGGAGGAGCGGGATGATGCTGATTCCAGCACGGGAGAGGAAGGGGCCGGTGTCTCCGGAGGTTGCGGAATGTCTTCGAGCAGGTCATCAAAATCAAAAGCAGGCACTTCATCCGGTTGCTCCGGGGCTGCTGGTGCCGGGGGCTCTTGAGACGCAGAGGATGACTTATTTTTTTCCATCCCCAGTTTTTTGAGCAGTTCCGAAAAATCACCCGGTTCTGCCGCGCCTTTACCCACAGGGGCGGATGAGGGAGCGGGCTCCGTATCAGGGAGCCGGGGGGGCTCCTCCGGTTGCTCCTCCTTTTTCTTAATCCCGCCGATCATCTTTAAAAGCGAGTTGTTATCGTCCAGGATTTCGTCGGTATCTTTGTTCAATCCAGACATCACCTTGATTGATGGATTATTTTATACTATTTGCATAGAGCAGGCTAAATGATAATTTTGCCTATAAGTATATCTACTCTGTGGAATGTAAGTTGAAGAAATTCTTGACAGAATAGTTGAATAAGCAAGATCCTATGCTTTTTTTCCACCAACCAGTATCAAACGGCAATTTCGGCCTGGATGCTTTTAAGGACAACCCGGATAAGCCCGAGCTGGGCATCCGATGTGGTAAAAACACAGAGGAAGAGATCCCCACAGGGCGCGATAATAAATTTATTTTCTGCAGTCTCCAGGATCAGCTGGTCCAGGTCTCCGACCTTCATTTCCTGTGCGATCTTCGCACCAGCCCGCATGAGATCTTCTGCCAGGGCGGCAACATGCTCAAAATCGGCATCGCCCATAGACTGGACAGGAAAACCTTCAAAAAATGCTGAAACTGCAATAACGCCGGGCTGGCTGGCTATTTTCCTGAGACTATTCTCGTCCAGAAGCACCGGCATTGCGGGATCGGGATCAGGATCTGCTTCACGCCGTACTGCAGGTTTCGGAGGGGGGACCGGGAGCAACAGGTTCTCGTCGTTTGCAATGGTTAATGCCCGGTTGAACTCATCATCGCTGTATTTTCTTAAGTTAAACGTCTGATTCGACCCGGATTCCGGTGAATCCGCCATCAGGTACGAGAGGGCTTCCTTTCCGCGGGAGGTGTTCTCACCGCTTTTAAAATATGCGGCTTTGAGTTTGCCATTCTCGGTAAGGATAAATCCATGACCTTCGCTGGTCTCGATCTCTATTGCCCCGCGGAATGCCATAAGGTACGGGATCAACCCCTCTTCCTGAGGATTTGTTATCGTTCCACCGTCGGTTCCTGCAGGTAAGTTCATAAAAAGAATATTAAGGGTTGATCAGAGTGCAGCAACGATACGTTCTTTATTTTTCTTTAACTCGTACCGGATCCTTCCCACGTTGGATGTCGTATCTGCAACGATAGCAATCAATTCATCGCTGGAAAGCGGGGAGAGAATAATGGGTCCTTTTTCCAGCTCGACAAGCATCTGGAGAAGCTCTCCTTTCCCCAGCGTACTGCCCATTGCTTCGGAAGTGCCCAGCCCGGTTGAAGCCATTGCACCCAGTGCTTCGATATCGACCTTCCCGGAAACAGCACTTTCTATTACAAACCCATCCCTTCCAACCACAACTGCAGCTGAAACCCCTTCGACTTTTAAGAATTCTTCCAATAATGGTTTTAGCATACGTTCACCATCTAATAAATAAATTCTCTTGTTTTTTGTTCTATTAATAGGTTGGGCTTTTATCCCTCTTTCACTGTAAAATGGACAGTTTTGACTAAAAAATACATTTTTTTTGGTTTTTCCGGATGGCTGCAATTCCGGGTATCCGGTTCTGAGGATAATAACCGATATACTACAGTACGTAACCGGTGGTGGTGAACGAAAAGAAACTATATACACGAGTCCAATTACATTAGAATATAATGCAACTCCCGAGGGGTACTTTTCTTAAAATCAAAAAAAGTGAACTGATCAGTTCTATCCTCGATGAGCTTACGCATACAAAATTTTCCGGGATCTGCACGGTCTCATCCGGGTCGGTCGGCGGGACGATTGTCTTTAAATCCGGTACCTGCATACTTGCAAAGATCGACCAAAAACAGGGTGATCCGGCATGGGAAGAGATCCAGAAGATGAGCGGCCAGAAAGCAGATGTTGCACTTTCGAGTATGGATGAAGCACAGATCCGGCTTGCCCTCGAATTTAACAAGACAAGCCATGTCATCAAAGCCGCAAAAACAGCCCCGGCAGCAACACACCAGCCACAGCAACCTTCGGCAGTTAACCACTCCGGACCTGCAGGAAAACCCATTGCACCACCGGTAAAAGCGGACAAGACCCTGCCTGCACATCCACGCGTAGTACCGACAATACGCGTTGTGGTTCCCCCCCTGCCCACAGTAACCACAAAACCAGCTGCACACACCCCGGCACAGCCAATCACTGCCAAAAATCCTCCGACACCTGTGGCCCCGATCGCGGTTCACCTTCAGGAACAAAAAAAGCCTGCTGAAACGGATGAGACTTCCGAGGATTCAAGCAGTTTTGAAAAGGATATCGACACCTTCGAAACGCTCGACATCGACCATATGACCGATAAGATCCGCACGGACTGCAAGACCATGATCAAACAGTTGCAGCTCGAGCACCTGATGGAACGATGATGGGGAGAGGTGAAAGCATAACATGGACACCTTGACCGGTTGGCTTGTGCCGGCAGTGATCATCGGTATTGCCCTTGTTGCGGTTATCGCCATAGTGCTGTTCCGGAAACGATCCAAAACACGGATCTCTCTTATAAGGGATACAGACACGTCACCCCATGTTCGCCACCCCCTCGATTACCAGCCGAAATCAAAAACCGTTTCCGCGATCCAGCCCCCGGTGAAATCTGCGGACGGTGACGGGACGACTGAGGTGCCAAAACCAAAAAATATCGATCTCACCAGTAACCGCCAGGACTTAACCGAAAGTCTGACTGCACTTGCCCAAAAATATTCCCTGAACAATTTTACCATCGCAACGGGTGATGGCCTTCTCTTTGGGTCATCCGGCGGAGATACCGCTTTAGTGGATGCTGCAACCTACAGTGGGATATTCAAAAGCGATCCGCTTGCCAGGACACCGGGCGTGAGCCTGTTTGGCATAACGCATAAAGGATCGGACCTGGTCGGCATTGTCAGGGCAAAAACTCCGCTCAAAAACGAGGTCATACAGCAGATCGCCGCAGATACGCAAGTTGTTTTAAACTGGTGGATATAAAACAAAGGTAGAGTAATTGGGTAATCTTATATAAATGCAATAGAAATACCTATCACCATAGGGTGTTCGATGGTCAAGGTTTACACGATCGCTTCTGGGAAAGGAGGAACAGGAAAGACCACTGTTTCTGTCAATCTCGGTACCATGCTTGCCCAGCTCGGTAAAGAAACCTACCTGATGGACGCTGATATCGGCATGGCAAATGTAGGCCTTATCATTGGCCTGCAGGATGCCCCGGTCACCCTGCATGAAGTTCTTGCAGGCAAATGCAATGTCAACGATGCAATCTACGAGGGTCCGGCCGGGCTCAAGGTAATCCCGAGCGGTATCTCACTCCAAGGATTCCAGGAAGCCGACCCGAACAAGATCCGCGACGTGATGGGCGAGATTGTAAAACGCTGCGAGTTCCTGTTGATCGATGCACCTGCCGGCATCAGCAAGGATGGTGTTGTCCCGCTTGCCGTTGCCGACGAAGTAATTCTCGTGGTAAACCCTGAACTTTCCTCTATTGTTGATGCACTCAAGACCAAAATCCTGACTGAAGTAGTGGGCGGACACGTGCTCGGTTCGATCATCAACCGTGTCGATCAGGACAAGTCAGATATCGTCATAAAAAAGATGGAAAAAGTGCTCGGGGTTAAAGTGCTCGGGGTTATACCCGAAGACCCCAACGTGCGCCGGGCTTCCTCGGCAAAAGTCCCGATCGTCCTCAAGTTCCCTGATTCTCCGGCATCAAAGGCAATCAGGCGCATAGCATCCGACCTGGTTGGGGTTGCCTATGAAGAAGAGGTCGTTGTTGTCAAGAAAGAAGGGTTCATTGACCGGTTCTCAAAAGCTCTTTTTAAGAAAAAACCGGAAGCGTAATTTTACGGTTATCGTTTTTTTGGATAATTTGGCTGAAGAAAAAAGTTATTCTGGTTTGTTGGTGATGGTAAAGACGCAGTGCTCATCACCTTTTGACCGGCACTTGATCTCGCGTCCCTGTACCCGGATACCAAACGATCCCTCGATGATACCAGCAAGCAGGCCGGCCGTGCAGTAACAGACGTTCTTACCGGTGTTTCCGAAGGATTCGGATTCGACCGTGTGGGAGAGCGTAATGGTCTTCGTCTTGGTCTTCTCATCCCACTCTTCCTTGACGATATTGAACCAGCCCATCTGGGAGTAGAAGGCAAACGCCATGTCGCAGATGGTCTTGGGATTGATCTTTTTAAGTTTCTCTTCCATTAACGGGCCGTAGACCGTGTCTTCAGGAATTCCGACAAAAAGGATACCGATGATCTCACCTGCAGGATTCCTGATTGGCTCATACGCCACGACATACTTTTTACCAACCACATCTGCAGTGCCGTAATAGGTTTGCCCTTTGTTGATCACGGCATCGTAGACTACACTTGAAATCTCGGTCCCGACAGCCCTCTTGCCGTCAGCGCCAACAACGTTGGTAGATACACGGATTGCCTTATCACCAACTTTCTGGAAGACGGTGGCCTTGCTGCCCATCTCCTTTTCAATGGAATCAACAACCTCGAAGTTATTGTTGACGATATGGCCGCCATAAGCAATCTGGCCTCCGGAAACCAAAGGAGTCCCGTATGCTGCGAAACGTTTGTGCAGCTCGTTGAGATCCTTGTCAAGTTTAGTCCTGGAGAGGTCATACGAGATACTCATCTTCCTGTAGTGCTCGACATTCTCCTTGCCCATATCCATGTAGGCACGGTAGTTGACACCGCTTGCCGGCGCTTCTCCCATCGTCTTTTTCAGCGACTGGGTCATGGACGTGAAGATGAAACGGGGCATCATGACGACCGGTTCATCCATGAGAGATATCTTGCCTTCGAGCGGCTTGTGCTCGATAAATTCCGTGATCGCAGATTCGCCCTTGACAACCGCTTCTGCTTTGTACTTCCAGCTCGGAGAGACCTGGTCAGCAACGAACTCACAGTACGGGTCACCTTTCGCGTGGCAGCTCTTCTCAAGGCAGAACCACGACTTGCCGGTTACCGCCATGAGGACCCCCTCGATCCATCCCTGATGGAGCCCGCATACCGGCATGTTCCAGTCCTTGAGCACCTCGGACTCAAAGGTCTGTTTGCACCGGAGCACGATCCTCTTCTCGCTCGCCTCGATCAGCTCAAACGGGGCACCCCAGCCCTGCTGGTGCTGCAGCTTAAAAACCAGCATAAGAAACTCTGCCGGTTTTAATTCCATACCCTGCTTTTTTAACATATTATTGAGCCCGACAGACCCGGCACCAACCGAACGGAAGAGCTTGCGAACAGCCTTAACCGCGAGTTTCTTGTTGAGGTTCGCTTCGTACATCTCGTAGATGGCTTTTATGAGATAATTCGGGTTGCTTGCAGTTTTTACGCCAAAAACCGAGTACGAACCGGCAAGGGGATCGAGCTCAATATACGGGGCGATCGTTTTGTCCCCCTTCATGAGCGCCTCGAAATCTTCACGTCCGATCTTCATAATGAAGTGTTCTGTTATCCTTCAATTAAAGCGTTTCGTCTTGCATTTCGGCCCGTATTTCCCGATATGGGCTAGATTTGGGAAAAAATAAAAAAAGCAAGGTTTTTATTATTACAGTTGCAGGACTTTCTGCGAACTGGACTCTTCGAACTGTACATGAAACGTGGTGAGCTGCTGGTTGCGGTCCTGGACAATCACATCGTACTTCCCGTGCACCAGCTTAAAGCCGACGCTGCCATCCCCGGTGGTTACATCGCTGCCAACAACCTTGCCGTCTTTCCGCAGGGAGACCCGGACCCCGTTCTGGGGTTCATTTTCCCTCCGGATAGTCAGGGTGAACACGCCCAGCCCGGCATTTTTTTTGCCGAACTCCGGAAGTTCATAGCTGTCCCTCTTTTTCATGTGGGACTTTTCAAAGATACGGCACCCGGCAACCACCGCATCTACCAGGTCGGGATTGACATCATACAGGGTAAACGATTCATTATCCGTAAACAGCATCACTGCCTTATCGCCATAGAGGGTCCCCTTTTCATCGATGAAAATGGCACCTTCAGGTTCTCCGGCAAGGATTGCAAGATACTGCAGTTTCTCGTTCTCTTTTGCAGCAGCTATGCCGTTGATGCCACCCTTTTCTGCAAACCCGATCAGTTCAGGGAGCGGGAATGACCCCAAGGGAGAAGATCCCTTGAGGAGTGTATCTATCATATCCTGGATTTTCATAAAAAAACCATCCCGGGGAATGCAGATGTACAGTAACCGGCTGTTCCAGATCTGCCGCTGCTTTCGTCAGGGAGATATTTTCAACCCGGCTATTATATAGTTGCGCAATTGCCCTTTTTTACCAGCGCCATACATAAGTGCTCTGAAAAAAAAGCATGTAATGAATTTATGGAACTCTTGTACCCGATGGTGATCTCGGCGGTTGCGGTTCTGGCCACCCTGATCTATGCCTCGTATCTCGACATCAAGGACCGACGGGTGCCATTCAAGACATGGTATCCCATGCTCATTATCGGAATTCCCGCATCGGTCTGGCTCCTGTATATAAAAACAGGGAATTACAGTCTCATTGCAGGATACCTGACGCTGATCGTGAGTTTCTTTTACACCAATTATCTCGACAGCCATGAGCCCGGTGAACGATTTCGGTTCGAATACCTTGCCGTCACCCTTGCCCTGCCGGCACTGGCATGGCTGGTACTGCCTTCACCGTTCAACCTGTCCCTGGTACCCTGGTACGCGATGTTTGCCGGGATTTTTGGGTACATTTCCTACGCTACCTGGAAACAGAAACCGGAAGGAAAGATCCGGCCGAAACGGAAAGTGCGGGAAGCCAATGTTGAGGAGGCATTCCACCGGTGGTATTTCATCCTGATCGTTGTTATCCTGGCAATAACCTCAGTCCAGCTCCTCTTTTCCGGAGCCTGGGGAACACCGGCATTCTTTATCCTGCTCCCGGCCGTCTTCTGCGGGGTGTTCTATCTCTTTGGCAGGATGCATCTCTTCGGGGGAGCGGATGCCTGGGCGCTTATCTTTATCGCGTTCTGCGTCCCGACCTTCCCGTTCACACCGCTGCTGGGAAATACCCCGCTGGGGTTCCTTGCATTTACGGTCCTGATCAACGCCCTGCTGCTCAACCTCGTAGCACCGCTGGGGATCTTTTTGATCAATATCATCCGGGGAAACCGTGCCCCGCTGATGTACATGTTCTTCGGCTTTCCCGTACAGGGCGAGACCATCCAGCATGAATGGGGATTTGTCATGGAAGATTTCGAGGAGAAGAAAGGTGTTGTCAGCCGGAAATTTATCGGCTTTTTTGACTCTATCCGGAGGATGTATGCAGCCGAGGGCCGTATTTACACCAAGGATCTCCGGGAACATCCCGAAGAGTTTACCACAGAACTGGCAATCTATAAAAAAGCCGGCACGGTCTGGATCTCCTATGCAGTGCCCTTCATCATCCCGATCACCGCCGGGCTCATCACCGGCATTGTCTTTGGCGATTTCCTGCTTGCAATCATGAATGTAGTTATTGGAGGGTGAACCATGCTGAACCTGAAATTTGTTGACGGGTTGATCCCGGTCATTGTACAGGACACAAAGAACCGGGACGTACTGATGATGGCATATGCCAACGAAGAGGCAGTCCGGCTCACGCAGGAGACCGGCTTTGCCCACTATTACAGCAGGAGCCGGAAAAAACTCTGGAAGAAAGGCGAGGAGAGCGGGCACTTCCAGAAGGTGGAGCGGATCTTCACCGACTGCGATGAAGACTGCCTGATCTATGAAGTTGTGCAGACCGGTGCAGCATGCCACACCGGTTACGCATCCTGTTTTTACCGGACCCTGGACGGAACCGTTGTCGGGACAAAAGTCTTTGACCCGGAAACCGTGTACGGGAAGAAATAAGATCTCTTTTTTTAAAGATTTTTTACGTAAGACAATGACGGGATGTCATTGTACCAGGATTTTTGAAATCGTAAGCATTTCTCTCGCAGGTAGTGAATTCTGTTCCGTTATCGCTCATTTCTGGAATGATGTGATACAAAGACACGGTTGTTTACCGCATCCTGTACATCCGGAGAAATACCACGGGGTACCGTGCTGAAAACGCCGGCATTTATCATACACAGGGACTGGGTTTTTCCCCACACATAGGGGGCTATAATAACCGGACATCCCGGTCGGGACATAGTCTGTTAAAATCGTATCTTACCCCGGATACCAGGTAATCCGGAATTTGTTTAAAAAAAAGAAATGAAGGGAATTATGCGCCGACAGAGTCGTAGACCTGGCAGAGGTAGCGTGCCTCAAAGAGCGTAACTGGTGCCATGAGGACGATAGTGATGATAAATCCAAGAACGGGGATCATGCCAATGACTGAAAGGATGATCTCGATCACAATCGTAACAACAATCAGGACGACCAGTGCGATGATATACGGGACCCATCCGATCTTTGCAATCGTTGCAGAGATTTCCTTGAAATTGAACGCCTCACCCATGCTGCCGGTACGGGCAAACCGTATGATACCGATGTTTGAGAAGATCATCGTGAGGATACCGACAATCGCTAAGACAATGAAACCGAAGAGCATGCCTCCGATAGCACCAATCATCGATGCCGGGTCGCCGGCCATTGCCACAATTCCTGCACCAATCGTTACAAAGAAGATAACCAGGAACGGAATTGCCCAGATAAGTGCAACAATCGCGTACTTGATCCCGTCAATGAAGAGAGTCGCCCAGTCGTTGACTTCCGGTGCGGGTTTCTCGCCACGTAAGACTTTCAATGAATATCCAAGCAGCGGAAGGCAGAGGAGAATCGTTGCAATAACGAGTAATAACCACTGCATCCACTTTCCAACAACTGCATCCTTTGCATATGCAAAAGAATCACCAAGCATGTTTCCAAAATCCATTGTAATCTCCATTAATTAAAGAATTAAAAAATTTCAATTCACTTTTGGAAGTACAGATATTAAAAATAATAGGTCTTTTTCCCGTTTTATTCAGGTTTAATGCCCGTTTAAATGATATGCAGAGCTATTAATCATCGGTCATACAATCTTTGTCACAGAAAGGAGTGTTTTTTTGGTGGATGATGTCTGGGTAATCACGATGCCTCCCCTGAGGCCGTACGAACTGCCGGCATTTCCCGCAACCGCGCTGGAGGGTGAACCGGAACCCGATGAATTCCCCCTCACCGGTGAAAAGATGACCCGCGATGAGATCGGGTTTGAGGCACTGCCGGTTGATCTGCCTCCCCTGCGACCGGATGAATTTCCGGATGCGGCCGTTTTTACGCTTGATGCCGTGGCTGATCCGTCCCTGGATGAACCATCATGGGGAATAGGATCAAATACACCGGATATCGTGATCCGTACGGGAAAACTGTTACACCCGTGGGATGAAGAACCTGCGAAGAAGAAGTGAAAACCCGGGGATCATGCCGGTTTTTTCCTCAACGCTCTTTTTATAAGAAACGATAGTGCCGGCAGGATATCCGGTTTATTCATCGTCCTCTTCAGAGGCCTCTTCGTCGTCATCCTTTTTTGTTTCCGGCAGCATCTCTTCTGCCAGGATTCCATAGATGAAAATAATTACCGGAATAACCAGCCAGTAGAAAAATACCGGTTTACTGACTGCCTGTGCAATGATAAAAAGCGCCATTGCAATCGAAAGACCAACATAGGCAAGTCGCATGATCTCAGCTCAGGGTTTCTTGGAGGTTATGCTATTTCTTTCTTTTTTGAACAACAGGGGAATTCCCATGCAGAAGGAACCGGAAAACGAGGTGGAGCGGTCCACGAATGGAGGAGTTTTAAAAAAAGGGTTACTTGATCACGCCAGGATCGATCGTCCAGGCAACATGATAATCCGGTACCATGCTGGTCTGATTGGATGTCCTGTCCATAAAGTACACGTCAAGTACTGCACCTTTGGACAAGGTGGCAAATGATTCGTCCGAATGAATAACGACATAATCCCGCGCTGCATCACCCCAACCCGATGAGATCTTGCCGCTCCGGGCTCCGCTGCCCAGATGGGATATCCCGATTCCCCCAAAGGAGTTCCCGTAGATGTTGGTAAGTTTACTGAACCAGACGAACTGGCGGAGGCCGGTCCCGTTGTTTCTTGCCAGTACATAGATGTTTATGGTACGGTTATCAGCGTTAACGGGAGGATCAATTTCAATGCTGTAGAGCGATACCTGCATTGAATTATTGCCGGTTCCCAGCGTAGCCATTCCATCCATAGGTAAAATGGTATCCGGCAAAGCCTTCCCGGGAAACGTCGGGACGGGGGAGACCGTACCAGGAGGAGTTGTCATTGACGGGCTTGTTGTACAACCGGCCACAAGCAGTACACACACCATAATAGCAAGGATTGCAATGGTTTTCATTATCTCACCCTTTTTCTGGAACATAAGTTTGTGCTATAAAGGTAAAACATCCCGGTAAAAAATCCTTGTGATTATCCGGGTTTACATTATCGACATTATTTCAGGTTTTTTGTTTTCATCACTTCAACCAGGCAGAAAAAGGCTGCGGCTTCGACCGGGTCTTTGAAGTGAACCAGTTCCGCATCGGTCCGCATCTCCAGGCAGTCCGTGAGCGCTTTTCCGTATTCCTGTTCATAGATCTTTAATGCCCGCGTGGTCTTTTTCCACCGCAGGATCACTTCATCCAGCTGCATCTTTCGCATAGTTCACCGGGATCTTAAAGGCTGGCAGAGTAAGATGAGAAGAGGGGTTGGCGGAGGGTGAAAGTGATGGGGGCATTCCTGCAGGGCAGGGAAGGTACGGATAATTTTTACACGTTACCGGCTGCAATGCGGACGGCATTTAGAACTTTTATTATAGTTTTAATGAGTTTATTCCGGTATGCAGGAACCGGGCTGCCATGAGAATTATCCAGCCAAAATCGTATTCGGATCAAATCTTTTGTCATTCCTGATTTACGTGATTGGTGCAGTGATCCTGTATCAATTCGGCCTCATCTGGGTCATCGGTTATGTACTATTCATCCTTTTTCTTGAATTCCGGCTGCTGAGCGGGCATTGTATTGACTGTTATTATTACGGTAAAACCTGTGCCTTTGGTAAGGGCCGGCTGAGCGCCCGGTTTTTTTCGAAGGGCAGCCCGGATAAGTTCAACCGGATGAAGATCACGTGGAAAGATATTGTCCCGGGTTTTCTTGTGTTCATCATCCCCGTTCTCGCAGGAATCCTGCTCCTGTTACAGGGGTTTTCCTGGACCATCCTCATTCTCATCATTGCCCTCTTCCTCCTCGGATTTATGGGAAATGCTCTTGTGCGGGGACAACTGGCGTGCAGGTATTGTAAGCAGAAGGAGATCGGGTGTCCGGCTGCGCAATTATTCGATAAAACAAAGAATACGTAACGGTTCACCCATTTCCCAGAGACACCCATGATCCCCTCGGGGATTTGGTGCCGGGGGCAACTCCCTGAATTGAAATGAGCCGGACGCTGGCTGAAAAAAAGGGGGGGTACCACTCTTGCGTAAAGACCGGGGGAGTGAGTGGTCCCCCCTCGGAACACATGTGGGGGGCCACCCCTACGGAATAGTGCTCTGTTATTTTACAGAACCGGCAGGAACCACCCGACAATGGAAGTTACGATCCAGATGACAACTGCAATGACCAGCGCCCTGAGCCAGCCTATCGTGTACAGTTTCTGCAATGCCAGCAGCCACACGATTCCGGCGATGAATGCCGGCAGCAGGCCCTGGCCCAGCACGTAATAAAAGATCGTGTAAACGGCAGTGCCGATAAGGGCTGCAAGAACTGCCGTGGTTAAACTGTCTTTTGCACCAAAAAACTTCGCAATATAGTAAATTATTACCGTTGAAATGATCAGTGCGACGATGAAACTTAACAGGGTCGAGACATTCGATACCATAGTGAATTGCTTGTTCTTTTTCCACTTAATCCTGTCGTGAGGGCATACGCATCGGAGCAAAGCGGGGGGCCGGCACAATTGGGGGTACCCCACTTTTCCGCATGAGTGGGGGGTGGGGTACCCCCTCTCTTAAGTTGGAGGGGGGGTAGGCAGGGCAGGTATCCCCCCCTCTTTTTTTAGACAGGGGGGTGGTATACCCCCACTCATTTTTTGGAGAGGGGGAGGGGGTGGTACCCTGTCTTGGCAAAGAGAGGGGGGGTCCCCCCCTTCCGCACCGCGACCAAAAACCGCCCTCTACCGTCTGAACCTCCACGCGAACCACCGCACCGGTCCATGCACAAAAGGGGGGGTGGTACCCTGTCTTTCGTACGACAGGGGGGGAGGGGGTCCCCCCCTCTTATTTTGGAGAGGGGGGTGGTATACCCCCCCTCATTTTTTTGACAAGGGGGTGGGTATCCCCCTCTCTTTTTTTGGACAGGGTACCACCCCCCCTCCGGGTTCTGGTGCCGGGCGGGCCGTTCAGTCGTGGCTCCACACGAAACCGTGGGTGCGGAGGTGCAGCCGGAGGGGGGTGGGGGCCTGTCTTGCGCAAGACAGGGGGGGAGGGGGTCCCTCCCTCTTGGTTTGGAGAGGGGGGTAGTCGAAACTTTGGAGAAGGTCATTAGCCGGTGTGACAATGCGGAAAAGATGCTGGTGGGGCGGAAAGATAGGACAAATTAATTTTTATCAATATATCATATTTATTATTCAAAAGAATTAGAAAGAAAGTAACAAGGATGAATAATGTGTTCTGGAATTTATCAAACTGAAAACGATAAAAATGAAAATACAAAATTAGTGTTACAAATTTCTTACGAACGGTGCAATCAACTTGTTAATATCAATAATCAATCGGTTGGAATTGTTTCAGCAATAATCATCGGATTAATTTCATTCCTAGGAACGGCATATTTTGCCTCAACCGATCCGGCGAGATTTTGGGTGATAATCCTTGCAATTCACATATTGATTATAACTCTAATTTTTTGGAGATTTTATGCTCATATCATAGATGATGATATTACAAAATCTTACAAAAAAATTTTAATATGCGAGAGTAAGTTGAATATTCAACCAGAGTTATCACTATTTTCGTCGTTAGAAAAATCTGTTAAATTAAAAGAAAATTCCATTTATCGTAATCAAAATTTGGAAACCAAAGTAGCTATTATTCAAAATCTAATTGATCGACATAGAATTGGATATAGATATAATGATTTTTTAGATTACATAGCATCGGGAATTATTCTGTCTGCATACACAATACTTGTATCATTTGTTATTGTGAATCATATCCCTTTATCGTTTGATCAATATGTCGGCTTTTTAGTTGTGCTTCCCATTTTTTATGATATATTTCTTATTGGACTTGCTAGGGATATTTTCCCAAGAATTCCCATTCAGAGAAACCCAACCTGTGAAGATTTCAATTCTGTATTTTCCGAAATTGAAATTGATGTAAAATAATGTATTTTTTTACAATAAATCAACAGAACCTACAAACACCACCCCGCTTCGAACCCCTTATAAACCTGTCCGTAATATATCTATCGTATCAACGATCTTTTGGTCGCTGATCCAGAATAACCGGAGCGTGCGGCTTGCAAGGCGCACGAGCAGGTGGCGGGAAACGGCGAGCGCTCGCAGGAAATCCCGTATACAAATCCAAGAGAATAGCATAGCATACAAGAACATACCATAGACGATACGAGGAATACATTTTATGATACTGGTACCAGATACTAGCGTCCTCATCGACGGGCGCATAACTTCAATGATAAAAGCCGGTGAATACAAGGGAGCAACAATAATCGTCCCGGAAGCAGTGATTGCAGAACTCGAAGCCCAGGCAAATAACGGACGCGAAATAGGATTCTCGGGCCTCAACGAGCTGCAGTCGCTGTGCAAAATGGCCGAAGAAAAAATTATAGAACTCAAATTCTCCGGTATCCGCCCGACACTCGAACAGGTCAAGCTTGCCAGCGGCGGCGAGATCGACTCGATGATCCGGGGTATCGCAATTGAGAACAAGGCACGGTTCATCACCAGCGATTTCGTGCAGGCGGAAGTGGCCCGGGCAAAGGGCCTCGATGTCATTTACTTAAAACCGCAGGTCGGTGACTACGGCCCGCTCGGCATCGACCAGTTCTTTGACGAGCACACCATTGCCGTGTACCTCAAGGAGCGGATCGCTCCCACCGCAAAGAAGGGCACGATCAGCGACATGAAACTGGTCAAGATCCGCGACCAGCCCACTTCCGAGTACGAACTCCGGGCCATGGCCCAGGAGATCTTGGAGCGGGCCAAGCGTGACCCTGACGGCTTTATCGAAGTCGAGAAACGCGGCATCACCGTAGTGCAGATCGGGTCCATGCGGATCGCGATCGCCCGCCGGCCATTCTCAGACGGCATGGAGATCACCGCAGTCCGGCCCATCGTGGACGTAACCTTAAAGGACTACACCAAGGCCGACATGATCATGAAGCGGATCACCGGCGAGAAACGCGGGCTCATCATCGCAGGCTCGCCCGGCTCGGGAAAGACCACGCTCGCCCAGAGCGTTGCCACGTTCCTGTCCGACTCCGGCTACGTGGTCAAGACCATGGAAGCTCCCCGTGAACTCCAGGTCCCGGACCAGATCACCCAGTACGCAGCACTCGAAGGCAGCATGGCCAACACCGCTGACGTGCTCCTGCTCGTCCGCCCCGACTATGTGATCTTCGATGAACTGCGAAAGAACGAGGACTTCAATGTCTTTGGCGACATGCGGCTCGCCGGTCTCGGCATGGTCGGCGTCATCCACGCAAACGGCGTCCGGGATGCGATCCAGCGGTTCTCCAACCGCGTAGACTTCTCGGTGCTCTCACAGGTTGTCAACACGATCGTCTTTGTCAAACAGGGCATCATCAGCAAAGTCTACGATGTCGATTTCACCATCAAGGTGCCAAACGGGATGGCAGGCGAAGTGCACATGCGCCCGGTCACAACCGTAACCGACAACGAAACTGGCCAGCTCATACTCGATGTCTTCCGGTACGATGGCGAGACCATCGTCATGCCGGTCATCGCAGGTGCAGCAACACCCGCACCATCACCAGTCCAGGCACAATTAGGAAAAACCCCGCAGGTGCAGCACGTAGGCCAGCCGGTCATGCCGGCACCGCAGCTCACCCGTACTCCTGCACCGGTTGCACCGCAATCGGAGTCGGCCAGAAAAGAGAATGAAGAACACCCCGGCTGGATACTCACAGAAAAAGACATCCAGCGCGAGATCGGGCGTTACACCGAAGGCTTCATCGACGTCCAGATGGTCAGCGACACCAAGGCCATCGTCTATATTGATGACAAGGATGTCCCCGCAGCCATAGGAAAAGGCGGCAAGAACATCTCGGCGATTGTCAACAAGATCGGCATCGGCATCGACATCAAGCCCCGCTCCGAGTTCGACCGGCAGCAGATACAGGGCCAGGCACAGAAAGCCGATGAGGAGATGAACCTCGGCGGCGGTGTGAAGATCCAGACCGACAAGAAACAACTGACGATCATTGCGCCCGAACAGAGCGGCAAGATCGTCGACGTGTTTGCCGGCAAGGAATACCTCTTTACCGCAACCGTAAACGAACAGGGCGAGATCCACCTTGCCAAGAACTCGAGCATTGCCCAGGAGATGATCCGTCGTTACCAGAACAGCGAGATCATCAAGCTGCGGCCGGTATAACTTTTTTACACAGGTGATGAAGTGAGCGAATTTGATCTGGGCAGATTTGAAGAAGAAGCACACGAGCGGTGGATCCATGCATTTGAATCCAATCCCTCGAAACTGGAAAAATTCTACTTAAACGTAGCCTACCCGTACCCGAGCGGTGCGATGCACGTAGGTCACGGCAGGACATACATCGTGCCGGACGTGATCGCACGCTACTGGCGTATGAAAGGCCGGCAGGTACTCTACCCGATGGCCTTCCACGTTACGGGTGCACCGGTTATCGGTATCTCAAAGCGGATCGCCAACAAGGATGAAAAGACCATCCGGCTCTACCGCGATCTCTACAAGGTTCCGCAGAACGTGCTCGATGAGTTCGTCGACCCGTTAACGATCGTCCGGCACTTTGCCGGCGAATACCAGCGGGTCATGACAGCCTGCGGGCTCTCGATCGACTGGCGAAGACGCTTCACCACGGTCGACCCGACCTACAGCAAGTTCATCGAGTGGCAGTGGAAGCATCTCTATGAAGCAGGCCACGTCATCAAGGGCGTGCACCCGGTCCGGTACTGTACCGTGGATGACAACCCGGTCGGCGACCATGACCTGCTCGAAGGAGACAAGGCAGAAGTTGTCAAGTTCACGCTGGTCATGTTCCGGTTCGGCGATGCGTTCATCCCCACCGCCACCCTCCGGCCCGAGACCATCCACGGGGTCACCAACCTCTGGGCCAACCCGACGGTCACCTACGTCAAGGCGCTCGTTGACGGCAAGGCTTGGATCGTATCGAAAGAGGCAGCCGAGAAACTCGCGTTGCAGGACCACACGGTCGAGATAAAAGAAGAGATTCCCGGTAAGGATCTCATCGACAAGAAAGTCTCCCACCCGCTCTGCGGCGAGATCATCATCCTCCCCGCTGAGTTTGTGGACCCCGACATGGCAAGCGGTCTCGTCATGAGCGTTCCCGCCCATGCACCGTTTGACTACATTGCGCTCCGCGACCTCCAGCAGGCAGGAAAGTACACGCAGATCAAGCCGGTCCCGCTCATCAAGGTCGAAGGCTACGGCGAGTGCCCAGCCCAGTTTGCGGTAGAAAAAGCCGGCATAGCAAACCAGATGGACAGCCGGATGGATGCCCTCACGCAGGAGATCTACTCCGCAGAGTTCTCGAAAGGCAAGCTCTTCGAGAAGTACGGCGGAAAGCCGGTCCGGGTTGCCCGGGACGAAGTCGGCCTCCTGATGATCGAGAAGTACGACTCGGCCATCATGCACGAGTTCGACCAGCGACCCGTCATCTGCCGGTGCGGCAACAAGGTCATGGTCAAGATCCTGCACGACCAGTGGTTCTTAAAATACAGCGACCCCGCCTGGAAGCAGCAGGTCAGCGATCACCTCGGCGACATGTCCCTCGTGCCCCCCGAAGTCCGGGCAGAGTTCGACCGCACGGTCGACTGGCTCAAAGACTGGGCCTGCACCCGCCGTGTCGGACTCGGCACCCGCTTCCCGTGGGACACCACGCAGTTGATCGAGCCGCTCTCGGATTCAACGATCTACATGGCGTATTACACGATCGCCCACAAGATCCGCGAGATCGATTCCAAGTTACTCACGCCCGAAGTCTTCGACTACATCTTCTTAGGCAAAAAATCCGATGACCTGCCCGAGAAGAAGAAACTCGATGCCATGCGGGCTGAGTTCCTCTACTGGTACCCGTACAATTACCGGTTCTCGGCAAAGGACCTCATCTCCAACCACCTCACGTTCCAGCTCTTCCACCACGTCTCGATCTTCCCGAAGGACAAACTCCCGGCGGGCATGGTCGTATTCGGCATGGGCCTGCTGAACGGGGCCAAGATGTCCTCCTCGAAAGGCAACGTCTTCCTGCTCGAAGATGCGGTCAGCGAATTTGGTGCCGATACCGTCAGGATGTTCCTGATGGGCAGCGCCGAGCCGTGGCAGGACTTTGACTGGCGAAACGAGCTCGTCATCTCCACCAAAAAGCAGATCGAGCGGTTCTACTCAACGATCATGGAACTGAAGAATGCCGTCGGCGAACCCCACGATATCGACAAGTGGCTCATCAGCCGTCTCCAGTCGCATATCGAGCGGACCACCGAAGCGCTCAACAACTTCCAGACCCGTCAGGCCCTCCAGGAAGCCTACTTTGGCATTGAGACTGATCTGAAGTGGTACCGCAGAAGGTTACCGGAGAACTGCGATGGCAGCCGGGAACTCCACGCACTCTCTTCCGTCTGGGTGCGGCTCCTTTCGCCGTTCATCCCGTTCACGGGCGAGCACCTGTGGAAGGAACTGGCAGGAGAAGGACTCGTCTCGTTCGCCCAGTGGCCGGTTGCAGACAAGAACCTCGTCAGCCCCCGGGTCGAACTCTCGGAAGAACTCCTCTCCCGCACCGTCGAGGATATCGAATCGATCATGAAACTGATCCAGATCACGCCCAAGTCGATCACGATTGCCCTTGCCCCTGAATGGAAGCACGACATCTTCCGGACGATCGCAAAGTCATCGGATCGCACCACCGTGATCAAGGAGATCATGAAGGACGATTCCATGAAGAAGCGGGGCAAGGATGCCACCGATGCAGCCCGGCAGTGCACCACGCTCATCCACCGCCTGCCCCCGCAGGTTGTTGCCCCGCTGGCTCAGGACCCGATCAATGAACGGGACGTATTCGAATCGGCACAGGCATTCCTCGAACACGAGTTCGGGGTACCGGTCCATATCACGGATGCCGAAGACGGCGTGCACCTGAAGGCAGCAACCGCATTGCCATTCAAGCCGGCGATTATTATTGAATAATCCGGGCAAAACCGGCAAACCCGGTACCTCTTTTTTCATCCACAAGCCAGATAACCTTGTACAATCATCCTTTTGTAGGATACTTCATGTCACCGGGAATGCGTATTGTTCTTGCAACAGCGGTAATTCTCATCTTCTGTTTAGCAAACACGGCCATGGCGGCCGCAGGTATCAGCCCCGACTGGAAAGAGCGCAATTCTGTAGAGGGTTCGCCATTCTCGGGACTGATGTTCTCTTCAGATAGTTCAACAGTCTTTGCCGGTGGCAACCAGATGTATGTCCGGAGCTGGGACGGGGAGCAGCACTGGGGAGGACGCTATGGGGGTGTCGCTGCAATGAGCGCAGACGGCAACTATACAGTCTATGGTTTGGGAACCAGGCTTGTGATGCTCAATAAGGACGGGACGGAACGATGGGCCCGTTCCATGGGCGGCGCGGTGCGGGCGCTGGCAATCTCCCCGGACGGTGCGCTTGTCGTCTCTGCCGATGACAACGGGTATATCAATTCATGGTACAGGAACGGCGAGTTTTATGCACGGAACGTGACTTCGCTCGTTAAACAACTTGCCATCTCGCCGAAAGGAACACTCGTGGTCGCAACAACGGAAACCGGCCTGCAGTTCATGACACCGGCCCTTGATCCCGTCTGGTCGGATACCAAAAATGGCACTATTGATACCGATATTCTCTTCTCATACGATGGTTCAACTATCATCACTTCCGGCGGAAAACGAGTCTCTTCGCACACGAACACCGGCGTTCTCAACTGGATGAACGATATCACCGGTGATGCGATCACCGGCATTGGCTGCTCGTATGACTGTTCCGTTATTGTAATCGGCAACCAGGACGGCAGCGTCCAGGCCATGGATCGGTACGGAACGGTCCACTGGTCGTATCCTGCCGGACAATGGGTCAATACCGTGGCAGTCTCGCAGGATGCCAGTGTGATTGTTGCAGCAGGAATTGACCAGAACCTGTACGTGCTGGACCACGGGGGAAGACTCCTGGCAAAAAAGCAGATGGATACCATCATTCATTCCCGTTCGCTCGCCGTGAGCCCGGACGGGAAGCGCATCGTGGTTGCCGATGAATATGCACTCAACGGGTACACGCTTTCACCCGAACCGGAGAACATTGAACTAATAACGGTGATTCCGACTTCAGCGCGATACACGTATTCTCCATCCGTACCCACACCAGAAACAACCGTTATCGTAACACAGGTCACTTCGGTGCCGGTGACAACACTGCCCGCCCCCACGAAATCTCCGTTAACTCCGGCGGTTGCAATGATCGCAACCATGGGCGGATTATTATTGACACTGGTGAAGAGAAGACCCTGATTTTTAAACAGATTTCAGGGATTAAAAAGAGTGTTTGAATCAGAACAGTTTGATCCGTGCTCCGCCGACATTGTAGTATCCAAACGGCATGTGCAGCCGGTCACTATAGGCGGCCTTGAGAATATTGACATACCGTTCGTTCTCAGCGATCACGTATTCGTATTTCCCGTCCATGGACTCAATAATAATCCTGAATTCGCGGGCACTGTTATCATCGGAATCCCCGCCCTGTAACTTGAGGTGGATGGCCGTTATCCGGGCATTTTCCAGGGCAAAATTACCCGGGGTCTCTGCAAGGGCCTGTTCGGGGGGCATTGTCTCATATCGCAGGGGGAACTGGAAAGAGGCCGCCATCTGGTCTTTGGCAATGGCAAAAAATCCCTTGCCTTCGGCTTTTGCCTGCTGCTGGGCTTCCATGATAGCTGCATTTACCATCGCAGTGGTCATCTGGGCCAGGATCATCCGACGACTGGTGACAATAATATTATAGGTATCCCACGAAGCCCCAAACAACTTCATCTTCCGGGTGTTGCCGATCACCCCGATCATCTCCTCAGTACCGGGCATACCGGGCGCAGGAGCGGTCGGAGCTGCTGGAACCGGGAAGGGCGGGACTACTTCAGCGGGGCGAAAGGAAACGCCAACAGGGGCTCCACACACCCCGCAGAATTTTGTGGTGTCACTGACAGGAGCTCCGCAGGCACTACAGGTTTTCTGGACGGGTTGTGGGGGCACAGCTGCAGGAACACGGGCAGCTACCACAAGTGCACCACAGATGCCACAGAATTTTTCAGTGCCGGTGACAGGACTGCCGCAGGAGGCACAGATGTAGGAGCCAGAAGCCGCTTCGGGAGAAGGTTGTACGGGGGAGGGGGGAGGGGCAGTGACCTGTGGAGGGTTGTCCCGCACAATGACAAGGCATTTGCTGCAGTACTTATCGCCAGGTTTGATTATGTTCCCGCAGGCTTTGCAGGTCCGGACCCCGGATGGTTGTCCTATAACCGGGGACACCGGGGCTGCCGGTGCCGGAGGAGAAGGAGCCATATATACCGGGGTTGATGGGGAGGGTGCGGGCGGAACGATCTGCCCGGCGCTTGCCCCACAGATCCCGCAGAACTTCTCTGATGGGGATAGGGGAGAACCGCACGAACTGCACACCAGCGGGGCAACCGGCCGAACCGGAACCGGGGGCGGAATAAAGGTATCCGGAGGATGAGAAATGTTTTCAGGTACCGGGGGCAGTGGGGGGACGGCGACCAGGGGAGCTATGGGTGCTGCCACGGGTGCGGGGACGGAAGCGGAGAGGGCATCATCCAGCTGGGATGCCCCGCAGTTCCGGCAGAATTTTGCCTTCGGGGCTACGGGTTTTCCACATTCAGGACAGAATGGCATACTGATCACTACAGAAGTTGAACGTTGTACATAAAGAGCATTCCATTTTGTCAGATATGAATGCCGGTCGGGCGATTACAGGGCAATAAAAAGAGACAGATCATGACGATGAAACAGGATGACATGGACCATCTCTCCGCGCAAAACAAGCGGGGGGATACAGCCGGTCACTATCGCCGTGGCGGGGGGATGGAGATGCACTGCACGAAAAGGAAAATTGGTAATCAACGGAAGCATGCGGTTCCGCGTCACAAATCCCCGGGGTTTACGGGTCCATTCAGTTACTGCGGTGCCGGAACAACGGGTGAAGACAACACCGCAGGATGGCAGAACCGGTTACCTTTTAGGTAAATCCTCCCGAAAGGCTTCACCAGTAACCATGGGAATACTATTACTCTACGGAACTCTTTGCCCGCTTTATCCGTTCCTTGGATGAGAACCCGGTGATCGTATCAAGGTATTTCCGGAAACGCTTGTTCGTATCGATGATAATCTCATCGCTCACACTCATCTCCGATTCGGTATCGATAATAACCGACTTTCCATCCGCACCCAGAGTTACATCGAGTCGCTTGAGCGCACCGAATTTTATCCGGTACCCCTTGGCAGATTTTTCCGGTTCTACACCGAAACAGGTCTTGAGTTCAGCAACGATCCGGGTCTCGAGATCTTTTGTCAGCCCGCGTTTGATTGGATACTCCTGCATACTATTTTTTAGGTAGTGCGTGTATGTTAATCTAATGACGGCAGACGCCCCTGAGTCCAAAACTGAGATCGTTTCACGTCTCGATACTATTCGGAATGACCTGATTGAGATTAAACCGAAAAAAGACATCAATGTCATCTCAAAACCGCTTCCCCTGAATGGTGCTTCGGTACTGATCGGCTTTCCCGGGAGCGGGCTTGTCGGGACCATCGCGCTGCAGTACATGGTCGATCAGCTGGAGTTTGAGCAGATCGGAACCATGACTTCAAAGTATTTCCCACCGCTTGCGATGATGAACAATGGCGTGATCAATGACCCGGTCAGGATCTACCTGAAAAACGATATCGCTGCTATTGTTGCAGATATCCCCATCCATCCCATGATCTGTTACGAGACCTCCCGCGACATTATCGAATGGCTCGAACCGTTCAAACCCAAAGAGGTGCTCACGATCGCCGGTATTATAACAAACGAACCGGAGAAACGGGTTTTTGGGGTTGCCACAACCAAGGACGCACTCAAGCGGATCGAGGAGCATACCCTGTTACTGCCGATCGGGAGTATTTCGGGCGTTGCATCCAGCCTCCTGACGGAATGTAAAGCCCGTGGCATTCCGGGGTACGGTCTTTTGGGAGAGACCGTAAATGCCCCTGATCCACGTGCAGCAGCGGCAACCATTGAGGTGCTCAATAAGATGTACAATCTCAGCCTCGATATGAAACCGCTCATCGACCAGGCCGTGGAGATCGAGCAGAGCATGCAGAAGATCTCTGACGAAGTGCAGCAGTCCGCTGAACAGTCGCCGAAAAAAGATCTCATCATGTACGGGTGACTGCAATGAGATGTGCTGCGTTAACCGGAATTTCACCGGATGTTATCAGGGATCTCAAAGCAGGAAAGCCCCGCACCATCGAGCTGCAGAGCGCCCATAATATCGCGACCATTGCCACCGTAGAACCGGGTCCGGAAACTCATATTTTTATGACCTCGATCGATCTCGTAGACTTAGGCCCAAGCGATACCGGGATCTGTGTGTACGTGCTCTCGACTGCGATCTCGATGAAGCGGATCGTTGAGTTCAACCATGGCCTGTATTACGAGGAGCGTGAACGCATGTCTGCCCGTGTGCAGGTGAAGTACTGTGCCTCCTCGGTCATCAAGGAAGTCTTCCACGAAGGGGTCATGTCACCGACAGAAGTGGAAGTGCTCAAATCTGGCTGCTATCACGCGGGATAAAAAAAATATTTTTTTAATTAGTATTTTCTCAGTACAACAAACCCAACGCCGACTGCACCAAGAATCGCGAGGATACTGACGGGCGATGCCGGTGTCGGTGTGTCACTCGGCCAGGGTGTGGGGATTTTTGCCGTGGATTTTGCGGTAGTTCTTACGGTTGTGATGGTTGTTGTGGGAACGGTTGTCGTGACCGTGGTCACCTCAGGGGAAAGAACGAGCGATGCGGTTACATAAGAGGTGTTCCCGGCGGTTACCTTGACGCTCTCTGAATAAATATTGTAGCCGGCTCTCTGCACCTGAACGGTGTAGGTACCCGGCGTGATGTTATCGAGTGTCAGGGGAGTATCCCCCCAATAGTTAGAACTCAGGAATACCTTTGAGCTGGTGGGGGAGGATTTTACGTCAATGGTGCCGTTAGTGGTTGAATTTATTGCTGGAGTGGGTGTGACAGTAGTAGTGGTTGTAGTTGTATTTGTTATTGCCACAAGAGTTGCTGAAAGGGATGTTGAATTGCCGAGAACTGCCACAGTCTGTGTCCAATCCTGATAACCGGTGAGTCTAACCAAGACAATATGATTTCCATTGGCTACATTATTCATATTGAGAGTTGTCAATCCTTTGTACTCATTATCAAGGTAGATATTAGCACTAGAGGGAGTTGAGGATACACCAATGCTTCCATATGTGGGAGTGGGGGTAGGTGTAGGAGTTACAGGCATCGAAAGCGTATATACACTACTTGAAATAACATTACCAGAGTAATCTAATTCTTGAATCAACATTAAATTCTGACTAGGTGAGGGATTTACGGGAACATTTCCAGTTAATACTATTCTTACGCTCACTTCATCACCTGATTTATAGGAGAGTTCAAAACCGGTTATTGAAGAGATGCTTCCAGTCTGTACTGGGCGCACATTTTCTACCCCATTTACAATAAGAGTTGGAGCCCACTGAGGATTGTCGAGATCTGTACTCATTCGCAATTCATCACCAGAAGGGAAACCAGAGCAATCAACACGATACATTACGCTCACTGAAGTGCCGGAAGTGAGATAGCCAGTAGGATTTACAGTGACCCCTGTTACTGTAAAAGCAGATACAACACACGGGAGTAACAAAAATAACAATGCGATACACATCAAGAAATAGATTTTTTTCATATCAGGCATTCCTTTCGTGAAAACGAATGAAATAAATTTCAACCCTGCATTTGATAAATTTTATTAAATCACTTTTGTGAGCCAATAACGAATGTTCAAGAGTTTTACTACAAACGACTTCGTGTTTCTGCCAGCATTTCTGCCTTCTCTATCCATAGCGGACAAAAGGCAAAACCCTGTGATCCTCTAACCGGTATAAGAAAGGCCGCAATCCATTGTTCCGATATGCTGCTGCCGGAGAAGGTATCATCTCCCTTTCTCCGGGTTCAAGGGCTCCTCCCGGAATTACCGCCCGTGAGAAGGTAAATTCCCCCTCAACCGGAAAAAATGCTAGGGTAGTACGGGAAGTGAGAGATGGAGTTCCGGTGCTTTTCAATATCCCCCTTGACACTCTGGGAAATGATACCATACCGTTCCGGAGGCACGAGCCAGTATCACATTTCAGCGCTCGTTTTCAATGCACAGGTTCCCTTTTTCCGTATTTTTTTAGTCAGACCCTGCCTGAAAAATTTCAATCGTGTACATGAGGTGTCAGTTGATGAGGCGATTATCGGATAATTATCCGACAAAATGCATGTACAAGCGACAAAAAATTTCGTTCTCCGACGTGAGAGTCCGGAAAATACAATCAAGGTCTGATTAAAAAATTTCAGGCAGGGGCTGAGGGGTCGATTGAAAAAAAATTTCCGGAGATCGATTGAAAATTTTTTTGCGCAAATCGGATCCGGGTTTTTGCATCGCGCACGTACCAGCATTGAGATCCAAATGGGTTCTTACGCAAATCACAAGAACCATTGAAATGGTGAATAGGAAAGGGTTCTTACTTCTGGGCCGCTTGTCCGGGTTCCCGATCACAGTGACGGATGATGGACAGTGACGATTCCCCCCAAAAGGTGCTCAGGGCATCCGGACAAGAACATTGGAAAAAGGAAGACAAAATATTCTCTTTTATTGCGCAAACCAGTGCCCGCATGAATCAGATTAATTATCCCAGAGAACGTAGTTATCAGGCACCAAGGGGGCTTGTGGCTTAGCTTGGACATAGCGCCGGGCTTCTAACCCGGATGTCGAGGGTTCAAATCCCTCCAAGCCCGTTTTTATTTTCCTTAATGAAGACCGACAGGTAGAGGATGGAATAACCGTTTTTTAAAAAATGCAAAAAAAGAAAATTTACAGTTGTGACTGTTCGTCTGCGGGCTGATCGTCCATCTCTTTCTGGAGAATCTGCACATCGGCGATATCGTACTGGCGCTGGGCAAGCTTCTTAGCCTTGAAGATGTTCTTCCCGTCCTTGCCGATTGCAATACCCCGGTCTTCGTCCCGGACCTCAACCTGAACGGTCTGCTCGCTGCCTTCACCCTCGAATATGAGGGAGGTGACCTGTGCGGGCAGGAAACAGTTCTTGATGAACTGCTCCACATTGTTGTTGTACTCAACAACTTCGATCTTCTTACCCATAACTTCGGAAGCCTTCTTGATCGAGGCTCCCTTCTTGCCAATCGCAAGTCCCATATCACCGGGGTTGATCACAAAGATGAGGCGGGCATTGCGCTCATCCATCACACAGTCGCGGCTTCCCGCGCCGGTCAGGCTCTCGAACTGAGAGATCAGACGCATACAGTCTTCAGTAAGTTTGACTTCGACCATATCATGCCCTCTTCAGGGACAGGATATCTGATTCGCCAGGGCTGACGATCGCAAGCGTGCTGACCATGAACGGCTTTCCGCAGGCTTTTCCGAGCGCAACGCTCGAACCTTCAAAGGTGTGGATGAAGAGGTTCTCTGTAGCGGTAATCTTTGACTTGAAGTCTGCCGGGCAGTTACCTGCAATAACAATCATCTGGGCTTTGCCTTCGTTAACACATTTTTCGGTGTTGTTCTGGCCAAGAATTACATTACCGGTCTTGATGGCTCTTCTGAGTGAAGCATTAAAATCCATGTAAAATTCCTCGTGTTTTTAAATATTAATTGTCGTGTTGTCTGACTGCGATGAGTTTTACATCGCCGGTTCCGAGCTGGATCGGCTGACCGACAATGACATTTTCGGTAACGCCGCTCAGTTCATCTACTTCATTTGCAACGGCTGCATCCAGCAGGTGATTGACCGTCACTTCAAATGCTGCACGGGAAAGAACGCTCTCTTTCTCGCCAGCAATGCCGTGACGTCCGATCTGCTTGACTTCGCCTTCCATGCACATCATGTCCGCAACAATCATGAGATGGCGGACATCCACAAGGATACCCTGCTCATTGAGCGTGGATACCGCTTCATGGATGACTGCTTCCCGGGCTGCTTCGATACCGAGCACGGATGCACATTCACTGATGTTATTGGTACGGGTACGGGTAGTGTCCACACCAGCCACATCAAATACGTCTTTAAGGTTGGAGCCTTCAGTATAAAGTATATACTCTCCTCCCTCCTTCCTGACGACGACCCGGAGGATATCGTCAATGCCCTGCACAATCACATTCCTGACGTGTTCTGCGAGCTGGAAGAGATTCTGGTAACTTTCCTTGTCTTTTGGAGAGAAGGTGATGGTAGCTTTATCCACGTCGATATCGTGCTCGAAGTCACGGTAGTGCCTGCGGTCACGGATCTTCTTGGGCCCGACTTCCATGATCTCGTCGGGGGAGATCTTACGCTTTTCACAGACCTTGGTGTTCAGGTGCACGACCACGTGCATGTTCTCCATGTCCGTGGTGATATCCCCGAACTCATGGAGGGGAGCAGCTTCGATCTGCCAGCTGACTTCACGGGCCCGGTCACGGTCGTTGCGGTAATCCTCTTCGAGATATACCGTCATGGTCGGCGTGCTGGGCTCTTTTCTTGCATCCATGATCTCGATAAGGCGCGGGAGACCTAAGGTAACGTTGATTTCAGCGACACCCGCATAGTGGAATGTACGCATCGTCATCTGGGTACCGGGCTCACCAATGGACTGGGCGGCAATGACCCCGACTGCTTCGCAGGGCTCGATCCTTGTCGAGAGGTACTCCTTGATGACCCGTTCAATGATCTGCTTGAACTGGGTATCGGTGATCTCTTTTTCTGCAAGGAACTTGCGGAGCTGGTCTTTTGTCTTGACCGGGAGGTTTGCGGCCTCGATTTTTTTGTCGTATTTATCTGCGAGCACCATCAGACTTCCTCCTTTAAGATACTCTCAACGATACCCTTGACATCGACCGGGTCGCCAAAGGCGCTCTTGGTCGGATCGGTACCATCTTCACCGTACTCGAACTGGATGATCCTGCCACCGGTTGTCCTGACCGTGCCGTCATACGCCACCTTGAGGTCCTGCAGCGCATTGATTAACCTGCGCTGGAGATACCCGCTCTGGGACGTACGAACGGCCGTGTCGACGAGACCTTCACGGCCACCGATTGCGTGGAAGAAGAACTCGGTCGGGTTTAACCCGCCCTTGTAGCTGTGCTGGATGAACCCGTGTGCATCCGAGCCCTGCTCTCCTTTCCTGAAGTGAGGGAGCGTCCGGTCATCATAACCACGGACGATACGTTCTCCACGAACGGACTGCTGGCCGATACAACCGGCCATCTGGGTCAGGTTGAGCATCGAACCACGGGCACCGGACACGGCCATCAGCACGGCGCTGTTACCGAGACCAAGGTGCTGGCCTGCAATCTGACCAGTCAGGTCACGGGCTTTTCCGAGCACCTGCATGATCTGCATCTCGAGCGTCTCTTCGACAGTACGCCCGGGCATGGGTTCGAGTTGTCCGTCTTCGTAAATCTTGATACGGCGGTCAACATCGAGCGCTGCATTCTTGAGAATCTCATCGATCTGGCCGTACTCGGTCTTGGACAGGTCTTCGTCATCAATACCGAACGAGAACCCATCGAACATGATCGCACGGATCGAGAGCTTGGTCATGTCATCGATGAAATCAGTTGCCCGGCTCATGCCCTGCTGGCGGATGATACGGTTGACGATCTGACCGTCGAATGCACCGACTGCCTTCTTATCAATCGTGCCTGATTCAAGGATGCCGTCAAAGATCCTGACATATGCATCACGTTCACAGAGTTCCTTTTTGCAGGTATCGCAGTTCTGGCAGGAGCTTGCCTGGAAGACCATGTTGAGGCTGTCGGGGAGAATACTGGAGAATACCTGTTTGTTGCTCCAGTATTCTACCCCGTCCTCTACTTTACCCGGTGCCGGCATGCGTTCAATGCGGGAATACCGGAGGAGATAGAGTGCTTCTTCCTTGGTGAACCAGCGCATATCATGCGTGAGCATGAAGATACCCGAGACGTGGTCATGGATACCGCCGATGATGGGACCGCCGAAACGGGGTGACAGGATGTTCTCCTGCACGGAGATGAGGATGGTGGCTTCCGCACGCGCCTCTTCTGTCTGGGGCACGTGCATGTTCATTTCATCACCATCAAAGTCGGCGTTATACGGAGGACAGACAGCCGGGTTGAGACGGAACGTCTTGCCTTCCATGACCTTGACGCGGTGGGCCATGATACTCATGCGGTGCAGTGAGGGCTGACGGTTGAAGAGCACAACATCGCCATCCCTGAGCTGCCGTTCGACCGTCCAGCCGGGCTCGATCATGTCAGCAACCGTATCGAGGTTGCCTTCAGCAAGCCGGAGACGACGGGCATCCGGGCGGATGACATAGTTTGCACCACAGGGTGAATTGACATCCGGGCGGACGGGGCCGGTCCGTGCTACCTGCTTGAGTTCCTCGATATTATGGATGGTGACACGCACGGGAATGGTCATCTCGTTTGCTACTGCCCGGGGGACACCGACCTGACGTACTGACAGGTTCGGGTCGGGGGAGATAACGGTACGGGATGAGAAGTTCACACGCTTACCGGAGAGTGAACCACGGAACCGGCCGTCTTTACCCTTGAGACGCTGCGAGAGGGTCTTTAACGGGCGGCCGCTGCGGTGGCGTGCCGGAGGGCAGCCTGCCACTTCATTGTCCATATACGTGGTAACGTGATACTGGAGCAGTTCCCAGAGATCCTCGATGATCAGCTGGGGGGCTCCTGCATCCTGGTTCTCCTTGAACCGCTGGTTGATACGGATGATATCCACCAGCTTATGGGTCAGGTCATCTTCTGAACGCTGTCCGTTCTCCAAGATGATCGACGGGCGCATCGTAACCGGAGGTACCGGAAGCACGGTGAGGATCGTCCATTCAGGACGGGCTACATCAGGGTTGATACCCAGCGGGATCAGGTCCTCGTTGGGGATCTTTTCCATGCGGGAGCGAATGTCGGCAGGGGTGAGCTTGTGCTCCACCTTTTTGCCGTCCTCAACAACCACTTCGGAAAATGTTGTCGGTTTCTCGAAGTTGATCTTGAGCTGCTGGTCGCCGCAGTGGGGGCAGATGCGTTCCTTTTTCACATCTTTTTCTGAGAGCAGGTCGCCGGTCTGGTCGTCTTCTGTTCCGACCACCTTCTCGATCTCTTCGGGGCTTAACAGCACACGACCACAGGAGCGGCAGGTGACACGGAGAAGTTTCCGTATCAACCGGGTATACCCGACATGGATGACCGGCTTTGCAAGCTCGATGTGCCCGAAATGCCCGGGACATTCGCTGGCCTTCTGGTCGCAGGTCTTGCACCGGAGACCGGGGTCTATGACCCCTAAGTTCAGGTCCATCAGACCCTGGGGATAGGGGAACCCGTCGTCATCATAGGTGTCTGCCCAGATGATCTTCCGCACGCTCATCTCGCGGATCTCTTTGGGGGATAACAGACCAAACTCAATCTGTCCGATTCGTTTTGGGGATGGCATCTTACACCACGTCCTGTAATTTCAACCTGGGTGCAATTCCCATACTCTTCATCTCATCTAACAGGAGCTTGAACGCGTAACTCATCTCGACCGAGTAGATATCGGTCTCGTTGCCGCATGCAAGGCACCGGGTCATGTTGCGCTTGCGGTCGAGCATTGCAACCATACCGCAGTGGGCACAGACATATTCCTGCACCTTGTCAGACTCGTCCAGCAGGCGTTCTTTCAACGCCATTGCCGCGCCGTGTCCGATCATGACATCACGTTCCATCTCACCGAACCGGAGACCACCCTCACGGGCACGTCCTTCAGTCGGCTGCCGGGTGAGCACCTGCACCGGTCCACGGGACCGGGCATGCATCTTCGACGATACCATGTGGTAAAGTTTCTGGTAGTAGATCACACCGATGTACACATCGGCCTTGAACATCTTGCCGGTGATACCGTCATACATGACCTCGCGGCCATTGTGGGAGAATCCGAGCGCCTTTAAGGATGCCCGGATATTTGCCTCGCTCTCTCCACCGAATGCGGTACCATTGATACGTCGTCCTTCCAGTGACCCGACTTTCCCCCCGATCATCTCGAGCATGTGACCGACAGTCATACGACTCGGGATGGCGTGGGGGTTGATCACAAGGTCAGGGCAGAGTCCGCTCTCGGTGAACGGCATGTCTTCCTGAGGGGTGATAAGCCCGATAACTCCTTTCTGACCGTGCCGGGATGCGAATTTGTCGCCAACTTCCGGTACACGGAGATCCCGGGTGCGCACCTTGACCAGCCGTGAACTGTTCTCGCCCTCGGTGATGATCACAGTGTCAACAATACCATGTTCGTTGCTGCGCATCGTAACTGAAGTGTCGCGGCGCTTTTCAACGGCGATCAATTCACCGGTTGGTTCTTCAAGGAACCGGGGCGGGGAGGTCTTGCCTATCAGCACGTCCTTCTCGGCTACAACGGTCTCGGGGTTGATGACTCCGTCTTCGTCAAGGTTCTTGTAGGACTCGGCACCATGGGCACCGGCAACTTCCTCTTCAGGAACTTCAATGCGGTCAATCTGTCCGCCGGGATACCTGCGTTCTTCTCCTTCGTAGGTACGGTAGAAGTGGGAACGCCCAAGCCCACGCTCGATGGAGGCCTTGTTGAAGATGAGCGCATCTTCAATATTGTAGCCTTCGTAAGAGAGGATCGCAACCACAAAGTTCTGTCCTGCAGGGCGGTCATCTGAACCAATCAATTCTGATGTCTGGGTGTGGGTGAGCGGTTTTTGCACATAGTGCAGCTGGTGCCCACGGGTATCGGGGCGGAGCTTCATATTGGCGCACCCGAAACCGAGAGCCTGCTTGACCATTCCTGCGCCCATCGTTACACGCGGACTTGCATTGTGCTCGGGGAATGGAACATGTGCTGCACCAATACCGAGGATCAGGGAGGGGTCGATCTCAAGGTGGGTGTGAGCGGGCGTGATCTTGTCAAAGTTCATTGCGATGAGGAGATCTTCTTCCTCCTCTGCATCGAGGAACTCTATCATCCCGCGCTGGACAAACCAGGAGATATCAATTTCTTTTTTGGCCAGTTTCTGGAGGTCCGCGTCGGTGATGAGAGGTTCGCCGTTCTTCAAGACAATGAGCGGGCGACGGGCACGGCCACGGTCAGTGAGAATGACAACGTCCCCATTGTATTCCTTGTGGGAGACGTTTACTTCCGCAGCGATAGCGCCCTGGCGGCGCATGGCCCGGATACTGGCAACCAGTGCTTTCGGGTCATCTACGAGTCCGACGAGGGCACCATCAACAAATACGCGTGATTTCTTCATCGTGACTCACCCTTGATCTGTTCCACGCCAAGGTTGTGGAGAATCTGCATGATCTCTTCTTCGTTATCCACACCTTTGCTGATCTCGACCATCTGGGCGAAGTTCTTGACAAGCCCACAATTCGGACCTTCAGGGGTTTCGCTCGGGCAGATCCGACCCCACTGGGTCGGGTGCAGGTCACGGGCCTCGAAGTGAGGCTGTGAACGGGAGAGCGGTGAGATCACACGGCGCAGGTGCGAGAGCACGGCCATGTGGTCGATACGGTCGAGAAGCTGGGAGACACCGGTCCTTCCGCCAACCCAGTTACCAGTGGCAAGCGGGTGGAGCAGGCGCTCGGTCAGCACATCGGCACGCACGGCAGTCCCTATCGAGAGATCGCGGTGCCGCATGCTGGCGCGTTCGAGCTGATACTTGATATCACGGGTCAGCCTGTTCAAGGAAATACGGAAGAGATCTTCCATTAAGTCTCCGGCAAGTTTGAGCCGTTTGTTGGAGTAGTGGTCCTTGTCATCGATCCTGCGCTTGTTCAGCACGAGATCGAAACAGGCCTCTGCCATGCGCCCGAGGAAATGGGCCTTTGCAAGCCGGACCGAGAGAACCGCTTCCTGGTATCCCTCGTCGCCTTCCTTTAAAGTGGCTGGCATGGAGTAGTTGAGATGGGGCAGGAGATAGTTGTCCAGCACGAATTCAGCCCGCTTGCGCTGGTAATCCCTTGTCTGGTTGGGTGCCAGTTTCTTACCTACGTACATGACACCTCCGTCAACGGAGTCACACTCGCTCTCTTCGAGGTTCTGCATCATGAACGTCAGGATGTCTTCATCGGTCGAGACCGCATTGACAACTTCCTGGTCATTGATCATGCCCAGTGCACGCATCAGGTCGACAAATTTCAGGTGACCGGCAACGGACGGGAATGAAACTTCGAGCAGGTTCTTCTTGTTGCGTTCAACAACCACCAGTGCGCGGTATCCGCGGAACTGCGAGAAAACCTTTGCTACATAGATGCGTTCACTGTAGCGCTCAGTAAACTCGGTCATGATCTTGTTGGACGCAAGGTCTTCTAAGGTCATGAGCACGCGCTCGGTACCGTTTACAATGAAATATCCGCCGGGATCGAAAGCATCCTCTCCATGGGCAACGCGCTGGGCATCGTCCATGCCATAGAGATTGCAGGATGTTGAACCGATCATGACAGGAAGCTGTCCGATTGTAGTGACGATCGCTTCCTGCCGTTCCTCACCATGCACGAGAGTCAGGCCTAACTGGATAGGGGCGGCATACGTCAGGTTGCGCAGCCGTGCCTCACAGGGGTATAATTCGCTCTGCGAACCATCCGCTTCCCTGACGAGCGGCTTTTTTACCGTTATCTCACCGAGTTCAACCCAGACAGCCTCGTTGTTCTTGCCGCGGTTCTCGATATCCGTCTCGATGATCCGCTGTTCGTTTACCACTTTCTGAAGATTGTGCTTTAGAAAATAATTATAAGAGTCAAGCTGGTGGCGCGCAACATGCTCCCGTGAAAAATATGCCCTCGATAAAATACTTCTGTCAATCAGACTTAATCCCCCCCGGAATTATTTCTTGGGTCTCTTTACCACGAGACGATACGATTCAGCCCTGCCGGCTGTATGGCTCACACGGATAATTCTTATCACATCATCGGCTTGTGCGCCGATAGTTTTGACCGCAGGATCGTCATGGAATACTTTTGGTAATTGTTCAGTAGTGATGTTGTAAGTGGTGAGGAGTGCAGATACCTCCTCCTCACTCATGATTTCATGGTCTGGCACCATAGCGTGCTTCAACACATTCAGTTTGGTGCTCAATGAAAAACCCCCTCCCGGATAAACAGATTTCCTCTCAGATGCATCACCGCAAAAAACCCACGATTGCTCGTGGCAACGGGCCCGAAGGGATTTGAACCCTTGACCACCTGGTTAAAAGCCAGGCGCTCTACCGAACTGAGCTACGAACCCACGTTGGAATATGATGTACAGCGTTATAACAATGCAAGAAAACTATATAAATATTATCCATATACCATTTTATCCACAAAGTAGGCCTCACCCCCCTTGGGGAAGGCTCTTGTTTATCTCTTTAAAGCGGATCTCATCGGCCCTGATTTTCTCATCGAGTTTGTTGATGGCCTGTAATTCTTCTTCGGGCACAGCGCGCCCGGGAATGTTCATGCCGCTTGAATTTTTCAAAACCGCAAGCAGATTCCGGTCAACTTCAATACTCTTCCGGAGCGCAGTGTATTCAGCAATAATTGCAGCATCCAGCCCGGCGTCCTTTGCTCTCACAGCCCCCAGTTTCACACTGCTGCGGCGTTCAAAAACCCGTTTAATCGAGTCGAGAAGCTGAGCCGGATTAACCGGTTTTGAGACAAAATCCTCGATGTTGAGGCAATGTTCCTGCGCTTCTGCAGGGCTGATCTTTTTTGCCGAGAACATGAGTACAGGAATATCCCTGGTTTCCGGATTGGCCTTTACCTTCTCCAAAGTCTCCCAGCCATCCATCGGCTCCATCATAATATCGAGCAGGATAAGATCCGGTTTATTGGATACCAGAAGGGATATGGCTTCGTCTCCGCCATGGGCTGCGATCGGTTTGAGACCTTTCCTTTTTAAAAGTGCAACAAGACCATCAACAATATAGGGGCTGTCATCGACAATCAGAATTGTATCTTCCACGATAAAAGTCCCTCATACAGTCTTACGTACCGGCAGGCTGATGGCCGAAAGCAAGCACCACATGCGATCCGGATGCCTGATTATGTTCATCCCATTAGTATTCATAATTTTATGAAAATGTGGGAAAACTGGTTATGATTCTGCAGACGTTCCCGAGAGTTCGCCTTTGATCTGTTGGAGCCGGTTCTCCTGGAATTTTATATTCATTTCCATGCTCTTGATCGCACGCGATATCTCATCGCTGACACGGACTTTTGAATCATTGAAATTATACGTGGTTTCCAGGATCTTCATCAAACGCTTGTTCACATCGATGCTTTTGCTCAGGCGGGCATATTCGGTAATGGTCTCTGCATCGAAACCGGACTCTTTTGCCATATCCATATCGGATTTTATGGACTGCCTCCGGGAGAGAACATGCTCGATGGCATCATACAGTTCACGGTGGGTGATGGGTTTTAGCACGTAATCTTCAATATAAATGCCATATTCCTGGGCTTCAACAGGGGTCAGCTGTTTTGCCGTCAGCATAAGAATGGGGATCTCCTTGGTCGAAGGATTTTCCTTGATCTTCTCTAACGTTTCCCACCCGTCCATTGGTTCCATCATGATATCGAGCAGGATGAGATCGGGAGTGACCGTCTTTAAAATCTCTAAACACTCCTCACCCCCGTATGCAGCAACTGTGCGGTACCCGCCGCGTTCGAGCATGGTGACGAAGACATCGACAATAAACGGGCTGTCATCGACTACAAGTATAGTAAACATTACATAACCTCCCCAATCTGTTTGGCAACTGTATGCAATTCTGTATGCACTATGTCAGCATTATTTTTATCTCTGACTATTGCAGCGATAATAAAATTTTCCCCGGCCCCCATAACAATCACAGAAGTATCCTGTCCCCGTATCGTCACTGACTCCATTCCATTCATTTTGATAATACTCCCTACTGACTCAGCAGATGCGAGAATGGTAGCCGACAGTGCACCAAACCATGGTTCATTCATTTCCGTGTCAAAAAATTTTCCTGCGATAATCCCGTCGCGGGATACAAGGGCACATGCTGAAACCCCATTAATCGCCTGAATCTTATCGATAAATGCAGAGATCTTCTCTTTCAACATGGGCCGGCTCCTGTTGCACTACCCCATTATAATTGATAATACCTGATAGAAGCATATATACATATTGCTTTACGTTATGCATTAACGCACCAATTTGAAGTAAAGTTATCGATATTCCCTTGAGCGGACGTGATTTTTTCAGATATTTTCCCCGTATGAACCGTCAGAGCCTCCAGAGAAGGAATCAACAATATATAAATACGATTTCTTCCAACTTGTGGAAATAAGAATTCCGATGATCCGTGCATACACCATCACTTCAGGAAAAGGCGGTGTGGGAAAGACCACCATCACGGTGAATCTTGGGATATCTCTCGCTCTTCTTGGCCGTGAGACTTACATTCTCGATGCCGATATCGGTATGGCAAACATGGCACTGATCCTGGGCATGGACGATGTACCGGTCACCCTGCATGAAGTGCTTGCCGGAAAAGCGGATATTGAAGATGCAATTTATGAAGGTCCGGGCGGGGTGAAAATCGTGCCCAGCGGTATATCCCTCCAGGGATTCCAGCAGGCAGATCCCGATAAACTCCGCGACGTGATGCACCAGCTGGTCGACAAGTGCGAATATCTCCTGATTGATGCCCCGAGCGGCATATCCAAAGAAGGCGTGGTGCCGCTCTCAGTAGCAGATGAAGTCATTCTCATAGTCAACCCGGAACTGGCCTCAATGGCAGATGCCTTGAAAACCAAGATTCTCTGCGAGGTGATGGGGGGTCGTGTTTACGGCGCGATCCTGAACCGGGCAGGACTTGAGCATACGGAACTCCGTTCGCAGAGTGTCGAGGACGTACTGGGTGTCCGCGTGATCGATGTTATCCCCGAAGATGCAAGTGTCAGGCGGGCATCTGCCTACAAAAATCCCTGTGTGCTGAAATATCCCAACTCGGAGGCTTCACGGGCGTTCAAGAGGATCGCCGCACAGATCTCGGGTGCTGAATACAAGGATACCGGTGGCGAGAAAAAAGCAGAGAGCTTTGTTGACCGGCTCGCCCGGTCGGTATTCCGGTGAATACATTTATGGAGAGAAAATGACTTACGAAGGATATCTGCTGGTGTTGTTAGGGATTGTTATTGTTATCCAGCTGTTCATCATTTATCTCATGAACGTGCGCATCCGCCAGTTGTTACGCGAAATCGACACGATGCATGGAAAGATCAAGATTACGGATGCGGAACTTGAAAACCTTATAACAAGAGTCGAGGAGTTCAAGCGGGGCAAAATATAAAAAAAATAAAATACCGCAGTTCTCCATTACCGTACAACAAGCTACATAAGGAATCTCATCCTACACTATGAGAACGGGGCCATAGGGTAGCCTGGCCATCCTAGGAGACTGGGGGTCTTCTGACCTGAGTTCAAATCTCAGTGGCCCCATTTATTATTGTTTTTCAGGCGTTGTCATGAAAATTACCGGCACCTGTACAGATTGTCTCATATCCCGCGTGCGGCTTGAATGCGCATTATGCGATGCCACGGAAGCAAAAACCGCAGAAGCGGTCTCGCAATGCACGGCTCTTTTGGAAGAAATCCGCGATGCACCATTAAGTCATCCGCAGATCGCCAGTCAGATTCACCGCAGGGCCTATGAAATCCTGGGCACAAACGATCCGTTTGCCAAGCTCAAAAGGCTGGGGAATAACCAGGCGATAGATGTCTGTAAGAATGTGCAGGGCAACCTCGTGACATTCCGGGACCATGTGCTTGCCGCAGTGATTGGCAACACGTTTGATTATGGGGTGAAAGGCCATACGGTTGCAGAAGATTTTTCCGTCTTTTTCGAGCGTGAGTTTGAAAAAGGCTTAACCATTGATGACACCGACGCAATCCTTCCACTCTGCACCCGGGTGGTGTACTTAAGCGATAACTGTGGCGAGATTGTTCTCGACCGTCTGCTCATCAAGTACCTGAAAGCCCACGGCGCCCATGTGACACTCGCGGTCAAGGATGCACCGGCCCTCAACGACGCCACCTTACAGGATGCGTGGGACCTGCATCTCGATTTCATTGTTGACTGCCTCACGACAACCGGGGGAGGAGCAGAGATCGGCATCGATATGAAGAAGATTCCCGAGGATCTGCGGAGCGCGATTAAGCGCTGCACCATTATCATTGCAAAAGGCATGGCCAACTTCGAGTCTCTCTCGGAAATGGACAATCTGCCACCGGTTGCCTACCTGATGGCAGCCAAGTGCGGGCCGGTTGCAAAAGAAGCCGGCGGTGTGCCGGTTGGCTCAAAGATCGCAATGCTGCGGATATCAAAATAGAATAAAATGGGGAAAAATCACTCCCCATTCTCTGTTCACAACGGTTTTTTTCATCAGGTAAGCGGTATTCAGCTGCGTGCACCCCATCTCCTTGCTAAAATGAACAGAAATCTGCACTTTGTCAAAAAACTTTTATCGGGTTGAAACATTTTCCGTTTGCGGGAACTAAAAAGCGCCCATACAATTTTATCTTGCACACTCCGATCACTGATCATGGTACTTCCTGATCTGGGTTTATCCTTTGGATGGCTGCTCATTGTCGCCGGAGCCCTGTTGCTCCTTGTCGAAGTGTCAAGCCCGGGTTTTTTCGCAACGGTACCTGCTACCGTGCTGATTTTTTTGGGAATCCTGCAACTCATGGGAGTCGATATATCCAACCCCTGGGCGGGAGGTCTCATTGGAATAGTGACTGCTCTTTGTGCAGCCGGATTCACCGTTTGGATGTACTCGCGGATAACGCCAAATGAAAGCCCCACGACAATCAGCCGGGACTCGTTAGTCGGCATGGAAGGTCAGGTGCAGAAATCCATTGATGCTACCACCATCTCCGGCAAAGTCGTGATCGGCAGTACGGAATGGAGCGCACGCTCCACCGGAGCCATAATCCCAGCGGGAAAGCGGGTCAAAGTAGTGAGTTCCCAAGGCGTACATATTGTAGTAGAAGAGGTTGTATAAGATGGATTTTATTGGAACGCTTGTCGTTGTATTTCTGATTTTTGTTATCGTCTACATTTTTGCAAAAGGTGTAGTCATTGTCCAGCCATACGAACAGGGACTCCAGATCCGGCTCGGCCAGTACGTAGGCCGGATGAATCCGGGTTTCCGCTGGATTGTGCCCTTTGTCAGCGAAGTGATCAAACTCGATCTCCGTACCCAGGTGATGGATGTCCCCAGCCAGGAAGTGATCACTAAGGATAACTCCCCGACCAATGTGGATGCAATCGTCTACGTAAGAGTGATCGACCCGGAGAAAGCCTTCTTCGAAGTCACGAATTACCGCCTGGCAACAGTTATGCTCGCCCAGACGAGCCTGCGAGGCATCATCGGCGATATGGAGCTCGATGAAGTACTCTATAACCGCGATGTAATCAACATGAAACTCCGCGACATTCTTGACCGTGAGACCGACCAGTGGGGTGTCAAGGTTGAAAGAGTGGAGATAAAAGAAGTCGATCCGGTTGCTGCGGTGAAGAATGCCATGACCGAGCAGACGGCAGCAGAACGGGCCCGGCGTGCAGCAATCCTGCGGGCTGATGGTGAGAAACGTTCAGCAATCCTTAAGGCAGAAGGTCTCCGTCAGTCCATGATCCTCGAAGCAGAGGGAGAACGCCAGAGCAAAGTGCTGCGGGCTGAAGGAGAGCGGCTCTCGCGGATCCTCCAGGCACAGGGAGAGGCGCAGGGGCTGCGGATCCTTTCCGTTGGTGCCGCACCGCTCGACAACCGGGCAATGACCGTACTTACGTTGAACGCGCTCAAGAACATGGCAGACGGCCAGGCAACCAAGATCATCTTCCCGTTCGAGCTCTCGCAGTTGATCCGCCAAGGGGCAAAATTCCTCGGGGCAGTTGATGAGACTGCGGACCTCGTTGCCGGACGGCCGGTGATGGACGAGACTATCCTTGGCGATATGCCCCAGCGCGAAGAAGTGAATGCAATCTTAAAAGAGATCAAGGATGCGGTCCCGAAAGTTTCAGTCGACGAACTCAAGGATACCAGCAAACGTAAACTTGCAGTAGAGGCAGACATCGAAGACTCTGCGAACCTGCCGAAAGCATAATCCCATCTTTTTTGTTTCATTTCTAACAGCCATTATGAAAATTGCACAGTTACGATAGTCCTCCCATTAACCTCAAATACATAGGGTATCCACGGCGATCAACGAGTAGGTCCTTTCCCTTTCCTGAGCATATGGTTACCAGTCAAAGGTACTTAGGGGATCGCTGATAACAATAATAAAAAATATCCGGGAAATAGACCATAAGACTGCTGGCTTTACAATTTCTCATATTGTCTTCAGCTTTACAATCCAAAAATGTCTATGCATATCCCAGTGCTTTCTTGATTAACGGTATTGAGAAGGCCAGGACGAGGACTAACAGCATTAAATAACTGACAATAATCACAAGATGACCTGAATATTTTAAAAGTCCGCGTGGTTCAAGTAATCGTTCAACACCTTCTTTGAAGATATACCCCCCATCAAACGGTACCATCGGGATGGCATTACATAACCCGACCGTGAGGTTTAGCCATGCACACCAGAACAGGATCTGAATAATAAACCAGAAGTACGGGAACGGGACCGACCACGCGATACTATCAACGGAATCATTCAACAGGATTATAAAATTTCCATATTCTGCCGGGTTGAGGAATACCCAGATTGGCAATCCAAGTATACCGATGACACCGATTGGGCTCGCAATCTGGTTAAAGGATTTTTTCATCGAAGGTGCATCATAATACGCAACTCCCATGAAACCGCTTTCACTGGGAATACCAAATGTTTCTGGCCAACTGCTGAGGGTTAACGTATATGAAGCCCTTTTTGCGTCCTTCTCTACATCCAGTATCACTCGGTCTCCAGGACGCGTATTGTTTAAGATATTTGCCACATCCGTTGCTGTGGATATTTCAATACCATTGATACTGCGGATAACAGAATCCGGAGGCACACCCGCGATAGCAGCAGGATAATCCTGATAGACTGCTTTTACCAAAGGCGCCTGACTGGGAACTACCATAGAAAGCAGGAGAATAAGAAGGCCAAAACAGATCAGGCCAACAACGATATTATTCATTATCCCTGCACCCAGCATCCGTATTTTTGGAAGACCCTTTGATTTCTCGAAATCCTCCTCATCGGGTTCGACAAACGCGCCAATGGGGATCACACAGTACAGTATACCAAAAAATTTTACCCTGATTCCTTCAACCCGTGCAAGGAACGCATGACCAAACTCGTGGACAACAAGCGTTAAGACAAAGGCAAACCAGACGGCAAAGGTAGATGGGATAAACTGGTTTATCCCTGGAATAGCGAGAATATTCCGTACATCATTTACCGCAGACACTTGAATCGAATGGACAATACTCAGGTAAAGTGAGAGCAAGAGCAGGGCAACGGTCGCAATGGATACGACGATGACCATAACCGCCCCGAGCGTTCCATAGATGCGCAGGAATGAATGATAGCGTGTTAACCTGTCGAAAATGCCAACACGATTGCTCCTTATCGCTATTATCGGGCCATAGAAAACAATGTGCTCCTCCCAGAGTTTGTTCCGGTGGATGACAAAGGCTATCGCTGCATAAACGGCAACCAGGAGAATGAGAATGAGGAGCCAGTCCATTCCAGTACTATAGCCATGCAGGGCTGATAAAGCATTCACCCGGGCAAAATAGATCCAGTCAGGTTTATCTTAAAATTTTTACTGATCGCATCTTATCCGGCCAATTTGTCCTTCTATCTTCATCAATGCCCTTATAGTCATCTCATTGTGATTAATGAGACACCTCCTGTAAAATCAGCCCTCCATTTCAGGCTCGATACCCCAGATCTATTCCACTATATCTCCGAATTTTTCATCGCCACTTTTCCAGTTTTCATAGATCTGGGAAAAAATGGTGGAACCTAAAAATAATAATACAAGGTAGAGAATGTTGATTATACACACATACGTAGGAAAATTAAAAATTCCACCTAGTTCTTTGGAAATTCGTGTTAGCGAGTAAATTATTACTGGAATAATCAAGATCCACTGGATTATATAAAGAATAATCAGGCTTTTAATGAGCGGGGATTCATTTTTATTGCATAGTATATTCTCCCATTCAGGAGGTATAATACACCACACATCGTAGAGGATTCTCATCATATAGAGAAATGACCCTACCGAAATCGCTACCCCGATTCCAAATGAAAGTAATGAGATCGCAATTATTCTGTTATCGTCTGGAACTTGAGAAATTGAGCTCATGCTTTGTAGTTGTGATGCAATAATTGCAACTCCGAGCAAAATTCCCAAGAAGCAGTTACGGGACTTGAAAGTTTCATTCCATTTGGGTGACGTCATATTTTAATCAACAATAATTTTGATTATTCTGGAGACCTTTTTAGAGTAAAAGTCAACCATTTTAACCTCTTTGGATATTCTCCGTTTTCCTCTTTTCATAGGTGCGGGAAAAAAACGTCAAACCGCACTGTGCCAAAATAATCCAGATAATAAAAAGGGCAAACGCACGAAGGGGGATACCATATGTGTTCCTGACGTTAATAACTTCAGTTAAAATGTATATCACTACGGGAATAGACAAGAGACACTGGATTATGAAGAGAATAATAAGACATTTTGTTGAAAGGTATTCGTTTTTATTACGCAGGGAATCATCCCATTCCGGGGGTATGATACACCACATATCGTATCGGGTCCTCATCATGTAGAGAAATGATCCCACTGCAATAGCTATTCCAGCACATAATAACATAAACGGGCGAACAAATAGTGCCATATTTTCCGGACTATTATAAACAGACCATAAGCTCATTAGCTGCGAATAGGAAATGATCACTCCGATAAAAATCCCAAGGTAATAGTAACCAGAGTTATTATTGTTATAAGGTGATGATGTCATTCCGTTTAAAAATCTCCGAGTGAACTCTGGGCCTTTTTTGCAAGGATTGCACTGACGGTCTTCCAGCTCTTCCGGGCGATAAGGGGCGGGATGCGATGCTCATCAATATATGCATGCAAAAAGCGGATGGTGACCGGATCCGAAGGATACCCGCTGCCGATCTCCCCGTATTTTTTCGCAAGCAGGGTTATTGCCCGGTCACGGGTCACCTTTGCAATGATACTGGCAGCTGATACTACGGGGAATTTCACATCGGCATGGTGTTCGGATACGATCTCGCAGGGTTTGTCAAGGTGGTTTTTTACCATCTCTGCATACCGGAACGTATTCACATCGCAGGCATCCACATAGGCGCAGTCCGGAGACAGTTTGGTGATCACGTGGGCATGAGCCCGGGCAACTACGGCATTGAGGGTCATTTCCCGCCGCACCGTGTCAATTTCCTGCGCGTCAAGCGAAACAACTGCAACCCGGCATTTTTTCCTGATTATCTTATACAGGCGCTCGCGCTCTTTTGGCACCAGCAGTTTCGAGTCCTTCATCCCAAGGTCAACGAGGATCTCTTCTGAGGATATCCCCACTGCAGCAATCACCATCGGGCCCAGCACCGAACCTTTTCCTGCCTCGTCGACCCCGCATATCACGCTCAGAGGGTTGATGCGCAAATTATTTCAATGCCGATGATGGTAACCGGTACTCATGTATATCATCATCGTTGGGCTCGGTGGAATCGGGAAAAATCTTGCAAAACAGGCGATCGAGCACGCCCATAATGTAGTCGTGATCGACCAGGATGAATCCCGGTGCAGCGAGATCCTTGAGCACTACGATGTACTGGCAGTCACCGGAAATGCAACCGACAAGACCATCTTAGAAGAAGCAGGTATTGACCGGGCCGAAGCCCTGATCGCCACAACGAGCGATGATTCAGTCAACCTGATGACCTGCTGGCTGGCAAAAAAATTCCGGGTACCCAATGTAGTTGCCATCGTCAACCAGCCCTCGCACTCGGACTTTTTTAAGGAAGTCGGGGTGCGAATCAGCGAGAACCCGGACGAACTCGTTGCCTCGCGCCTGTATTACTGGACACAGAACCCCCAGTTGCAGCAACTCGCCTCCATCCCGGGCGGCACCATCTTTGAGATTGTGGCAGAACCGGGTGCGCCTATCGTGGATCACGAGATCCGCGAACTCAAGGTCAAGGACTTTGTCTTTATTGCGATCCGCAGGGCCGGCGGTGTGCTCATCATCCCGAGCGGGAACGTGAAGATCCAGCCCGGCGATATCTTTACGGTATTTACCAAAAAAGAGGCAGAGGACGATTGCCTGCGCCTGCTGAACAAACAACTGAAAAAATCAACGGAGTGATGCTGCGAGCGCGCCCAGCTCGAGCACCAGTTTCGGGTTTACCCGGATAATTTCTTTTATTAAACTGATGGTGGAGAACTCTTTTAGGTTCATTTTCGAGACCGAGTGGATGATCTCGTTGAGTTTCTCATCGGGTTGTTTGATCAAATATTCCTTGATGTGGTAATTGCGCTCGATGGCTTTTCCCATCTTCGACGCACGCCAGGTGACATCATAGGTCATGAGCGCCTTTTTCGACGTGTCTCCTTTACTGATGCAGTCTGCGGCAACTTCTGCGGCCAGTTTACCGGTATACATGGCATTGTAGATACCGCCACCGGTCAGGGGGTCAACAACCCGGGCTGCATCGCCGGCAATAAGGAGATTATCAGCCACGGTGCACTCAAGCGGGCGGCAGACGGACACACCACCGGGAATATATTCGATGGTCTTTCCGTTCGGGAACGTCTTTTTCACGAACTTGTCAAGGTAATCCTTTGCCCGGTGCCCTTCGCCACTCTTCTTGCCCGAGATCCCGATACCAACGTTTGCCGTGCGGTGACCTTTCGGGAAGATCCAGAGATACCCTTCCGGTGCAACATCATTACCAAGATAAAAGATCGTGGCGTGTTCATCGATGTCAACATCAGCCATCACGTACTGGACCGAACTCATGATCTCCCGGACGGGGACCGTGGTATCGATACCGCACCACTTCGAGAACTTGGATTCAACGCCATCGGCTGCGATCACCACATCGGCTCGCACATCGGTAACTTTCCCGCAGTACTCGATCTTTGCCCCTTTGAGAACACCGTTTTCCATAATCGGGGCGGCGGCCCTTGACTTTACAGCCACGTCTGCGCCCGCTTCTGCCGCTTTCCAGACCAGCTCACGGTCAAAGAACTTGCGGTCAAGGACATAGCCGACCTTGCTGCCCGCCATGTCAGATTCGAGTTTCATGAAAAACCCGTCAGGAGCAACAATACCGGCGCCGTGCATCTCGGCAGAGATCCAGCGCGGATCGGCTTCGATAAACTCCAGGAGAGCTTCCCGGCCTATCCCTTCAGCACAGCGTACCGGGGCACCGATTGCCGGGCGCTTCTCCACGATACAGGCAGACAGGCCTTTTTCGGCAGCAGTCTTACCGGCAAGAGCGCCGGCCGGGCCGCCACCGATGATAAGTACGTCATACTTATTTTTCATTGACTACCTCCAGGGCACCCAGGGGGCAGACTTTGGCACAGATTCCACAACTCGTGCAGTTATTCTCCACGGAAAGGTATGCGTCGATCAGTTCGAGGGCGCCTTCGGGGCAGACTGATACACAGCATCCGCAGTATCCACAAATATCCCGATGTACTTTGAGCATTGAGAGATCATGTTGGCTTTTTCCTTCATTAATAGTTACGATTAAAAAAACAGTTGAACATCAACGCATCCGGCGAAGCGGGGAAAACCGGGGGGTCATCCATCAACCCGCAACGCATCAGGGATTCTGAACGAAACAGAAGGGATCTTCTGCTAAAAAATCCCCATTCACCGCATGCGCACGAACCCGGCACCCGCCACCGCAGAGCTCGCGATAGTTGCACGCTCTGCACCGGCCCTTAAATTGCATCTCCTTTTGCCGGAACATGGCTAGAGCGGGATTTTCTGTATCCGCCCAGAGATCGCTGAAGGAGCGGTCCCTGACATTGCCGATCAGAAATTCCGGTGAACGGGCAAACTGGCAGGGGTAAACATTTCCCTGTGCATCGATATTTGCCACGCGGGTGCCCGCACTGCATCCGCCCTTTAAGGAAGCGAGCAGCTCGCGGGCATCAGCAAGATCCTCAGAACCATCCTTTTCCATGGACGCGAGCAGGTGGATACAGTCCTGGGGCGCATCCACGGTCAGGAACTCCATCAACCCGGGGTCGGTCTGTTTTGCTTTCCGGTAGAGAAGGGATAAGGCTTCGTCCACCTCATCCGGGTCCAGCTGCAACCGGGCATAGGAATCAATCCCCCGCCCGGCGGGTACGAGCCAGTACAGGCAGAAACGGGAGGCGCCAAGCGACAGGGCAAGGTCAACAAGCGCACCAAGTTCGCACCGGTTCTCCTTTGTGAGCGTGACCCGGACCCCGCACCGGAGCCCGGCTTTTTTACACGCCGCGAATGCAGCGAGTGTCCGATCAAATGCACCGGGTGAATTCCGGAAACGGTCGTGGGTCTCTGCCCGGGCACCATCGAGCGAGATTCCCGCATACTCTATCCCGCATCCCTTGATCCTGACTGCGACTTCGGGAGTGATCAACGTCCCGTTGGTACTGAGCGCCATCTTAAGTCCACGCGATCGGGCGTGACGGGCAAGCTCCCAGATATCCTCACGCATGAGCGGTTCCCCACCAGTGAACAGGATGAGCGGAACGCCCATATCTGCGAGGTCGTCGATGACCCACATTGCTTCTTCGGTCGTGAGTTCCCCCACGGTCGAACTTCCTGGCCCGGACTTGTTATAGCAGTGAGTGCAGCTCAGGTTGCAGCGATCCGTAATGTTCCAGAAGACCACCGGACGGTACATGACGGAGAAGGCAAGAAAGGTACTGGGCACATCAGTCTGCGGCTTATGCTGGTGCCGCATGACCCCGCTGACCGTCCCCCGCCCGTGCATGCACTGGGTAATCCGGTTCATGGGAATTCACCCCCGGTCACACTGATGCGCACCGCTGGAATCCTCTTGAACTCTTCCGTGCTGAAGAGCACGACAAAGTTACTGATCCCTGTTTTGCCGGCAAGCAGTATGACCTCGGTAAGAACCCTTGTCCGGCTGCGGCCATGATGGACGGTATAGAGCGTGTAGTCCCACCGGCCCGGAACGGGCTGGCGCAGGTAACAGTGGGAGACTCCGGGAAAGGATGCAAATTGTGAGTGCAGCTCCGGGCTGGATGCGTCAGGGATCTGCCATGCAACAACCGCATTTGCCGTAATCCCGATCTGCCGCTGGTTGATCCGCGCCCGGAATTTCCTGATAATCCCGTTCTCTTTGAGCCGCCGGAGCCGTTCCATGACTTCTGTACCGCTGATCTGGAGCCGCTCTCCTAATTCCCCGAACGGTTCGCTGACAAGCGGGAGGCCGTTTTCCAGTTCTTTGAGCAGGGTGCGATCAGTCTGATCCATGGTTACACCTCCCCGTAATCCGGGCAGCAGGAGAATCTCACATCGATCTTGTATTGTGCACGGGTGGGCAGGTTGAGCATGTCAGCCTCTGAAATACCCGTCTTGTTAAGAATTTCATCCAGCACCTCACCGATCCGCTCCTCTGTTGCTGCGGCAAGAGTAAACCAGATTGAATAATCATGGTCCCGCCGGTAATTATGCGATACTTCCGGATACAAATTGATGATACGGGCTACTTCAGGGATACGCGATTCCGGTACGCGGAGGGCAATGAGGGTTGCAGTGGTAATCCCCAGGCGCCGGGATTCCAGCACCGGGGTTACTCCCCGCAGGATACCGGCTGCCTGCAGGCGTTCCATCCGATTGAGCAGTTCAGGCTCAGAAATGCCCAGCCGGTCGGCGATCACTATCCATGGGTGGGAGACGAAGGGGATGTCATCCTGGAGTGCATCGAGAAGTTCGAGGTCGGTCCGGTCGTAGTGTGCCGTCAGGGAAATAGTCTGGGGAATTATACCACCTCATCGGGTTGATAGGGACACCACGGGTCTTCCCCGCAGCACTCCCCGTTGAGCGTCTCCGGGGTTGCAAGACCATCGCACCAGAGCGGAGATGTGGCGTCCTTCCCCCGGTATGCCCGGGCCCTGCACCCCCCACAGGTTGTCTTGTAGCTGCATTGCCCGCACTTTCCCGTGAGGAGGCCGGGATCGCGGAGTGCATTGAAGAGATCGGCATGATACCAGATATCAGAAAATGAAGTTGTCCGCATGTTACCGACACTTACCGGCAGGTACGGGCAGGGAGTCACATCTCCGTTGGCAAAGATCCGGCAATAGGTGATACCGGCCAGGCAACCACGCCCCCATGCAGGGTTGATGATCCCCAGCTCATCAGCGATCCTCCGGAACTGCGGGGCGCAGGTAGGGCGGATATTGAGATCGGAATTACGGTAATGAATGAGAATCTGCCGGATCAGGTCCTCGTATTCCTCAGGGCTGCGGGACTCAATCAGCCGGGCCCTTCCGGTAGGAATGGGAAAGAAGAGCTGGTAATCACGGACGCCAAGCGAAGTCCCGAGTGTTATTACCTCTTCCACATCACTGATGGCAGACCGCATGACGGACATATTGATCTGGACGGAAATCCCCGCATCCCGACAGTGCCCGATGGCCTGCACGGCCTTTTTCCATACGCCATCAACACCCCGGAACGCATCATGGATGGCAGGGTCATCGGAATCCAGGCTGATGGCCACAGCCCGGATACCCGCACCGTTCAATTTTACCGCCGTGTCATGGTCGATGAGGTACCCACTCGTGCCCATGACCATCCGGAGTCCCTGCTCCGTGCCGTAGCGGGCAATAGCATAGATATCCTCTCTCATGAGAGGTTCCCCGCCACTCAGCACAACAACCGGCTGCCCGGTTGCCCGGATCTGGTCAATGACACCGAATGCCTCCTGCGTGGAGAGCACTCCCGCTGCCTCCTCTTCTCCAGCATCCACGTAACAATGGGGACACTTCAGCGGACACTGAAGCGTGATGTTCCACGAGATGATACGCGGTGCACTCACCGTACCGTTCAAAGTATCTGTCCTTTAAAACCCTCTGCCCGGGTTCCTTATACACTTTCGTTTGGGTTCTCCACTACTGAAGACATTTATGCTTGCGATCTGGCGAGATCGAAGCGATCAAGGTTCATCACTTTGGTCCAGGCCGCAACAAAGTCCTCTACAAACTTCTTCTGCCCGTCCGCACTTCCATAGACCTCGGAGAGAGCCCGGAGCTGGGCGTTCGAACCGAAGATGAGATCGACACGCGTGCCGGTCCACTTAACTTCGCCGGTTCTGCGGTCGCGCCCTTCAAATATGTCCTTTTCGTCCGATACCGGCTTCCACTCAGTGCCCATATCGAGCAGGTTGGTGAAGAAGTCGTTGGTGAGCACCTCCGGGCGTTTGGTGAAGACGCCGTGCGGTGATCCGCCGAAGTTGGTCTTCAGGACACGCATGCCGCCCAGGAGCACCGTCATCTCGGGCGCGGTCAGGGTCAGCAATTGCGCCTTGTCGACCAGCAACTCCTCGGCCGGTACGGCATAGCGGGTCTTTGAGTAGTTGCGGAAGCCGTCCGCTTTCGGCTCGAGCACGGCAAAGGATACCACATCGGTCTGCTCCTGCGAAGCGTCCATGCGTCCCGGCGTGAAGGGGACCGCCACCTCGTGACCGGCGTTCTTCGCAGCCTGCTCGACACCAGCGCAACCGGCCATGACGATCAGGTCAGCCAGCGAGACCTGCTTTCCGGCAGAGGCGGTGTTATTGAAGGCGCTCTGGATTCCCTCCAGCGTCTTGAGCACCCGGGTCAGCCGAGCCGGCTGGTTGACTTCCCAGTCCTTCTGCGGCGCGAGGCGAATGCGGGCACCGTTGGCACCGCCGCGCTTGTCGGAACCACGGAAGGTGGACGCCGATGCCCATGCGGTCGAGACCAGCTCCGAAATCGACAGGCCGGAATCCAGGATTTTTTTCTTGAGATATGCGATGTCCTGTGCATCAATCAGTGGGTGATTGACGGCAGGGATGGGATCCTGCCAGATGAGATCTTCGGCCGGAACCTCCGGGCCGAGATAGCGTGAGCGTGGGCCCATATCGCGGTGCGTCAGTTTGAACCATGCCCGGGCAAATGCATCAGCGAACTGGTCCGGGTTCTCGTAGAAGCGCCTAGAGATCTTCTCGTAGACCGGGTCGAATCGCAGAGAGAGATCTGTGGTAAGCATGGTTGGCGGGTGACGCTTCTTCGGATCGTGGGCATCCGGCACCGTGCCGGCACCTGCGCCCCCCTTCGGTGTCCACTGGTGCGCCCCGGCCGGGCTCTTCGTCAGTTCCCATTCGGAACCGAACAGGATACGGAAGAAGTTGTTGCTCCACTTCGTTGGGGTGTTGGTCCAGGTGACTTCGAGGCCGCTGCTGATCGTGTCACCGCCTTTGCCGGTGCCAAAGCTGCTCTTCCAGCCGAGGCCCTGTTCCTCGATGCCCGCCGCTTCGGGCTCAGGCCCCACATGGGACGCAGGCCCGGCGCCGTGGGTTTTGCCAAAGGAGTGACCGCCGGCGATGAGCGCAACGGTCTCTTCATCGTTCATGGCCATGCGGGCGAATGTCTCGCGGATATCCTTTGCCGCCGCGACCGGATCCGGGTTGCCGTTCGGGCCTTCCGGATTGACGTAGATCAGCCCCATCTGCACGGCGGCGAGCGGGTTTTCGAGATTACGATCGCCGGAGTAGCGTTTATCCTCCAGCCATAGGTTCTCAGAACCCCAGTAGACCTCATCGGGTTCCCAGGCATCCACACGACCGCCAGCAAAGCCGAATGTTTTGAATCCCATTGATTCCAAAGCAACGTTGCCGGCAAGGATCATGAGATCGGCCCATGAGATTTTCCTGCCATACTTTTGCTTGATCGGCCAGAGTAGCCGGCGCGCCTTGTCGAGATTCACGTTGTCGGGCCAGCTGTTGAGGGGCGGGAAGCGCTGCTGGGCGGCACCGGCGCCGCCGCGACCGTCACCGGTACGGTACGTGCCGGCGCTGTGCCATGCCATGCGGATGAAAAAGGGGCCGTAGTGGCCGAAGTCCGCCGGCCACCAGTCCTGCGAGCGGGTCATCAGCGCCTGCAGATCCTTCTTTACGGCTGCGAGGTCAAGGCTCCTGAACTCTTCGGCATAGTCAAAACCCTTACCCATGGGGTTGGACAAGGGCGAGTGCTGGTGCAGGACGTTAAGGTTCAGCTGTTTGGGCCACCAGTCCCGGTTCGATGTGCCCCTGCCGGGAGCGTGTTTGTCTGCTCCGCCGGTTACCGGACACTTACTGTCGTCAGTCATACCATCATCTCCTATTTTTCGATCAGGTGGACGCCCTGAAAAAGTACCGGGCCTCGCGGTCCTGCGATCAGGGAGTTCTGGTTATCAGCTACCGGAACGCCCTGGTTAGTTGTGAGGGTTTTCATGGCCATGGTTTATCACAAGGCAGAAATAGCAATGTCGGGGCAATAAACATTTGGTTCGGGGAAAAACCTGCCAACTTAACGTCAAAAGAGAAGAACAAAGAAAGGATATTTCACCCGAGCGAGAACGTCCCGTACTTCCCGCCACCGCCCGGGTGCAGGGTGACCGTCCCGGTGCGGAGAGCGGCAATGGCATCGGCAACCTTCGGGTGGATCGCCCGTATCTCGGCAACCGGCACATCGAGGAGAACTGCGATCTCGTTGCCAAACGTTGTGATGAACGAGGCATAGATCGCTTTGCATTTCTTGGTGTTCGGTGACGACGCCTTTTCCATTGTCTGGATTATCTGGGCAAGTGGGATGACACGGAGATAGGGTGGACGGGGTCTTGCCTTGTTGCCGTGGGCGAGTTCCTTTGCCCGGTCGGATACGCCTTTTTTTATGATACCGCCATCTTTCGGGCAGCGCCACTGGTGCCGGATGGAATCCTCGAGGGAATACTGCTCGTAGCACCGGGTACATGCCGTGCGGTTGTACTTCCCTTCCTCCGGAAAGAACCCGGCATTCATCTCTATGGCCCCGTCCCGGATCGCAGCCAGCACGTCCTTTGCCGTGGGACTCCCTATGCGGATCCGGTTGAACTCGCGTCCCAGCTTGTCCGGGTATGGGCTGTGGGCATCGGAGTTGGTGAGGAACGGAATATTGTACAGGTCAGGGATTGACGCGCCGTAGGAACTGTCAGCGGAGAGACCGAGCTCAAGGAAATCGATCTTCGCATTGCCATAACAGGCCGGGACGGAATCGAAGTACGCGTACATTGCTGTCCACGGGGTGAAGGCATGGGCCGGGCCTACGAGCGCCCCCACATCGTGGGCGGCATTGGCGATCTCTTCGCCAGTCAGGTACACGTGCGGCCTGCCGCTCGTGACAAAACTCTTGCAGGTGCCCTCAAGAAGGTCGCGGAGCTGGTCGAACTGGGCAAGGTCTTCTGCAAGAATGAGATGGTGAACGCGTTTTATATCCTCGATCTCTCCTTGCGGGACGATGACAATACCGGCATCGTTTTCCAGGAACGGTTTCCACCCGGACGTCCAGTCCGGCTGGAGTGCATCGCCCGTGCCAAGCACCTGTATGCCTTTTGTTACGCACCCCGCAAGCAGCTGCTCCGGTTGCATGAAGCGTGAAACGGCTATCGAGTACGGGGAGTGGATGTGAAGGTCGGCGTTGACAGGCATGAGTACGTGTATTGTTGCTTTTTTCTGGATATAATATTCATGAAAGATTCCACGTTATCCTAACTATGCGATGCATTACAATCTTTCAACATATCCCGGAACACGAGTACTTCCTGATTCGCAATCTCCTTAACCTTCACAGACAAATCGCATGCAGGGAGAGAGACATCTATGAATATGCAGGTTGTGAAATGGTGCGTTGATCTTGCAATGGGAGTTCTGTTCCTGACCAGTTTTATCACCGGGTTCTTCAAGTTCACCTTACTTTTGCGGACATTCGGTCTTACCGATGTCGTGCTGCCATTGGCCCAGATGAGCGACATCCATGACTGGTCAGGAATTACGCTCTGTTTTTTTGTCGCCGTCCACCTGTTCCTGAACCGTGCGTGGATATTATCAATGACACAAAAAATGGTTGCCGGCACCGTGAATTTGAAATAAAAAAGTTAAACTCGAATATTTTTGCAGATGCAATTATCACGAATAGTAACTCTTGTCCAGATCCCCGGTATTGGAATATCCCCGCTGTTCCCAGTATCCCTTGTAGCTGGGATCATTGGTCAGTTCGATCTTCTCGATCCACTTCACCCACTTGTATCCCCATTTGTCTTCTGCTACGAGCTCAAAGGGAAATCCCCGTTCGGCAGGAAGGGTGACGTTGTTCATTTTATAGGCCATGATGATATCCCGGTTCATTACGTAGTCGAGCGGAAATGATGTGGTATAGCCGTCATGCGCCGTGAATATCACCGTATTTGCACGCGGGTCCGGCCCGGCATTCCTGATGAGATCCCGCACCTGCACACCTTCCCAGAGAATTGTAGCATCCCAGCCTTCCACACAAAAGAGAGTGACGAGCTTGGTATAGTGGGGGTAACGTCCCAGCACTTCACTGTACGTGTAAATATCCGTTTTATTTGTCAGCCCGGTGACAGTAAGACGATAATCGGATTCACTGATATGCTGGGGACCCTTGATGGAATTTTCATGGAATGCATTGATCGATGATAGATCCTTTCCTTCGTAGGACCGGACTTCAACTGCGGGAAGAGCCGTTGATCCTCCCGGTTGCGGGGAGGCATGGATTTGCGGGCTGCCGAGAAGAACAATCGCACCTGCAGCTGCTATGACAAGGACCAAGGCAATGACAAGAACCAGCTTTGCATTCATCAGCAGTGAACTGATCGTGGGATCTTATCAATATTGGCACCATGACATGAACGCAGAAAAAATAAAAATAAAAAGATTATTGAGCAGAATGACACTCCAGACAAATCCAGATCGGATCATTCCATATTGGTGAGCCTTCCTTTCAGCTCCCCGATGTCCTCTTTTTTTGCTTCCATCAGCGCAGAGATGACCGCATCGGAAAAGATCAGGGCGAGCGTCTCAAAGAGCGTGCCAAGAGGAGCAAATGCGGATGCGATCGACCGGTATTTCCCAGTCATCTGCCGGATCTCGTACGAGGACTGGTCGCCATGGTAATACCCGGTGATGTCCCCGAGGTTGACAACGCAGTCTGCGATCCTGCTGATCTTCGATTCCGGTGAGGCCGTGATAAGGCAGATAGTGCCCCCGAGTCCCTTGACCGTTGCACAGAATGTTGCCATTGACACGGTTTCACCGGAACCGGAGAAGACCACCATCGTATCACCCTGCTCAAGTGCGGGTGTGACCGTCTCGCCGACAACGTACACCTCGTAGCCAAGGTGGAGTAAACGCATGGCAAACGCCCGGGCGATCAGACCCGAGCGTCCGGCTCCGGCCACGTAGATCCGCTTTGCCCTGAGGATATGGAGAAAGAATGCTGATGTCTCAGCGCTATCGAGCAGGACAGCGGTTTTTTTGATCGATTCTGCCATCTGCTCCATGAATACCGGTATATCTGAAAATTCGTCCGTCATGTTCCTACAGGGATATTTCATACCGGCCGATATGAGGGTATCGGAAAGCTACGCTATCGGAGAGCAATAATTATTTTCCGCATTCCCATTTTCTGGATAATGATGCGGATAACGGCAATAGCACGCGAAGTGTTTGCAGGCTTTTGGGGGAAGAGATAAACATAAGTATGGGAGCGGAGTTATTGACGTGATGAGGGGGTCGGTGGGGGCATTTTGGATGAGGGGGGGTTGGGAGGTGGGGGGAGACCCGGAAGGTGACTCAATACAGGGAAAAAATCTGCAACCATGCAAAACCTCATGCCCTCCAAACACAAGAACACCAGCATAAGGTGATCCATTTGACACAGGCAGGCTTGGCGCAGGTCGGGGATGCTGCGCGGAATTTCTCATTGAAAGACCAGAACGACAAGACGTTCGATCTCTATGAACAGGCAGGAAAACGCGTACTTCTCTCGTTCCACCCGCTCGCGTGGACGGAGTACTGCGCAGCCCAGATGAAGTCGCTGGAAGATAACCGGGAGGTGCTCCTTGCCGCAAACTGCGTACCGGTCGGCATCAGTGTCGATTCCGTGCCCTGCAAAAAGGCATGGGCAGAGAACCTTGCGATACAAAAAACACCACTTCTCTGCGATTTCTGGCCCCACGGCACCGTTGCCCAGAAATACGGGCTCTTCCGGGACGAGAACGGGTTTTCCGAGCGGGCGAATGTGATCGTTGATGACAAGCAGAAGGTGATCTTCGTAAAGATTTACCCGGTGCATTCGGTGCCGGACATTAAGGAGATCCTCGCGTTCCTGCAAACGTGATCCGGATTTTTAATGCGGAAAAAAGGTTTACTTTTTTTAATGAGAGATGATAATCCGGCCAATTACCCGATATAACTGAGCTCTTCATCTTTCTGCAGCTTCTCGCCTTCGACAAGCCCCTCGATAACCTTCTCCATCTCGGAAGCCCGGTCATTGAGTTTCGTGGAATCAACCGGCACATCGATCAGTTTCGAGAGCACGCGAAGCACATTCGATGCACTCATCGGGTCAACAAGATACCCGCTCGTCTCGCCCATCAGGCAGACGGCATCCATGCCCCGCTGGGAGGAAAGTCCCAGCATGAGACCGGCAGCACCGATGATTCCGCCACCGGGTTCATCCCGGTTGAACGTGACACCGGCTTCTTCCAGTTCCGGGCGCAGTTCCGCACGGTTCACGGCACCCAGCACCCGGGGCTCATTCACGAGATGGCCGACACCAAAACCGCCGAGCGTGTAGATGCGTTTTACCTTGAGCTCTTCGGCAATCTCGCAGTAATGGTCGGCAAGGATATAGTGCCCCTCGTTTGAGGTGCTCTGGTGATCGCCTACAAGAAAAACGATATCGTGTCCTTCTGACTGGTATAAGAAGAGCTCATTTCGTGCCAGCCGGGCAAGGCCGGTTTCATCGAGTAGCACCTGCGGGGGAAAATAGATCGAGTGGATCTCGCCGATCTTCTCGGCCTTGAGCATGTGGATCATGTACTCGGCCACTAACTTTCCCACCTGGCCGATGCCAGGCAGGCCTTCGATCAGGATCGGATCTACCGGGCGCTTATCCTTGAAACTCTCAAGGTAGCTGACTGCGATATCCTCAATCATGCTGTGCCAGTCTCCGGTACTTGCCGTACTTGTCTTCAGGTGAATAACGGGCAGGATGTGCCACAACTGTCGGCTTGCCACAGGCAGGACAGGTTAAAGAAAGGGTATAGATTTGATCTACCGGGCAACGACGGATTCGACCACTCATTGGCTCTTCCCGGATTTCGGTTTCTTGATGAGCTTACCTTCGCCGCAGCCGGATTTCTCGACAACAGCAATCGCAGCATGTGCTGCTTTCTCAATTGCTTTTTCCGCCTTCTTGTAGTCCGGAGCAGTCACTTTGATCCGGTACAGCGGTGCACCGAGATAGAGCAACTCGATATTGACACCGGCAATCTTCGGCTCGGCACTTTTTAAGGCCTTCTTGATTACCGAGATGCCATCCGGTGCAGAACAGGTGAGCTGCAGGTGGCCGGTAACTTCGACACTCGGGACCTTGACATTTTCCTGAGCCACATGCAGGAGAGCATCGGAAACCTTCTTGGAAAAACCGAGTTTCTTGACGGTTGTCTCCGGGTCGATAACAAGATCTTCAAAGACCGGGTAGAATGCCCCATATTTACCGAAGATCTCATCCTCGATTGCCTTGGCTTCTTCACCAGACTGTTCCGCGGCAAACCCGAGCCACTTCTGCGCTTTGGACTCGTTCTTCCACTCGCGGATCTTCTCGCGCCGCTGGTGTTCGTTGACGTCCTTTAAGGAAAGATCAATGTGACCACGGCTCCGGTCAACATTGAGGACCTTGCAGACAATCTTCTGGCCCTCGCGGATGTGGTCACGGATGTACTTGATCCAGCCTGTTGCAATTTCAGAGATGGGGATGAGCCCCTGGCGGCCACCATACTCATCCAGTGATACGAATGCTACGAAATCCTTGACGTTTTCTACTGTGCAAACGACAAGTTCCGCTTCCTGTGGCCACTCTCTGTCCTGCATGGGTAGTATCACTTAAGCTCTGAGACGATCTCAGCCTTGATGCTTGCCTTGCCCCCGGCGGGGGTAGCAAGATCATGTCCGCAGACTACGCACTTTACGGTTGTGCTTGCCTTCTCAAAGACGGTCTGCTCGTTCTCACAGTCTGGACACTTTACTTTGTAGAATTTACTCCGGTTATCCCGAATAACACTTACCATTATCGCTCACTCCGTCAGTTCAAACTTCGCGACACGGTAACCCTTGCGCAGGTGTGCCTTTCCACAGGTGACACAGCGGTACCGGACGTTGATCTTCTTCGTCGGCTTGTCGCCGCCGGGCACCTTTGAGAATTTACCCATGTTGCCTACTTTTCCCCTGCGTGCTTTCTGGCGGTCGATCCAGTGGAGGCCGGTTGTTTTGCCTTTCTTTACCTTCTCAACCTCATGAATCTCGTGAGTTCGGCAGAAGGGGCAATAGGTGTTGAATTTCGCTGGCATTTTCATAAAATTTTCACCGATAAGTTGGATATAGAATACCAATATTATTTGCAAAGATTGATATTTAAGACTATGTTGCGTTCACTTAAGACCGCAGCATTCCGCTCTGGAAGCGTCACTATATCTCCTTTTGAAAGAGTATAAATCCTCCCATCCACTCCCATGAACGATTCCATATTTTCGAGTGCGCGGACAAGGACGCAGGGATGCGTGTGGGGCAGGTGGGCCTTGTGCTGCGCAGGAACGGGAACCAAAGGAGTACCCGAATCGTCAGATATGGGTTCCGCCTCACCGAAATCATCAATCTCGGTTTCTTTAGTCACCGGGACATGCGGGGCATTATACAGGAGGATGCCCTGGCATTGTTCGATTGCGGCAGTGATCTGGTCAAACATCTCCCGCTCGGCAGGAATAGTGCGTTTTACTTCCTCGCGATCATAATAATTGCCCTCGGCATGCATGATGGTGAGAGCAAGGATCTTGCGGGAGCGGATCGCAAAGAGATCGTGAAGGGTCTCTTTGATAGCCAGCGTCTCTTCAATCAGGGATCGGGCTTCTTCTGACAGGGGATCATCGAGTTCATACACCTTTGCCATCAGCGATGCCAGTTCTTCATGCCCGCGCTCAAAAATATCCGGGGCGGCGGCTATCAGCCTCCCCGTTTCCCGCTCAGAGAGCAGGATACTGCGCAGATCGTCAAGCGTCATCGTGTCCCCTCAGGCAATCTCTGCCATGCCGCGGCAGCAGAGAAATACGGCTACTGCTTCCGGTACTGTAATGATGCCTTTTTGGAGCTCATAAGTACTTCCGAGCATCGGCATCTTCAGCGCAAACCTGCAGTCCACCCGGACATCCCGGGTCCCGAAGACCACGGCATCCGTGAGTGGGTCGAACTCGTGCAGGTCACGGAGTTCAAGCGGCTGCACCCGCATACCGCTCCCGCCATGCAGGGACGTGGGCAGGCGGATGAGACGCTTCGTATCCGTTGTCACCGGTTCGTCGGCAAGAGCAGCACGGGCGAGCACGCGTTTCTTGAACTCGCCTTCCTGCTGGGCAACGGCTACAGACAGGACACGACTGGTCTTTATGATACTGGGCGAGGGGTGGCGTTCGATACCGGCAAGAATCTCCTCCCGGTTTTTCAAGAACGTGATCGCCGATTCTTTGCCGATCCCTTCCATGCCGGTGAGGTGCGTCATTGCTTCTGTTTCGGGAAGGGATCCGACCCAGCGGATATACTCGGCAAGTGCCGCCCGGTACCGGTTCGGCCAGCCGGGTGTTTTTGTATTCTTGCCGGTCAGCATTACAGCCGGATCGATCCCAATCCCGCAGATATAATCGATCAGTTCCCGGCGCTCTGCACTCCCCCAGTTGCGAAACGCGAGATCCCGGACATGGACATGGTATCCCCGGCCACCTGAAAAGGCCAGTTCAATGGATTTGGGATCCATGCCAAACTCATCGAGAAGGATTGCGATGAGTTTCTCGGTCTCTTCTTTCACCCGGGCCAGCATCATGTCGTAAGCTCCCCGCACGATATGGTCCGCATCGAGATCAAAGATCAGGTCAGCCCCGCACCACCCTTTGTCCGCCATGGTGCCGGCATCAGGTGTTTCGTAATAGGCCGTGGAGTAATAGGTATGCTGCGGCACGAGATTTTTGAGATACTCGAACAGTTCATCCCTGCTTAAAAATCCCACATGCCGTCGCATCCGCATCTCGGATGCACCGGGATTGAAGAGCACAAAACCCCATTCGCGCTGCTCAAGTGCCGGTGGTGCAACGAGCACGGTTTTCTTGTAATATTCAGTAAACCGCTGCCGTACAAATGCAGTTGTGGCCGGGTTCATGGCAGCTCCTTAACCATATAAGGCCCTGCACGCTCATAGCCCTGTCGCCGGTAATACGGGCGCACCCCTATGCCGCTCATGATGGCAAGCCGTGAGAAACCGCCCGCTGTTGCTGTTTCTTCAGCAAGAGCCAGCAGGGCCCGCCCGTAATTCCGGTGCTGCCACTCTTCCGAATCAGCATCACTGCCTACCGGCACAAGACTGCCGTACACGTGCAGTTCCCGCATCAGGGCAGCATTCTCGAGTTCGGGACGGTAGACCATCGAGGGAAAGCGAAGCCGGGTAAACCCGATCAGGGAATCACCGGAAACGGCGGATATGAAATGCTCGGTCCCGCCGCAGCACTCGTACTTCATCACCCGCATATCGGACTCAACAACCGAGGGAAGCCTGCCGATCTCGCGGCAGCGGATACAGCGGCATTTCCTGCCGGTAGCGGTCAGACGGTTCTGGGCCAGCTGCCGGAAATTGGAGTGCCGGGAACCGGCAACGATCAGCTTGGCCGGGATGTCCCGCTGGATCCGCTGGAGCCGGATGAACTCGGGGATGAGGGTTTTTGCATACGCAATAAGCTCGATCAACTCATCTTCCTGGTACGGCGAATAGATCCCCCGCTCCCAGTGCTCCTCGATCTCGGAACCCGGGGTCACGAGCGTGGGGTAGATCTTAAGGAAGTCCGGCATGAACCGGGGATCGGAAAAGATCGTCTCGAACATCTGCTTGTCGGATTCCAGCGTGGAGCCGGGCAGGTTGGGCATCATGTGGAACCCGACTTTGAGCCCGGCATCGCGGAGCAGGGTATTGGCTTCAACGGTATCGGCGACCGTGCACCCGCGACGGTTGTACGTGAGGATCGCATCGTCCACGTGCTGAACGCCCAGTTCAACTTTCGTAACGCCCAGCGCAAGCATCCGGTCAATGTGTTCACGTTTGCACCAGTCAGGCCGGGTCTCGAACGTGATCGCAACGCAGCGAATCGCCGAAAGCTCGTTGGCATCCTCTACGGATGCAACCTCCGGGGGAACCGGTGCAGGAATCCCCCCGGGGTACGTGTTCATCGATTCGATGCAGCGGGCAACGAACTGCTCCTGGTATTCGGCAGGACGGGCAGTCATGGTTCCGCCCATTACGATCAGTTCCACCTTGTCCACCCGGTGCCCGAGCGCCTCGAACTGTTCGAGACGGGCATGGACCTGGGCAAACGGGTCATAGTTATGTTCCCGACCCCTGAGGGCTGCCGGTTCTTCCCCGGTATAACTCTGGGGGGACTGGAAGGGATGCTCGGGCCCTCCGGGGCAGGGGAGACATTTGCCATGCGGGCAGGGTGCCGGCGAAGTCATAACGGCAACGGGTGCAACACCCGAAAGAGTGCGGGTGGGTTTGACGAGCAGGATCTTCCGCAGGATCTTTTTTTCCTCCGGTAAGGCTGCGGCCAGGATCGCAGAATTTTTCGGCACCGCGTGGAGCCGGTACTTCTTGCAGACGTCGATCTTTACCGCAACAATCGCATCATCACCGGGCGGTAAGGTAAGGATGCGGGAGATCATCTCCCGGAACGCCAGCGCCTCATCCATAAAAATTAATGTTCTGCCGCAACTTTTGGCGATGCAGCTTCAGAAGAATAGTTCACCACGTGCAGGGGTTTGTGGTGGATATGGGTAACAATCTCATCCCCAAGCGTGAGGAGAGCGTCTTTATGGGCTTTTTTGTCTTTGTGAATATGAACAGGAGAGATTTCCAGCGATGCATAACGGTTGGTCTGGATTTCTTCGTTGGTGATGCCTTCGTAATACTTCTTGATGTGAATCATCAGCATATGTAGATGTAGCAACTCTTCTTTTTGCACACTGTCACCTTTTCCAAGGAAATACTATTTTTTGATCAACACATATAGCTTTTTGATGACATTTATATCAGGAAACCTGCGGCACGTGGGATCCCTTGTTGGGCTTGCAATTGGGGATGCAATGGGCGCGCCTTTGGAAGGATCTCTGCAATCTGAAGCGTGGGTGACAGATATGCGTCCCGGTGGGCGCCATTCCCGGAAAAAGGGTGCGATCACCGACGACACTTTGCAGGCCATGGCAATTGCAGAATCGCTCGCAGTATGCAAGGGCTTCAACCAAAAAGACATTATATCAAGGTTATTTTTGGGGTACGAAAAACGCCCGGAATGGTACGGTCCTACATCATCATTATTCTTTAATCTGGTCAAATCCGGGACCCTGCCGCACCATGCCACATGGCTGGTGCACCACCGGCGTGGCAACAGCCGGACGAACGGCAGCGTGATGCGGGGCTTCCCGCTCGGGATCTTCTGGCCCGCCCCGGAAGTCTATGCCATAAGCAGGGCCTGTTCACGGATCACCCATTTTGATCCGGTTGCGGGCCACTGCTCGGCGTTCCTGAACGTGATGGTCAGCGATATGGTGCGGGGATCTTCCCGTTCCCGGGCATTCCGGCATGCACTATCACTCTGCCCTGACCCGGAAGTGCATGCCATGCTTGGCTCTTATGATGAGCATAAGCCGGACCCATCCTTAGATAGCGTGTTGTGCTCGCATGCGGCCCTGCACTGTTTCATGCACGCCCGGACATTTGAGGGGGCTATCCTGTCTGCTATCAATCTTGGCGGGGATGCCGATACGGTTGGTGCATGCTGTGGTGCACTGGCGGGGGCATACTGGGGGATTGAAGCGGTGCCTGATCGGTGGAGCCGGGATCTGGAGGGGTATGATGGGCTGGTGCAGCTGGCGGAGCGGGTGTGGCTGAGTGCTGGGGGCAAGTGAATTGTTCTGGCAGATTGGAGTCCGGTTTTTTTAATTGAAGTCTGCTTTCCATTTTTCAATCAGGGTTTGATGAAATAAAAAAAAATCAAAGTCTGGTTTTAATTTTTTGAGCAGGGTCTGGTTGAAAATTAAAAATCAAAGTCTGGTTAAAATTTTTAAATCAAGGTCCGATTGAAATTTTTTGAGCAGAGTCTGGTTGAAAATTGAAAATCAAAGTCTGGTTGATTTTTTTCAAGCAGGATCCGGTTGCTCCGGAAAAAATTTTTAAACGCGATCGCGTACGTGATTGAAATTTTTCAAGCAAGGTCTGGTTGATCCGGCTGAGTATCCTGATGAGCTGTTTGGGTGAGATGCCGGAGCGGGTTCACGTCGGATGTGCGCGAGATTTTTGCTCCATATTGGTTAAATGAGCATCAAACAGATCGCGTTTGGAAATTTTCAAGCAGTGTTTGATTGATCTCTGAACGGTTTTCAAGCAGGGGCTGGGGGGTCGATTGAAATTTTTCAAGCAAGCTTTGATTTATTTTTTTCAAGCAAAGTCTGGTTAAAAAATTAAAATCAAAGTCTGATTGAAAATTAAAAATCAAAGTCTGCCAGAAAATTTCAAATCAAGCTCTGTTAATCTGAACCCAATTTTCCAATAGCATTTTTTATTAAACTGGCATGGACTCTTCAAATTCATATCAGACCCGTGAATGTAATCCGATTGCGATGGCTCCCCGCCTCAGGGCCTCTCCGAGGCACGGCGGGGCAATGAGGAGTTTCAGAATTTTTCGTCATTGATCCGCCGCGGGGGCGCCCCATCGGGGGCGGCGGCGTTCATCGCTATGGTAAAAAATATCTATCAGTCATCGTACCAGAAAAATTCCAATTAACAAAAAATATGATAGACTAAACGACATTAATAAATAATGACTGATATTGAATCGATTATATCAGCTGAAAAAATCTGTGAAGCAAAAACAAAAGAATCGTTCAAAATCCCAATCGAGATTTATGAAGAGTTATTTACACTTTATTTAAATGTTAGTGAAAAATATTGTAAGAACACCCCAAAAGCGGGCATCGAAAGACCACTTGCCGTATTACTCCTTAACGATAGGATTGCAAAATCTTTGTACTGTTCTATCGATTTATTAAAAAGGGGGCATTATAATGAATGTTTTTCAATACAGCGAGATATTTTCGAAGCAATCTGTTTATCAGAATATATTTTAAAGAATCCAAAGATGTCAGAAGTGTGGTTTACTGGGAAACCCATAACGTTTTCCAAAATTAGTAAAGAAATTTCATTACTTCCTTTTGATCAAGAAATTTACGGACACCTGTGTGATTTTACCCACCCAAATGTTCACAGCACTATTAGAGAATATGAACCTGATACGGTTCGAATTGGCGTATATTTTACTTTTAAACCGTATTTCCAAAAAGAAATGGCTCATTCATCATTAGTACATTTTTTCTTACTTGTATATCGGGCGATGGATAATTATTTGAAATATATGAAACAATTCCACGAAGATATTGAACCCGAAGATTCTGATAAAATTGAGATAATGTTCAAAAAAATATACAAATTTTCAGATTCATTAATTATAAAATTTGACCATTAACCAAAAATTACTAAAATAATTATTTTTTGTTCGCCGTCAACCGTTAATCACGCCGGCCTAAGCTCAACCAGCTTCAGCGCCCGGCCCTTGTCGCAGATATCGGAAGCATTCCCCAGCACATCGACAACGATATACTTCTCACCCTCCGTAACACCTTCCGGCCGGCAGAGCGGAAAACTCCGGCAATCGGACTTGTTGCAGGAGAGTTCGGGTTTTATCTTGGAGTTGATGATTGCCATATCCGCATTGATGAGAGCCGTGATCGGCGCCTCCATCACTTCGACTGCGGTTGCGCCGTTTAAGTGAACCGCACAATCGTGGTGCGTGGACCTTACGGTGACAATACGATACTTCCTTCCTTTCTGGAGATTGTGGCACGCCTTTTTCACCTTGCAGGTATCGCATTCCGCCACTTCGCCCTCGTAGATGAACTCGAGATTCGGCTTAGCGAGCACGGTTCCCACCAGCGTTACCTTTGTTTTTGTTTCCGCCACAGTCTCACTCCTTGTAGAGCATCTGCACGAGTTTTTCTGCCGATTCGCGCGTGAGGCCCATATCGAATATTGTAAAGCGCTCGGGACGGATAGTCTTTGCCATTAACAGTGCCTCGACGGCAACCGAATCCTCGATCCCGAGATCCGCCGGGGTGGTTGGTGCCCCGATGGTCTTTAACGATGCCCGGATCGCCCGCCAGTCACCGCCATGCAGGTACATGGAGATGATGGTGCCAATCCCGCAGCTCTCGCCATGCAGGGCCTTGCCCGGGGCAAGTATGTCCAGTGCATGGGAGAACTTATGCTCCCCGCCGCTGGCCGGGCGCGATGACCCGGCAATGCTCATCGCAACCCCGCTCGACACGAGCGCTTTAATCACAAGCCATGCGGACTGCTCCTGGTGCGGTTTGATCAGGTGAGCGTCCTTTACAAGAATCTCAGCGGTCATCTTCGAGAGCGTGATCGCATACTCGCTCATCGGCTCGCCTTTTACCCGGTGGGCGAGTTCCCAGTCAAGAATCGCGGTATAATTCGAGATCACATCCGCACAGCCAGCGGCAAGCAGCCGGTGCGGGGCGGATGCAATGATTCCCGTATCTGCAACGATAGCCATGGGGGGTTGCGCTTCCAGCGAGGCATGCCCCTCGACCGTTGGAACGGATGCGCGTGCAGAGGCGATACCGTCATGGGATGCTGCGGTCGGGATGCTGATGAACGGGCGGTCGAGATTGTAAGAAACAATCTTTGCGGTATCGATCACCCGCCCGCCACCGACCCCGATCAGGAAATCAACATCCGCAGCAGCCTCCTCGGCAGCCTTGATTACGGGGATGTTGATCTGTTCAGCCAGAAAGGTGCTGACATCGTAGTCACCGGAAAGGATCTGCTGAACCCGGCCGCCGGCCAGGTCCATGGTGCCTTTCCCCGAGATGAGGAGCGCGGATGACCCCAGCTTGAGATCCTCGCAGACCGCGGGGAGCTGCCCGAGCACATCGTGGCCGATCACCACGTCCCGGGGGAGCTGCATCCACTTGGACTTGTCAAAGATTTTGGGTTTAAGTAATTTTATTGCATCTGCGCTCATTCTAGATCATGGATGATTAGTGATTTCTTCTACAAATATTACATCGATCCTGTGCGGTACGAACAACCCTATAATGCCGTAGAGACGATTACCTACGCCCTTATTCTCATCGCAGCCCTCTATCTCATCTATCACTGGTTCAAAAAATCCAATATCTCCATCGACGGCCCGTTCGTCATTGCCACCCTGCCCTACGTGATCCTCGGCGGGGTGCTCCGGGTAGTCCAGGACACCCATATGATCACCTCCGATCTCCAGTTCCTCCTCGTCACTCCCCCCATATACGTGCTGCTCTTTTTTTATGCAGTGATCATCCTCTTCGTTTCAAAATACCTGCAGGAACAGGGACTCTGCAAAAACTACCTGAAACTCTATGGCGGTGCCGGTCTTTTTACCTCATTCTGCGTTGTATTGCTCCTGACCTCGTGGGGACTCACTCATACCCGCATCGATCTCTTCGTGCTCGCCATCATCCCGCTCATGGCAATTGTCGCAACTGCACTGGTCTTTGCCTGCATGCGCTATGTGCTGAAATGGGAGTACGTTACCGATCCACTCTATATGACGCTCCTCTTTGGCCAGCTGCTCGATGCCAGTGCCACCAGTTACGGCATCGACCTCCACCCGTCCATCAAATACATCGAGCAGCACGTGGTCGGATCCTTCCTGATCGACTGGACAGGAACGGCGTTTGTGATGTTCCCCTTAAAACTGCTCGTCCTTTTCCCGGCGATCTATATCATGGAGCAGTACCGCAAAGAGGCAAATCCCGCGTTCTGGCACCTGGTCCTGCTCGCCATGATCACGGTGGGTCTTGCCCCGGGGATCCGGGACATGACACGGATGGTCCTGTATGTCTAACGCCCCGTTCATCAATGCGATCATCATCACCCTCCTCCTCTTTTGTGCTACACTCACCGTCGGCTGGGTAGGCACCATGCAGAATCCTGAAATTGGCGAGAACCTGATGAAACTTTTTGAAAAAGAGGTGGCCGGCCAGATCCTGGGAAACAACTCTTTTGAGATCTGTGTCAAGCTCTTCATCAACAATTTCGAGACCTGCATCCTGCTCTTTTTAGGCGGGGCCTCGTTTGGCATTCTCACGATATTCATCATGAGCTTAAACGGGATCGTGATAGGCGCGATCATGGAGATCATCCACCAGGATCATTCATGGGCATTCATTGCCGCAGCCCTCATCCCGCACGGCATCTTTGAGATCCCTGCCTTCATCATTGCCGGCGCTCTCGGCATCCTGCTTGCCCAGTCGCTCATTGCAGAATGGTATGGCGGGGCGGATACTGCGGGGGAAGCACGGAGACTTGCCCGTATCTTCCTGTTGTATGTCCTGCCTCTCGTGGTTATCGCTGCATGTGTCGAGGCTTTTATTACGCCGGTAATCATACAATTAGTAGCGTAAAGTAGGATCAGCATCATGGACGACGACACCGGCACCCTGCCGCAAAAAGGGGACTTTTCTGCATGGTATAATGATATTTTGTGGCGGGCGGAGATCATGGATGTCCGCTACCCGGTCAAAGGATTATATGTCTGGTACCCGTACGGGTTTGCAATCCGCAAGCACGTGTACACCCGGCTGCGCACCCTGCTCGACCGGGATCATGAAGAGACCCTCTTTCCCCTGCTCATCCCGGAACAGGAGTTCATGAAAGAGGCCGAGCACATCAAGGGCTTCGAAGACGAGGTCTACTGGGTCACCCACGGCGGCACGACCCCGCTCGATGTCAAGCTGGCACTCCGGCCCACCAGCGAGACCGCCATTTACCCGATGTATGCCCTCTGGCTCCGCTCGCATGCCGATCTCCCGATGAAGTATTACCAGATCGTCAACACATTCCGGTACGAGACCAAGCAGACCCGCCCACTGATCCGGCTCCGCGAGATTACCTCGTTCATGGAGTCGCACACCGTGCATGCTACCTGGGATGAGGCAGAAGCACAGGTGGAATACGAGCTCGCACTCACCCGCGAGTTCTACGATGCGCTCTGCATTCCCATCATCATCTCCAAGCGCCCCGACTGGGACAAGTTCCCCGGCGCTGACTACACAATGGCAGTCGATGCGATCATGCCCAATGGCAAGACTCTCCAGATCGGCACCGTGCATCACCTCGGCGAACACTTCTCAAAGACATTCTCTATCACCTTTGAAGACAAGAACGGGGAACAGAAATTTGCCAGCCAGACCTGCTACGGCATCTCGGAGCGGTGCATCGCCGCCCTCATCAGCATGCATGGCGATGACAAGGGGCTCATCTTACCCCCTGTCACCGCACCCGTGCAGGCAGTCATCGTCCCCATCACCATCGGAAAACGCCACGAGGACGTACTCGCGGCAGCAGAGAAACTGAAAAACGACCTGACCGCGGCCGGCTTCCGGGTGAAGATCGATACCCGCGACATGCGCCCCGGTGCAAAGTATTACTGGTGGGAGCTCCGCGGCGTCCCGCTGCGGCTTGAGCTCGGGCCGAGAGACTTAGATGCCGGCAAGGTCATGGCAGTCAAACGGACCGGCGAGAAGAGCCAGATTGACCTCGCAACGGTGACTGATGAAGTCACCCGTGTGCTCGGCGAAATCACCGATGCAATCCGCACAAAGGCCGAGGAACACACGAAGTCCCACCTCTGCACCGTTGCCTCAATGGATGCACTGGATGCAGCGCTCAACGAAGGAAAAGTAGCCGTTGTTTCCTGGTGCCAGCACAAGGGATGCGGCGACATCATTGAGGAGAAGACCAATGCAAGTATCCTCGGCACCAATGCCCGGTCCCAATATGTCTCTGCAACGGAAGGCCCCTGTATTGTCTGCGGCAAGCCGGGCAAGGCAACACTGGTTGGCAGGACGTATTGATCTCTTCCTTTTTTCCCATAACTCCCGTGCACCGGGGGTCTTACGAATTTTTCTTTGAACGTTCCATGAGGGCAACCTGTTCACGGACAAGCTACGGATCGGAAAAGTCATCCGGAACAGAGAACAGACGAACCAAAACGAAAGAGATAATGCCCGTCCCCGTCACATCTCGTTAAGGAACGAACATCATGGCAATAAACGAGCCGATCAGCAAGGTCAATCTCGAGCGTATCACCAACGGCATCTTTGCTTTTACGATGACCCTGCTGGCACGCAATATCCTGATGCCTGACTCAGGAACGATCACCAACATGGGGACCTTTGTAACTTTTTTTGGTAAATCGGTTTCAACGGTCATCGACTTTGTGGGAATATTCATCCTTCTCGCCATGTTCTGGATGCTCTTCTTCCAGATGTTCCACCGGATGAAGACCTATGATTACCATTTTCTCCATGTCCACATGCTCGCACTGATGGCCATCGTCATGCTCCCGTTCACCTCCGCATTCACCGCATTAAGCGAGAATTTTCCCTTTGCCGATCTCTTCTTCCAGTGCAATTACCTGATGCTCAGCGTGATTCTCGCGTATTTATGGCATTATGCCCGGTCAAGACCCGAACTGCTGGATCCCGGGCTTACGGCAACGGATTCACAGTTTCTTTTCCACAAGTGTTTAGTCCCTCCGGCAGTGGCGATTATCGGGATCATTATGGTACTATTGGGGGACCAGTACCTGGATCTCCTCTATTTCCTTCCGTTCATTATCATCGGTGTTTTTTTCAGGAATCCGCCCGCAGAACCTGCGAAATGAAGAAATACCCCTTTTTACGCAAAATCCGCGCAACCACAAACATCTTCTGCTTTTCCTCCGGAACAGATCCTGAGTGAGGTTTGTGTACATGAAAGAAGGGAAACGCTATGCTGCAATCCTTATCGCAATGCTGGCAACAGTCGGGATCTTATGCATGCCCGCAGTCCCTGCAGCGGAAATTCAGGGACAAATGATGGATGAGAATTCCCCGTCACTGGATTATTCGCTGCATAACGGAACACTGCCCAACGCGTCCATGCAGGAGAGGTACGGAGCGAACCCGACCCCTGTTACAATCTATCACTTTGAACTCGAAGATACCTCCATGCCCGGCCCGCGGGAGATGGCGTTTGGGCCGAGACTGATTGCTCTTGCCATGGATCCCATGCTCATCGCGGTGTTGATCGCAGGTTGTGCAATCATTGCCGGTGCATGGTACCTGTTGCCGCGAAGGAAAGAGGATAAGGAACAGGAGAAAGAGGAAGAACCACCCGGGAAAGATTCCCTTTAAAACATCCAAAAACCCGCGGCAGAAAATACCGTATGGCGAAATCGGATTCGATACGGGTTCACGCGTATCGTGAGCCGTTTGCCTTTGCTGCAATGATTCAACCCGTAAATTATCATTACCGGGCGGGTTTGCTTCATACCAGAAACAGCAGAACAGTCCGGGTCTTAAGAGGCGGTTCTTAATGCAGGGATCCTGCGATCGTCAACCGGCTGTCTTTTTTTACCCTTGCAGATTATATACTAACAGATAATCATACGAGGCAGCAGCAGTGACCACCCGTCCCGATGACTCCAATGCACCGTACCTTCCCCAAAGGTACCGGCAGCAGGTACTGGCAAAGAAGCAGCGCCGGGTTTACAAAAAACTGGTGATGGTCAGTATCGTGATCGTGGTTTTTATTGTCGCCTGTTTCCTGCTCATCAGCATGCTTTCGGGCACTGCTCCCTCCGCTCCTTCCAGTCCTCCGGAAACCACCGTAACCCCCATCCCGACTACAGGAGAGCAAACCCCTGCTCCCGAAGTGAAAGTCACGGTCGCAGCCACCCCAAGTTTTGTTACGAGAACCGGTATTTCCGTCCTGCACACCTCTTCTGTTCTCCCGCTGGACAATGCGGTATCATTCCTCCGGGAAGACTATCCTGAGAAAACCTACCGGCTTATCAGTGCTAATCTCACGGACCGGTATACCGGTCACCTGCTCTACGAGTTTGTGATCCAGCCTGCTGAAGATCCGCAGGGAGAAGCGGTCACGGTGTTTGAAGATGCGGTGAGTGGCGATCCCTATACCCCGGGGCAGGAACAGGCACGCATCACGGCAGGTGAGGCACAGGATCGGGCACGGGGAGCATTTTCCTCAGTCCAGCCGGACCGGGTGAGAGTGCGGTACAGCGCCGGTACTGATGCGGACGGGACATGGAATTTTGTGCTGGTAAAAGGTTCAAGCCCGATGGTTACCGGTACGATGGATGCCGGCACAGGACTGATCACATCGTTTACCCGCACACTCCAGAAACCGGGAAGACCGGCAGAACCAGTGCTCGACCTGCCGGCTGCCCAGAAAATTGCAGACCGGTATATCTCCGACAGGAACGGCCCGGTTGCGGTCAACATGAGCAATGGCAGGTATTTCCCTCTGGGTTCCCCTTCAGATCCCGTTGCCGGCCAGTACATTCTTGTTTTCAACCGGATGGTGAGCGGGATCCCCTGCGATACGGAAGGTTTTGTCGTTGGTGTCGATGCGGCTAATGGTGAGATTACCGCATACGAACGGAACTGGAACACACCGGAGATTGCCTTTTCCGTGATCTCTGAACAACGGGTACTCAAGCGTGAAGCAACCTATACCGTACTCAAAAAGGCACAGGAAACCTTCCCTGAATCGGTGAGCGGGCTTCGTATCATATCTGCAGAAATGCGGTGGAAAGACCAGCCTCCATCAGACCGGCCAAGCAGCATCCCGCTCACGTGGAAAGTGGTTTTCGACGATGATATTATCCGGGCAAACCGTTCTGCACAACCGGCTGTCGCATGGGTGGATGTGCAGTCAGGCAGTATCCTGGATTTTGATTACCGGCATTAAAAACGTGCCGGTCCGTCCTTTTTTTACAGAAGATACAACCCCAGCAGGAAAGATGCTGCGTTCATGAAAAATGAGCACGTGATTGCCACTCTGCCGCTGAGCCCCAGCAACCGGTAGAGTATGAGGGCTTCCATAAGAAACACCAGCATCTCACCGATAAGGGGATAGTACGCCGCATCCACGTACGGCGGCAGGACGAACCAGAGATACGGGAGGGTGAGGGCGGTGCAGAGCGCTCCGATGCCGATGATTCTTGCCAGTGGCAGGGTCTTGTTCCGGAAGACGAACCGGATGAGCACTATCAGTACCGGGATCTCAATTACCCATGTCGTGATAAGTGCAAGGAGGAACCGGGTTTCATAGAGCATGCTAACAGGAGACTCCGATTAAGTTCAGGATGCCGCAGTACAGGGATTCAACGGGGGATCGGTCAGGTAATGGCAGTCCCCTGTCACCGTCAATGAAAACCGAAGGCTGGGTATCCTCCGCGGGAGCAAAACCAAGAGAATTGTTACCCGGCGCTGTTGACGGCAGGGCGATCCTGATTGAGCAGAAATTGCCGATCAGGTTCCCCTGTGGATCCTTTTTTAGTATCGAGGGATCTACGGGCTGGAGTGGATGATCTGTCCCACAATCCCTGCCCTCCTTCTCCATCTGCGAGATACAGGTAAAATACGCATTTGTCCGAATCCAGTACGTCCCATTATTGGCAAACCACGATTGGCCCGTAGAATTTTCGATCTCCGCCCAGGTAACTGGAGTAATATACTTTCCACAGACTTCTTTTTTCATCTGCTCTTTTACTTTCAGGCAGCTATGGTATTCAGCGGGATACCTGTAGTAGGTGTCATTCACTATCGCATCAAACTGCAAATCGTAGGTACAATCCGGCAGGGGGTTTGCCGAGAAATTCGGGAGAGCAAAAGGTGTTCCATTCACCGTACCAGCCATGTCGCACCACGTGATGTGACGATGGTTTAGGTAAAACGGCTGGTAGATCACGCAGCCGTACTGAGGGCACGAGGCAAAATAAGAAAAAACCATTGCAGCATTAGGGAAGTCGCGTTCCCCATATGCAGGATCGGGCCTGCAGGCATAATCTTTGCACATATAACCGTAACAGCTGACATTCCACGAAAATGGACCGGTAACGGGTTTGCCATCCTGTTCGAGGTATACCGTAGTTTTTGTAGGAATATAACCATCCGCATTTACCGTGGGGATAACAAGTATCACGATGAATACGAGAATGATTGCGATCACGGAGTTCCTGAAAAAAATACTCTTCATTCGCACCTGATGCCAAAGAGCTGCAGGATGCCGCAGTACAGGGATTCGACGGGGCTGATTTCGTGGGCGGTTGCAGTTGCGGGTATACCGTACGTAATATTCGGGATCTGATGGTCCTGAGGCGGAGCTAAAGTGGCTGAAGGAATCGCAAACCGCAGTTCACATGCCCGCTGTGCAGGATACTCCTTACCGGAATCAGTATCCTTCCACATGAGCATTGTTGAGGGATCGATTTTTTTCAGAAACTGATCGCAATCCATTCTTTCACGTTCAACAGTATCCGTGCATGCGCTATAAGCGGGTGTTTTTTTAACGTTCTTTCCATCAACAATCCAGATTTTGCATTCGTCATCGTTTCCCGGTTCACAAGACACAAGGTACTGATCGCAACGATCCCGGTGACTCCGTGTTTCGGTAACACAGTCATCAAATTCGGGGGTGCCATTGTAATAGCCTCCATTTCTTCCGCCACCCTGCATAAACTGGTGAAGGTCGGTGCAGTTGGGAACCGGGGAAAGCGAGAAATTCCGGATTGAGAAATCGAACCCGGCAGTCTGACCCTTAACATCGCAATGATCCACATAGAGCCGTCCCGCATGGTAGTAGGGCTCGTAGATGGTGCATCCATATGACGGGCAGGAAGCTGAGTATGAATAGACAAGTTCCGAGGAATGGTTTACTTTTGCAATACGATCTTCCGGGGCAGATCCATCCCACATTTTCCACGCATAACCATAACAATCGACCGTGAAGTGTACACTTTCATTAAACGGCATGCCATCTTTCTCAAAAAATACATGAGTGATTGTCGGTTGGATCTCATCGGCAAGGACAAAACCTGAACAAAAAAGCAGCACCAGAATACTGATACAGCAAATCCGGCATCCGGATAATTTCATAGAGAGGATAAAATTTATGTTAATTTATGAGTTTGTATTTGAATTAAAAAAGTAAAAAAACAGGAGCAAATTCAGCACTTATCGCAGACGTACTCGACTGCAATTGCTGCCTTGCGCATGTCGCCTTTGATCTGCTTCTTCCCGCCCTTAAAGAAGAGTTTTTTACAGTTCGCACAATATTTGGGGCGGAACGAGTCCCACCGGCTCATGGGAATCTCAAGAGTGAAACCGGTCTTGTTCCAGTCTTCAGGAGGTTTCTCTGCGTTCTGCTCGTAGACTGCGACAAACTCCATGATCTGATGGGGGGGCACTCCCAGGTCAACGAATTTTTTGAAGACAAAGTAGTTGAAGATCAGCCACGAGAGATCCGAGCGATCGAGGAGGCCTTCATACTCCCCGAATGCCTCATCGAATTCCTCTAACGAGCAGCCGCAGAGCGGGCATTTGCCCCCCACGAGCTCATCGAGAAAAACCTCTTCCTGGCACCCCGGACAGGTCGTGTGCGGGGATTGCATGCGTGATGTCATTGTATTCTCCCAAGGTGTAATGTATTGATAATCATAGGTGCTGGGACCAAACCCAATGCAACGGGTTTGAAGTAGTACTAGTGTTTCGCGGGAGTGCACATATAGGTATCACCAGTGCATGTACACCCCGATAAGAGCATTGTGGTCGGGGTAAAAAATTACTCGGATGGGATCTCTTCCCGCTCCATGATCAGCGTGCCGTACACCACTTTTTCGAGCACCTGCGCGACATACTTGATATGCATGCCCTTCTCCAGGTCCTCGTTCCGGTGAATATCCGCATAGATCTGGAGTCGTATGAGGGAGAACCGGAACCGGTCGAGAGTATCGTCATCCATGATCATTGCTTCGCGGTAGATCGGTTCGATCAGATCGGGAAATACCAGCGGGTTCTCAAGGCAGGCAATAATTCCCGTGTAGATCGGGAGCGGCTTTTCCTTTCCGGTGAGAACCCGCAGGTAGTCCATTTCTTATCCCTCGACAACGCTGATGAGCGATTCCATGACCTTGTCCACAGCCGTCCATGTCGGGCTGTCACCGGTGCCCCGCTTGATGATGAACGGGCGGCCTTCGTCGCCGGCCTTGCGCATCTCGATATCGATCGGGATTGCCCCGAGGAATGGCACCTTGAGTTCTTCGGCAATCTTTTTACCGCCGCCCTTGCCGAAGATATCGATCTCCCCGCCACAGTGGGGGCAGAGCATCCCGCTCATGTTCTCGATAATACCGATGACCGGAAGCCCCAGTTTCTCGATAAACTTAGCCGATTTCCTTGCATCCATGGTTGCTACATCCTGCGGCGTAGTCACGATGACTGCGCCCCGCACGTTCGGTGCAAGCTGGGCAAGGGTGAGCGCCTCATCCCCGGTTCCCGGGGGGAGATCGACGACAAGATAGTCAAGCGGACCCCAGTTCACTTCACCAAGGAACTGCTGGATTGCAGCCATCTTCATCGGGCCTCGCCAGATGATGGGTGTGCTCGTATCGGGCAGCAGGAACGCCATTGAGAGAACCGATAACATACCGGTGACATGAACCGGCTCGATCCGGTTTCCGGCCATCGCCAGCTTGTGATCCTCGATGCCCAGCATCTTGGGGACATTGGGGCCGTGCATATCGAGGTCGAGCAGACCTACTTTTTTACCGTGGTTCGAGAGGGCGTATGCGAGATTCACTGAAACTGTTGATTTTCCTACGCCACCCTTCCCACTCAGCACCATGATGACGTGCTTGACGTCCATGGTTGCTTTTGGCGGGAGGCCGGCCTGTTTCTTATTTGCCGATGAACAGGAAGATGCAGTCGCGCAGCTGGAGCATTCGCTTTTGCACTCTTCGTCTGCCTTTTGTGATTGGGTATTGTTTGTTGCCATGGTATCCCTTAGAAAAATTCTGGTCGTTGTACTCGTACCAGTTGTCACCCTTAGAAAATAAAGATGTGGAAACTGTCCCTTTCAACGGATGGAGAAAGACGCAGAAGAAAAGACGTGTTCGGATAAAAGAGACCTGTGCCTCATTATTGTCCACTTGCCGGACGAAAGGAAGAGAACTACCCGGTATCGTTCAAGATACGATCGGCTATCCCTGTTCCGGCATGAGTGCATAGGTCACACCAGCTCGCAAATCCATACTTTTAATATACTCCGGTTATCTTGGTTTAGTTATGGAGCCGCTTACAGTTTCTCTGGATTTCCTCGAGTTTCCGCCCACATACACCTGCGATGGCGAAAACATCTCCCCGCGTATCAGGCTCAAGGGACTTGTCGCGGCATCCATAGCCATCATGGTCTTTAACCCGTTCGAGAAATCCTGCTGTTCATTTACCCCCTGGATCTGCTGGAATATCCCCTCGGTACCGCTGATTCCTGCAGGTATCCCGAAAGAAGGTGTCACAACCGTACCGATCTCCGCGATCCAGGGCATAACAGACTACGGGACTATCGGGTATACCGGTCCCTGCCCCCCTGCCGGGGAGATGATCCGGTACCAGTTCAAGGTGTACGGGCTGGACGCCATGCTGGATCTCAAAGCCGGTTCCAATAAGCACGAACTTGTCCAGGCCATGAAAGGCCATGTGCTCCAGTTCGCCGAGACCGTCGCGATCTGCTCACGGTAAGCACCCTGCAGGATCGCCGGGTAATACAACCAAAACCCGCGGGCTGCCGCAATGCATGAACATATCACCCGGTATGGTGAGACTAAAAACATACCGGTCCGGGGCAGGAATTAAAAAAACCAACCTGGAAATAAAAAATGGAGACAAGGATTATGGAAGCACTCACCGTAAAAATTTCGGTAAAAGTTCTCCCGAACAATTACACCTGTGACGGAGAGGACATCTCGCCAGAGATCGATGTTGGCGGCGTGAACACGGCCATCTCGAAATCGCTGGCAATCATCGTCAATGACCCGGATGCCCCCGGTGGTGGCGGTTTTGTCCACTGGATTGCCTGGAACGTGGAACTGGTAAAGATGATCCCGGAAAAGATCCCCAACACTCCCGAAGTCACCTTTCCCCTCACGGCCCTCCAGGGATTGAACAGTTTCGGCAACATCGGTTACAATGGCCCCTGCCCGCCACGAGGAAAGACGCACCGGTATTTCTTTAAAATATACGGGCTGGACAGCCAGCTCTCCCTTCCCGCAGGATCGACTAAAGACCAGCTGGTAAAAGCCATGGAAGGGCACGTTGTCCAGTACGGGGAGACTTACGTAACCTACGGGAGATAGGCAATCCGGCTCATCAGTGCGTCAGGATTAATACATCCCGGCACAGACAGACAAGCAACATGAAAAAACGGGACAGGGTGCGGTCTTTGGAGACGGGTCTTGATTCCGCTATCCGCACGGTTGCAGGAAAACACGAGGCCCTTTTATCTCCCCTTGCTGCCACCAGCGCAGATGCAACACGCCGTCACAACAGGGCTGCTGAAGATATCCGCACCCCGTACTCCCGCGATGCCGATCGCATCATCCACACGCGGGCATACACGCGATACATCGACAAGACACAGGTCTTTTACCTGGTAGAAAACGATCATATCACCCACCGGGTCATCCATGTCCAGCTCGTATCGAAGATCGCCCGGACGATCGGGCGGTGCCTGCGGCTGAACGAGGATCTCATCGAAGCAATCGCGCTCGGCCATGATATCGGCCACATCCCGTACGGCCACTTTGGCGAGACCTGCCTCTCCTCACTCTGCAAGCAGTACTGCATAGGGAAATTTTTCCACAATGTGCAGAGCGTGCAGTTCCTTGACCGGATCGAGGACCAGGACCTGACCATGCAGGTGCTCGATGGCGTGCTCTGCCATAATGGCGAGGCAGATGATGTCCGGATTACCCCGGCACCCTGCCGGAGCTGGGCTGCATTTGACAAAAAAGTGCAGGACAATGCCTACGGCAGGCGCAGCGGTGCTGCCATGACGCTTGAAGGCTGCGTGGTCAAGTTTGCTGACACGATTGCCTATATCGGGCGGGACATCCAGGATGCAAAAGAGATCGGGCTGATCGATGATTCGATGCCATTACCGGAAGACTGCACAGCGGTCCTCGGAAATACCAACCGCGAGATCATCAATACGCTGATCTATGACCTGCTGGAAAACAGCGACAGCGAAGAAAAAGGATATATCGCGTACAGCCGGGAAGTCGAGAAGGCACTGATCGGGCTCCGCACGTTCAGCAGGAAAAATATCTACAACAATGAAAAACTCACCAGAGAACGGCCAAAGATTGAACGGATGTATGCCACCCTGTTCGAGACCTATTTAAATGACCTGGAATCGGGGCGCAGGGACACCAAAATCGTATCGGACTTTATCGAGACCGGCTGGACCAGTCCGCGGTACTTAGAGGCCGCCACCAATGCCGAACTCGTGCGGGACTTTATTGCGGGTATGACCGATCGCTACTTTGCAAAACGGTTTGAAGATTGTGTAATTCCGCGACGGACCGATGCAAAATTTTCCTGATACAAAAGCCGGGGATCAATCGTACTTGCTCTTGGGCTTTTCCCACCCGGTAAATCCGCAGTAAATACACCCGGCACCCTCGCAGTGATGACACCTGCACTTGGGAGCCGTGACTAAGACCGAGCCGGTTTTATTGCAGACCGTGCACCCGAATCCTTCACAGCTCGCACACAGCGCAGGTTCGTAGATCGGATTTTCGTCAGTCATGTAATCACCAGCTCCTCTTTCAGGGAAAGGTTACAGATCATCAGTTCACTCATCATCCTCATCGAGATACCGGGAAAGGGCATCAAGCAGTTCTGCTGCCGACTGGAACCGATCAGCGGGATCTTTCTCAAGGCATTTGAGGATAATCTTTTCAACAGCCGCTGAATCTTCTTCGTAATCCGATGGCGGGAGGGGTTTCTCACGCAGGATCGCATTTCCCACTTCAACAATACTTTCGCCACCAAACGGTATCGAGCCGGTGGCCATCTCGTAGAAGACCACCCCGAGCTGGTAGATATCGGTCCGCTCATCGGTCCGGCCGAACTCCGAAGGAGATACCTGTTCCGGGGCAGCATACGAGAGCGAGAACCCGGCAATGCTGGATTTTTTTACATCCGCAGCAAGCACCTTGCTCATTCCCCAGTCGGTGATCTTCGGCACACAATCCTCATCCAGCAGGATGTTGTGCGGCTTGATGTCGCGGTGGATGAACCCGTGTTCATGGGCATATCTCATGCCCTCGGTGATTCCCCGGAAAATATGCACTGCCTTCCAGATGGGCAGCGGCTTTTCCAGGTCCTCTAATGAGGCGGGTACAAACTCCATTTCCACGTAGGGCACGGGCAGGATATTGACCCCGAGCACTTCCACAATATTTTCGTGCCGTAAGGTTTCCCACGCTTTGATCTCGTTTAAAAACGACCTTCCCGTTACTTCGTCAAAACTTATCGGGATCTTAACTGCCACTTTCAGTCCGTCGGTCTTACGGATCGCGGAAAATACCCATGCAACACCGCCCCGCCCGACAAACGCAATATCGGTATACTTGTTTTCCAGTTCCCGGGGGAAGTAGTATTTCTGGTCGGAAACAGCCGGGTAATATTCCTCCTGTGCACTGTCATCGGGGAGGGTCGTTTCTTTCGCGGGCGTTGTTGCCGGAGCGCGGATGCTGCGGGAGATCACAGTAGCATTTGAAAGATCCTGCGCATCCGTTTCCTCAGGGGATGTGACGGGTGCGAGTGCTTTCTGTCTCCGGTACAGGAAATAACCTGCACCCGCAAGAACCACAAGGACAACGAACCCCAGTGCAAGAGTTCCCATGCCGGTCGGGAGCCCGTTCGAAGGATTTGTCACCGGTGTCGGGGTAATGGGGGAGGTGAGCGGCACGGTTGTCGTGGGAGCAACCGGTGTCGGGACTGCCGAAACCACTGGCAGGGGAACCAGTGGCGTCGGGGCCAGGGGAAGATCTTTGACCGGAACCGGTGTGATATCGGAGTAATACTCCTTTGGATCCATGAGGGGGAAGGAATCAACGATATCCTGGGTTGACTCCAGGATTCCTTTCGGGTTTCCCCCGGTCATAATAACGTACGGTGAATCCCCGATCCCATCGCCATTCTTATCCCCGCCATGGTAATCGCTCCAGTAGTTCCCCATACGGCTCTGCTCTTTCTTCCCCAGGTAGGTATACATCAGGGGAGCAGTTGTACTCCAGATCGAAGTCGCGCTCTTTGAGAGCACATTCTGGGTATTGGAAAAAGTATTCCGGAATATCCGGTTGGAAAGCGAAGATTCGTCCAGGCTGATGCCATGGGTATTTGTCGTGATGATATTGTCTTCGATCAGGTTGTTTCCTGAACCCTCCAGTACAATGCCGGTTCGCTGGTTGCGGTTGATATTATTCCCCGTTATGGTGTTTTCCCGGGCAGATACCAGGGTGATACCCTGCGCATTGTTATAGAGGGTATTTCCCCGGATCATATTCTGGTCTGAAGAGACACGAATGCCGTTTAACAGGTCACTGTTCCTGATGACAAACCCTTCAACCGTGCATCCATTGGCAAGGATCTCCACGCCATTACCCTGGCTGCCCGGATCGATAACCGGTGCTCCATTGCCGCTGTCTATGCCGATGAGCAGGATCTTCTTGTCAATACGGACTTTTCCCGGGTAAATTCCGCTTTCGACCGTTACGGTATCACCGGAAGATGACCAGTCGATCGCGTCCTGGATACGGGAAAACTCTGCACCGGATGATGCAACAGAGTGTTCACCGGCTGCTACAGTAGCAATGCAGGCAGTACATGCGATGAGAAAAATGAGGGCTATTAACCAGGATACGGAGCGGTTGCGGGTCATAAGTATGTAAAACGGGTTTCCTGCATTCTACCAGATAGTTCATCATTCTTTTGTATTCATGAGGTAATAAAAATCCTTGATTTCCCGGATCATGCACCGGGAGGGATGATAAGGACAAGTTTTACACCGGATATTCCTTTTGCGAGCTCGACAAGATCCCCGTCCCGGAGCGGGGCTCGTTTGCGATCCTCAAGCTTTTTGTTGTTCAGCTGGGTTCCACCGGTGCTCCCGCAGTCCTCGATATACCAGATGCCGTTTTCGTGGTGGAACCGCCCGTGGGGCTTGGAGACCCGGGTTACCGCAGTATACCCGTCCGCAAGCACGATATCGTTTACAGGATCGAACGAAGCCGGGTTTTCGGGATCAGTCCTGCCGATGGCAACGCTATCGGTCCGTAATATGAAGGCCTTGCCATCATCCGGGCCGCCCAGTACAATAGCGGCAGGGCAGTTTCCGAGCACCTCTTTTGAAAGGGTGCCTTTCACTTCTTCAAGCCTGCGGGAGATCTCACCCCCGATAATCTGCACCCGGGCATTGGAGAACAGGCCCAGGTTCCTGATGATTGCCTCAAGCCCGCCCGGAACAACTGAATATTCCCAGACCGGGTGAATGCCTTTTGAGGTGGGGGCACCGAGACCCGCTTCCTTTTTGATCACACCAATACCGAGCAGCTTATCGAGATGCTTCTTGGTGTTTTCGTAACTGGTCTCGATCTCATTTGAGATGGCACGGGCATCGTGGGGCTTTTTTTCCAGAAATTTTACGATCCTGAGCCGTGCGCTGCTCGACAGAACATCCAGGTAATCGGAAAGTTCCTCAAGAGAATCAGACTCTTCATGAACGATTATTGTCGGGGATTTGTCCTCAGGGTCCATTATGCTCCACCAGGGGTCCTTTCCTTTTTTGTCATAAACATTAGGTAACAGGAAGATAAGGGCATGACGGTATAAAATCTCTCTCCCTCGGTTATACCCCGAAGGTTCAATGCCTTAACCCGGGGGTTCAATGCTCGAACCGCCACAATTTGGGGAATATATACGCTCTGCTCATGACTTGGTAGATCAGGTGATGCACGACACTCAATTCGATGTGTCACCGACTCATACAAAAACAAAAAAGGAGAACTCAATGGATTCAGGCAAAATTTTTCTGGGTATCGCGCTTGTTGTTTTCTCGGCTGCAATGGTGATCAACCCTGCCAGTGCTGCCATAGGAGATCAATCGTGCCCGGCTGGATACGGGGATCTCCCCGCTACCGGTTGCGGAAACGCTGCCGGCCTGTCGCAGGATACGGGATATATCACACATCCCGCTCTGCCTCCGGTAACCAGTATCATCCCGGGAAAACAGCCATGAACTATCCAAAGAGGGACTCTTTCAATGCCACAACACCGTACGAACGATGAATGCCCCATGCACATGCACATCCCCATTCCTCCATCTGCCACCAGCAATGGCCAGCAACCCCTGCACCGACCCGAAAGGTCAGAAGCAGACCATCTCTCATCCAGAGATCCCGGACTGGTTTTCCTCACCTGCCGGGAATCATACATAGACAGCCATTCAATACTCTTTTTATAAAACTCCGTTAATGAACGGGATTTTACGGATAATAAAAAGTTAAAAAAAAGAATTTCTCTGATAAGTGATTATTCACTCAGTTTTTCCGGATCGCACCGATACAACAGACCGCACCGGCAATACCCAGTGCAACTACCGGAAGAATTCCGGATGAGGGGGACTGGGGAGTTTCCGTGGGGTAGGGTGTCGGGACGGTTATCTTTGGGGTGGGTTTCTTCGTCGTTGTAACAGGGGCGGGCGCGGTGGTGACCGGGACCGCAACTACTGGAGTCTCTGATACAGCAGGCCCTGTGGAAGGGATCGTGAGGCGCACATTGTCGATATATCCCTGTGCATAGATATTCTGCATGCCGTAATCTCCCTTTGCCCCCATATAAATACGGTTCAGGCCGCGTATGTTCTCCCCGCACTGGATGAAATAACTCCAGATATCGTTTCCGGATTGCAATTCCCTTACTTTCATGGATAGGACTTTGGAATCATCATTATAATTGACCGTAACGTGGTAGGTTTTATTGATCTCGTATTTTGCCGTGGGGCCCTTGTAGGCATCCGTTCCCATCTCCGTTGCTGCGCTCTGGCTGTTCACTTCCACCAGCTTGTTCCCGGTCGAGACCAGGTGAAGCCACATGATCTGACCATATTTTGCATTGGTAAACATTGAGATGACATTGGGGCCCTTGGACGGGTCCATCTCGGAACCGGATAAGCCCATGCGGAAGGTCGCACCGTCATCGATCCTTGTAAGGATGAGATCGTAGTCCAGCGTAAAGGATCCATCATCAAAATCAACTGGAATATACGCAAAACTTCCTGAACTGGGCTCGATGGAGAAATGATACATCGCCATGCCTGAATCCCAGTAATAATTCGAAGATGGGCCACCGGTATTGGTTATCCAGTTTGGGTTCGATCCGAAGGTAGTCTGGTAAACCGAAGTCTGGTCATCACCGGTCAGTGCCTGGATTGGCTGTACAACAAGAAGACAGCAGGCAGCAACGATAAGGGTTAAGAGGATTGTTCTGGTGTTCATGAAAGTTCTCCCTATTTGTCCCCGTATGCGGGAAAAATCCTGATACCTTTATCGGGTTACCAAAGATTTTCCTGCATACCAGCCAGCAAAGACCGGGGGATTGTTTCTTAGGTAAGTATGCAATCCACCGTTTCTTAAAAATAACTGATTCGACAGTCCCAACCGGGATATATTTATTTCCCGATTCGCGCAATATTAGAGAGCAGACTTAAATTTCGCGATAATAGTCTAGCGGTAGGACAGGAGCTTCCCAAGCTTCTAGCCCGGGTTCGATTCCCGGTTATCGCATTGCTTATTATGGAGACCGAACCCGAACGCCTGGCCATGCGGATCATTGCGGAGAACCGCAGGGGAGTCCTGCGCGACATCGCCACCGTGGTTGCCGCCCATGATGCGAACATCGTGATGATCAGCCAGGAAGTGTTCGAATCCGGACCCAATACGGGTATGGCTGAACTCTATTTTGAATATGATTCCGCTGATGCCGATGACCATGAACGGCTCCTTGAGGATCTCAATGCCATTGATTCTGTTCGGGATGTGAAAGCCTACAAGCCTTTCGGGCATATTTTCGGCACCCGTGTGATCATTATCGGGGGAGGTGCCCAGGTGGCCCAGGTGGCAATGGGTGCCGTGAACGAAGCCGACCGGCATAATATCCGGGGCGAGCGAATATCGGTAGACACGATCCCGCTGGTTGGGGAACGGACCCTTGCTCTCGCAGTGGATGCGGTTGCCCGCCTGCCCCGTGCCGCGATTCTCGTACTTGCCGGTTCGATCATGGGCGGCGACATCACAAAAGCAGTGGACCGGGTCCGGGAGGCAGGGATCCCGGTCATTGCGCTCAAGATGGTGGGAACCGTGCCGGAACATGCGGATCTCGTAGTCACCGATCCGATCCAGGCGGGCGTTTTTGCCGTGATGCACGTCAGCAGTAAAGCGGTTTTCGATATCTACCGGGTAAAGGGCCGGGAGTTCTGACATGGATCTCATAGAAAAAGCAGTGTCCATCCTGATGCGTGACGGTATTGTTGTCTACCCGACCGAGACCGTGTACGGGCTCGGGGTCGATGCCTTCTCGGATGAAGCGATTATGAAGGTATACGAGGCCAAACACCGCCCGCTGGGAATGCCCATCTCCATCGCGGTCTCGGACTTCGATATGCTTGCTGCCGTGGCTCATGTTGAGCCGTGGATGGAGACCTTCATCCAGACGTTCCTCCCCGGGCCGGTCACGGTTGTGCTGGAATCACGGAACTGCGTTCCCGATGTCCTGACCGGTGGAACGGGAATGATCGGCATCCGCCTCCCCGCCCATCCGCTCGCCCAGCAGCTGATCGAGCGGTTCGATTCCCCCATCACCGCAACGAGTGCCAACCTCCACGGGGCAAAAGACCCCCAGATCCCGGATGAGTGCACGGTGCGCCATGATTTCCTGCTCGATGGCGGCAGGCTGCCCGGAACTCCCAGCACCGTGGTAGATCTTCCGACACGCACGATCCTTCGCGCTGGCGCACAGGTTGACAACATCGCAAAATTCCTTGTAAACCTGTGAGACTGCCCGCATGACAAAGCCCGTCCGGTTACGCGATTTTATTGAAGACAAGGATGGCTGGATCTATGCAGTCTCCACGTATGACAATGCCGATAAGATCGGCTGCGTGCTCCGGTATGTGCCCGATGCGGATGGCGAGCGCCTGCACGCTTCCGGCACCCGGTATAAAAAATACGATTTTGAAGACGCCTATGCGTTCATTGCTAAACACAAACCGCAGTATGCCGATCTTCTCCAGCGCATTCCCTACGGCGATGTGAAACGGGTCTGGAAGCCGGACGAAGAACTGCCACAGATTGCCCGCAGGCACCCAAGAGTGCAGAAACTTGTCGACCTCTTCGGGCTTCCGAACGGCACGGTCGGGTGTACCGGTTCGCTGCTCTGCGGGCTGGAGAACGAAGCCTCCGATATCGATATGGTGGTGTACGGGCAGCACTGGTTTACTGCGCAGGCGCTCGTCCGCCAGGGAATCCTTGACGGGAAAGTCGAAGGGCTCTCGGAAGATATGTGGAAGAAGGTGTACGAGAAACGCAAGCCGGAGATTCCCTACGACCAGTTTGTCCTCCACGAGAAGCGGAAGTGGAACCGGGGCCAGATTGAAGGCACGTATTTCGATATTCTCTTCACCCGTTCGTACGATGAATTGAACCGGGTCCATCTCGGCAAAGGCACCGTGATCGGCAAGCAGACAATCGAAGCCAAAGTGACCGATGCCTCCCTCTCGTTTGACAACCCGGCTATCTATGAAGTAGAGCACGAATCAGTGAACCGGGTGCTCTCGTTTACCCATACCTACAGCGGGCAGGCACTCGCGGGCGAGACCATAGAAGCCTGTGGTGTCCTGGAGCAGCACGGCAACGAGCGCTGGCTGGTGGTCGGGACAACCCGCGAGGCCCGGGGCGAGTATATTATTTCTAAGACGCTGCTTGGGCAGTGATTTTATTTTACAGTAATCCGGGTCCGGTGAAACGGAAACAAACGAAATTAATTCACCTTGTCACGGTAAAAACAGTAAAATTTCGAAATTAACGAGGCTCCCCCGCCTCAGGGCCTCTCCGAGGCACGGCGGGGCAATGAGGGTTTTTCTCATTCATTTGCCAGCTTTTTTCCCGTCATTGATCCGCCGCGGGGCGCCCTTCGGGGCGGCGGAGTTTATCCTATCCGGGGGTATGGGGGTCTCAACCCCCATCAAATCCAATCATAGGTTTTTTGGGAAAATTCCGATTCGGTTATCCTATAATTGCTGAAAATTCCCGCAGACCCACCAGACACTATATCACGCTTCAACCGCATCCTGCCGCAATGACCCATGCGGATGTTCCTGCCCCGGCCCATGCCAGACCTCCACCCGGCCCTCGTACTGGTCCGGGAAATATTCTGAGGAAGGAACAAACCGGAATTTCTTCAGGATGTGCTGCATGATGGGCCGGGGCATGACGACACTGACATCATACCCTTCCGCCAGCCACTGCCGGATCAGGTTCTGGGTATTGCCCTCGTTCTTCTCCCGCGATATAACATAATGGAGGCAGAGCCGGTTCTCCTCCTTAAGTTCCAGCCACCCGGAGAAGAGGTGTTCGGTAAATCCCAGTGCGTCGCCTTCGGGGGTTCCGGTCTCGATTCGTTGTGATGTCATGGGTAACACTTCCTTTCGTTTGCGATCCAGAACATTCCCAAAAAAAGCATAAAAGGCGGGGGCATGCGGATGGCGAAAGTGATGGTCTGCGTCCCACAACACCCCATTGTGACAGGTTTTTGCAGGACCGTAACTCACCCACGGACAACCACCCGACCGAAACAGCAGGGGGGGTGGTACCCCCTCTCTGTTTCCTGAGGGGGGGAGGGGGAGGTACCCTGTCTTAGACAAGAGGGGGGGTAGGGTACGCTGTATACCCCCGCTCATTTTTTGGAGAGGGGGAGGGGGTCCCCCCCACTCATGGGCAAGAGAGGGGGTATCCCACCCTTATGACCCCCCCTCACAAAAACCCCTCTCCGGCGTGACTCCATGCGAAGCCGTGCCAGCGTACCTGCGCCCGGAGGGGGGGAGGTACCCTGTCTTTCGTACGACAGGGGGGGAGGGGGTCCCCCCCTCACTTTTTGGAGAGGGGGTGGGTATACCCCCCCTCGTTTTTTGGACAGGGGGGTAGGGTACCCCCTCTCGTACTTTTGAGTGGGGGGTACCCCCCTCCGGGTGCTGGCTGAGGGGAAGGGTCCTGCGTCGTGACTCCAGCGGAAACCGTGGCCGGGTATGTGTAGCAAAGGGGGGGGGGTGGTACCCTGTCTTGCGCAGGAGGGGGGGTAGGTGGGGCTGTATACCCCCCCTCGGGTTTTGGAGAGGGGGTATCCCTCCAGACACTTTGGGGAGGGGACGTTATAATAAATGATTTCTATGGCAATTTCGATAAAAAATTGGCAATTAATCAAATAATTAATTTTTTTTATTCCCTTTTCAGAAGGACTATATAGGTTAATACTTCATCAACAATATAGAAAATATGGTGAAACAATGATAGATGGTAAATTGCCGAAAGCTCCGTTGGTAGAGGCAATTTTTGAAATGAAATGGAAGCTTGATCAGCCTTCACCGGGTGTGAAAATCGATCCAAATTATAAATTATTAATTGGTAGACTCTACGATAAATTGTGTGAACGCGAGTATCCATTCCATGAGTCTCTTCCTCAAGCAACAATGCCTGATGAGATGGCAGCCTATATTATTCAACACAGATTCCGAAAAAAAGAGGGAGGATGGCCGTTAATTCAAATGGGTCCTGGGATTATTACTTTAAATGACACTGAAAACTATGATTGGCCAGATTATCAGAAAAGATTGTGTGATTTGATAAATAGCTATTTCTCATTGTATCCATCCTCAAAAGAAATACAAGTTAGTGGACTAACATTAAGGTATATAGATGCGATCGATTATGACTTCAATGAAAATATTCTCGTTTTCCTAAAAGAAAAAATGGCTATAAATTTTTCAATGCCTGAATCTTTGTTTAATGATACGAATGTTAATAATATCCCCTTGGGAATTGATTTCCGAGTTTCTTATCCATTTACGCAAGGTGTTGCGACAGTTCGAATAGTCCGGGGTAAAAGACAAAACAAGGATGCAATTATAACAGAAACAGTTATTAGTTCGAAAAAAGACGCAGTTCCACAGAGTCCCGAAGAAATTATTCAATGGATTGATACATCCCATAAATTGACTCACACGTGGTTTGACAGAATATTCAAAGAATTAATGGAGAGATTTAATTGAATTGTTATTCTTCGAATTCAATGATACGAACATCCCCCACAATAATAAGTCATCAATACACCAAAGCGTATAGCTTAAATTTTGATGAGGACGCATTTTCAATAGACACGTATGATTTTACAAAAAGGACTTATGAGTCAATAGTCAAAATCATCGAAGCGATTTTATCTCATTTCGAAACAGATTATTCCACTACTCTCGAATATGAATATATTTCACCTACACAATCATCGCTATATTCACTTGATTTTTTGTCCCACATTTATATTCCTAATATTGATGAAATTAGTGGATTCATTTTAGATCATGAAGATATTCTGCCGGTTATTCTTAATGGATGCAAACTCGCGACAGAGATTTTTGATAAAGATACAGAACTATCTTTAGAAGTATCTAAAGATCTAGAAAGTGGATTTCAATTTCTCGTTTTAAATGTGAGGAAAAAACAATATCCTCACGATATAATGGAGACTATTGATGGTTTGTGTGACACATTTTGGAATGATGTCATTGGAAAATCGGCATATTTCATAATCTCTACTGATTTTCAACCCCCAGTGGAAATGAAATGACATTCAATTGGAACGATTATCTTCAACTAGCTCAGTGCGTTTATCGTTATGGGAAATCTCATGACGAATTGAAAGAAGCAGCTTTTAGATGCGCAATTAGTAGATCGTATTATGCATCACACTGCTTCTTAAGAAATTATGCAATTTCAAAAGGCGCTAAAATTTCTGAGGATGGTGCTGCGCATCAAGAAGTGATTGATTTTTTTGCGAAAAGTAAAGATCCCAAAAGGAGTAAAATAGGGCAGCATTTAATTCATCTGATTCAATGGCGAACAAATTCAGATTACAGGGAGCATTATACAATAACGGAATTTAACGCTCAGATTTGCCTATCCAAATCAAATGAAATAGTCAAGTTAATCCAGTAATCAAAATGTGACTGGGCCTGTTTCAATTCAAACTTATTTTTAGAGACCAATCAACCTCATTCTTCAATATATCGATATCACTTCAATGAACAGCTATTTCATACTCAGTATCTGCCGCACAGTAAGCAGCCACTGCAACTCCCCGCTCACCGGGTCAAGCCGGGCATTCCGGATCTTTGCCAGCCCGCCTTTGCCAAAAGCGATGGCAGCATCATGTCCCGCCGTGATCATGTAACCGGTGAACTCACCTAACAGCGGCTCATGCCCCACAATGAGCAGCGACTCCTCCTCAGGTCGGCCCGATATGCGGGATTCCAGCGCCTCGATGCTCGATCCAGGCGTCAGCTCCTCCCACTGCATTAGAATCCCCCGCTTGCCGAGTGCTTTTGCTACGATCTGGGCGGTTTCCATTGCCCGCACGTACGGGCTCGTGGCTATGCAGCCGAACACGACATCGCGGGATGCGAGGAACTCGGCAACCCCGAGAATCTCGGTGCGCCCCTGCCCGGTCAGCGCCCGCCCGGTATCGCCTTCGATAGACGGGGCACGCTTCTCTGCCCGGCCGTGCCTCAGAATATAGATATCCACGTTTGGTGAGATGGAAGTGGGAATAGAAAAAGGTTCGTGTGCCGGCTGCCAGTTGCCAGTTACCAGTTACCAGTTGCCGGCTGCCTGCAACCTGTGCTTACAACAGCTCGGACAAGCGCCTGCCTACACTGCTCTCGCACCGCTCATTGTACTTGCACCGGTTGCAGGGAGCGTTCAACGGGTGCTGGGGCATCTCGCCGTCCTTTATCGCTTTGATCTTATGGATCGTCGCGATCACCTGCCGGCGGTCCCGGGGCTGGACCTCGTGGAAGCGGGAAACACCGTCCGGGATATATTCCACGTTCCCGCCTTTTACTTCCTCACCGGTCATCTCCTCCAGACAGAACGCGATACAGGCAATCCGGATGCGGTCGGCAGAATAGGTGCCAAACGGCATGGCTCCTGCCGCCCGGACGATCGAGAACGTGCCATCGGCGGCGATGCGGTCGATCATGCCGACAATCCCATGCTTGTCCGAGACCGCCTTCACATCGGTCTGGACCGCGGGTTTCCATTCGCTTTTGTTGCAGGCCGTGATGCAGAGTTCCAGGAACTCCTTCATGGACGGATCGAGTGTTGGGGAGACCGAAAGGATCTCCTGCCAGATCACGTCCACCTCTAGGGGGGTTCCGAGATGGTACGAGAGCTGCTTGCAGACCGCGTACCGGTCGGATTCGGAGAAAGGCTCGCCCTGTTCGTAATAAAACCGGACCGGACACGCGTGCACCCGCACCAGATCCGAGACCGTCACATGTTCCTTTAGCCCTGTCAGGATAGTTCCTCTTCTCTAAACGTGGGAAACCGGGAGGAATAACCTTTCTGGAATTAGTTTTCACCCTCCCCAGGCACCGTTTTCGGATATATCCCGGCACATCCTGGACCAGAACCAATGTTTGATAGCAGTAGAAGGCAAACCTGATCAGCATGACAGGACAGGAAATATCAGTCAATATCCCGCAGACACTCGATCCGGTGTACAGCAACATGATCCAGATCGCGTACAAGGAAGACGAGTTCACGTTCCTCTTCCTCCACCAGTTGCCGCAGGTAAACCAGGCCCGGGCAAAGGCCATCGTCTCGATCACGCCCACCCACGCCAAGAACCTGCTCGCGGTGCTGACCAAGACCATGGCCGATTACGAAGGAAAGTTCGGCACCATTGCTCCCAAGGAGCCGCAGGGCCCCCAGAGCGTCACCACCCTGAGTGGGTATTCCTAAAACCATTCCATCAAACACATCTTTTATTAGCGTAACGGTCGACATTATGAGATATTGCGCCGCCGTGGCTTAGCGGTATAGCGGCTGATTCGTAATCAGCAGGTCGAGGGTTCAAGTCCCTCCGGCGGCTTTGTAACATTTTTTTCTTTTTTAATTGATAATTTCAGGTTGTTTTGCACTTCGTGCGGGAAAGGTAAATCCCACCAGGCTGTTTTTCCGGCATAATGTCGAATCTGATATATTTATCAGACTATTCAGCAATTCGATATAATGGACTCAATGATCATCCAGGATTCCGTCACCCTGTTTGAGATTCTCTGCGTGATCATTGTCTTTGCATTCATTTTTCTGAGAAGCCGGTTTTTCCCGGAGGTTTACAAGAAACGGCCAGCATGGACCACCCAGGTAATCCTCATCGTCTTTTTCGGGATACTGTCGATCTTCGGGACCCTGAGTGGGCTCTCGATAGATGGCGCGGTGATAAATATCCGGGATCTCGGCCCTATGGCAGCAGGCCTGGTCTGTGGGCCGTATGTCGGGATAGGTTCAGGAATTATCGGGGGGCTGTTCTGGTTTTACCAGGGCGGGCCGTACATGTGGACCGGGTCATTCGCTCCCATCCTCTCGGGAATTCTTGGCAGCGTCATGTATCTTGCCAACCGGCGCCGGTTCGTCCCGGTCTGGGTTGCCGTTCTGCTCATCGGGCTTTCCGAGACCCTGATCTCCTGCTGCACGCTCGTTCTCGTAACAAAACCATCGGAATTCCTTGCGGTTCTTACGATGGTCGCACTCCCCATGATTGCCTTCAATGTCCTTGGCATGTTTATTTTTGCCTCACTCGTCCACCATGTCCTTCTCGAACAGGAAGCCCACAAGAAGATGCTGGCACTGGAAAGCGAAGTGGAATCAAAACGAAATCTCCATGCCGTCATCAATACGATCGCCTACCCGGTCTACGTCCTTGACCTGGATCACCGGTTCATTCTCGTCAACGACAGCCTGTGCCGTTTCATGGGTCACTCGCAGGAAGAGATTCTCGGCAGGACACCCCGTGATTTCTTTGGCGAAACAGATTCTGCGTTCCACCGGGACATGGTCGACAGTTCCCTGCGCGAGACCACGCATGAGAAGGAAGTGACCATAACCCTGCCTGACCGGAAGGTAGACACCCTCATCACGACTTCGACCCTGCACGCCGATACATCCGGCCAGGTGTTTATGGTCGGGGTCATCCAGGATATCACGGAGCGCAGGAAAATGCAGGTGGCACTTGCCGAGAACGAGGCATGGTACCGGAACCTCTTTGAGAACACCGGTGCCGCTTCCATCATCATCAACGATGACGGCACTATAAATCAGGCAAACTCCGAGTTCGCGCGGCTGACCGGGTACTCCCGCGAGGAGATCGAGGGTAAGATGAGCTGGACACTGTTTGCGCACCCGGATGATCTCGAACGGATAAAAAAATACCATCAGGAACGGCGGATCGATCCGACATCGGTACCCGGTTTTTACACCGTAAGGATACACGACCGAAGCGGAGAAATAAAAACCCTGCACTCCGTGGTCGCCATGATCCCCGGGACGAAGAAATCGATCGCTTCCTATGTGGATATCAGCGATCAGAAGAAGACCGAAGATGCCCTGACGCAGGTGAACCGGAAACTCAATCTTCTCTCTTCCATCACCCGCCACGATATCCTCAACCAGATCCTGGTACTCAAAGGCTACCTTTCACTCATTAGAGCAAAGACCGATAACACGGATCTCCTGGATTACATCAACCGGAGCGAAAAGGCCACCCGGAATATCGATCACCAGATCATCTTTACCCGCGACTACCAGGATATGGGGGTGAAAGCGCCGATATGGCAGAATGTCAGGCACACCATCCTGGGCGCCAAAGGAGCACTTGCTCTCCGCAACGTAACGGTCGAGGTGGACCAGCCGGAACTGGAGATATTTGCCGATCCCCTCTTTGTAAAAGTTTTTTACAACCTGATCGACAACTCGCTCAAATACGGCGGGGAAGGATTGCAGACCATCCGGATCTCATCGCAGGAAATGAATGATTCGTGGGTCATCACCTACCAGGATGACGGGACAGGGATCGCAGAAGCGGACCATGCCCACCTTTTCGAACAGGGATTTGGCAAGCATTCCGGCTTCGGGCTCTTCCTCTCCCGCGAGATCCTCTCGATCACCGGCATCTCCATTGAGGAGACCGGAACCCCGGGCAATGGAGTGCGGTTCATCATCCGGGTTCCCCGCGGGATGTACCGGTTCGGGAACGGCAGGATACAACAGGATCAATAAACCGGTTATCGCCGGAATAAAACCCCAAAAAGTCCGGCGGCAGGGATCCCCCGGACCGGGGCGATGTTCAGAAAAAAGCCGATGGCAGGCAGGAACGCGTTCGAGTACCGGCATCTCATTTTCGAATGCGATCCTGAATGCGCCAAAAAAAGAACTGCCCGGAGCGGGAGAAAGACTGCTCTTCCCACGCACCGGAATTCCTGTTGGACTGGACGGACCGGGAGGCTTGAATGTTTATCCGGGATCCCATCTGCCCGGATCAGGCTTCATCCGGTGATATCTTGCGTTCCGACATGTCCCGCACCGTGCTCATGACCGCAGACATGCCGAAATACTCGGTCACCCGGCTGCTGATCTCGACGGGGATTGTTGTCCCGTCCTTTTTCTTCTGCACGGTCTCGAACAGCATATGCCCGCGGGACTGGAACATCTGGATTGTTGCCGGGGTCAGCAGTTTCTCCGGATGGGTATCGAGATCATGGAGGCGCTTTTTCATGAACTCCTTTTTTGTGTAGCCTAAGAGGCGTGAAGCAATGGTGTTGGTCTCATAGATCCGGCCATCCGTGTCATGGAGGAAGATTGCATCGCTCGCCCCGTCAAAGAGGGTCCGGTAACGGATCTCTGATTCAATGAGCTCGTCTTTTATCCGCTTGCTTTCCGTGATATCGACAACAGAACAGATGACCAGATCGTCCCGGGTCATGGAGGCCGTTGCCAGCACCCAGATGACTGCCCGGTCTTTTTTACGGAGCGCGATCTCCGTATCATAAATTTTTTTATCCTGCTGTATCTTCCGGGTGAACTTTGTTTCCTGGGCACTGTCGAACCATAATGCTGAAAAGAAATGATCCTTTAACTCTGCAGGAGAATAACCAAAGATATCTGCCGCCTGCTGGTTGATGGTCAGGATCTTCTGGTTTTCCAGCTCGAACGTAAATATCCCAGCCTGGGAATTCTCAAAGATCTCCCGGTATGTTCTCTCCGTTAAGAGCTGACCGGAAAATGCTGATATGACAACACCGATGGATACAAAAATGTAAAAAAATGCAATGCTTGCCGCATAGAGCTGGATATCCACCGGGCCGTACAGGTAGACGACGCCTAAGAATATCCAGCCAAGAACTACCGTGAAATATACCGCATAGCGGGGATAGACGTAGGCGAGGATAAGGATGGGCAGGATATAGAAATACGGGAAAATTGCAAAATACCCGTTTTTTATGGAGAAGATTGAGATGAGGATGACCAGGATAGTGATGAGCAGGGTAACCGAAAGCCACAGGGTTTTTTGCGGGGATATTGTCTTCATGGGCACTTCATCTCAGGTATGCTGATTTAACGTTGAACTATGCCTGCCTGATTTATTATATCTTATTGTCCGGCCCGGTCTTTTTAAGGAAAGGGGTGTTTATGGATCCTATCGCTCTGGTTAAAGGCAATGTGGTAGCGCCGGATAACGGGACTTTTAATAGAAACCAGTGCCACTGTACGCTGTGATTAAGAACGATACTGTTCAGCATGTCCGGAAACGGGACCTGGCAAAAACAGCGCTCTACCTCCTGCTCGGGATCGTCATCATCCCGGTAATCATCGGGATGTTTTTCCGGATCTCCCTGTGGAACATGCTCGGTCTCGTGGGATCGGTCCTCATTCTCCAGCCTATGGCAGTCGTTGTTGGGGTGGGGCTCGGCATTCCCCCGGTACCGATCATGCTCATCATGCTGTCATTCGGGATTTCAGCGATCTTCGGCCTGTTCACCATCTGCGATACCTTTGCCGAGCGATCCGCGTGGCTCCGCGAACACCTCGATTCCGTCCAGGCAATTGCCCAAAAATCCTCTTTGTTCCAGAAGTATGGAATTTATACCCTGATCCCGTTCATCTGGATTCCCGGTGTAGGACTGTACGGGTGCGTACTTCTTGCCTGGCTTTTCAAGTGGCGGGGGGTAAAAGGCATTGGTGTGATTATGGCAGGCTGGATCCTTTCCGCACTGCTCGTCCTGGTGGCATCGATAGAAATTATGAGCAAAATTTAACGGGAAAACCCCTTATTGCGGAACCCGGACAATAGAATAAAACAGTAATACCGTCGCGGGGTCGGGCCATCTGTGGCATCCGGCACTATACCCCGCATACGCTTTTCTGATCGCCAGCCACCCATTATCGCCGTGCTGCTTTGCTCTGCAGGACCAGGTTTTTGAGATCCCGTGCAGCAGCAGTAATATCCGGTGCCCCGGCAACGGCAGATATGACCGCAACACCATCGGCACCCGCAGCGATAACGGCAGGAATGTTTTCCCGGTTTATTCCGCCAATGGCAATAACCGGTACCGCCACAGTCTGCCGGATGGCCCGCAGCATTGCAAGCCCGTGCCCGGGCCCGGCATCCGGTTTGGATCCGGTGGAAAACGTTGGGCTGAGCGCAACATAATCCGCTCCTTCCTCAACCGCCCGACAGGCCTCTTCAACCGTACTGACCGACACCCCGATAATAAAACCGGAGGGGGCGTGCTGCCGGGCAACTGCGGTACCTAAATCCCCCTGCCCGAGATGCACGCCATCCGCTTCGCAGGCCAGTGCCACGTCAAGACAGTCGTTCACGATGAACAGCGTTGAACTCCTGCGGGTGATTTCACGGATATCACGCCCGATCCGCTCCAGTTTGCTGCCGGCACAGGATTTGTCCCGGAGCTGGATGGCATCGGCTCCCCCGGCAATTGCCAGCCGGGCTATCTCGGCATGGGTTCTTCCCTTGCCGATAATCTCATCGGTGATCACGTACAGGTCGAAGTTCATAGGGAGGTTTCAAACGGATCGGATCTTTGCTGCGGACTTGAGATCTGCGGGTTGTAATCCTGAAAGTTCATCGAAGAGGGCTACCTTGAACGAGTACGGGCCCCGGGCCACGGCAGCAGCCCGTTCCCCGGCAACACCAAATGCAGAGAGTGCGGCTGCCGCTGCTAATACGGGATCCTCAGATTCCGCGGCAAATGCGCCGGTCACCGATGCCGCCATACAACCCGTACCCGATATCCCGCCCATCATTGGGTGACCATTCTCTACGAGCAGGACGCGTTTGCCATCGGTGACAATGTCCGTGGCACCGCTGACAACCACGGTAAGACCGGCGCAGGCAGCATAGGCTTTTGCTATCGCTATGGGATCCCCGGTAAGTCCGGCAGAGTCCACGCCCCGCACTTTGGCATCTGCTCCGGCAAGCACCCCGATTTCGCCGGCATTTCCCTTGAGAATCGTGATCTCCAGTTCGTCCAGCAGGCGCCGGGCCGTATCCGTCCGGAACTTCGTTGCCCCTGCCCCGACCGGATCGAGAATGATGGGGATCTTCCGCTCATTTGCCATACGGCCGGCTGCGATCATGGACTCTACCTGAACCTTGTTGAGCGTCCCGATGTTGAGTACGAGTGCATTGACAATGCCGGTCATCTCTGCTACTTCTTCGATCGCATCAGCCATGATTGGTGCACCGCCGGCACAGATCGTGATATTGGCGCAGTCATTGACCGTGACGTAATTGGTGATATGGTGGACGAGCGGGTGGTTCTTCCGCACGCGGGCAAACAGGTCGGATAGTTGAACGGGTGTCATTATTATTCTCCAGTATCGGGTTTGTATTCCGGATGAACTCGTACACAACTATTTGCAGCAGGACTATTAAACCGTGCCAGCGCCGGGTGTAAAACGAAAAAAAGGGGAGGGTTATCGCGTGAGTTCTTCTAACGTGGCAACGAGCATATCGATCTCTTCTGCCGTGTTATACAGCGCAAGGCTTGCCCGGACCGTCCCGTCGGGAAGGCCGAGCGACTCCATCAGCGGCTGGCAGCAGTGATGGCCGGAACGCACCAGGATATCTGCCGCTTCATCCAGCTGCTGGGCAACCTCGTGCGGGTGGAAACCTTCCACCGTAAACGAGACTACACCAATGCGTGCTTCAGGACGCTGCGGGGCATAGACCCGGATCTTCCTGTTCCGGGAAAGTCCGTTGATCAGCCGCGTGGTAATCTGCTCTTCGTGTTGCCGGATCTTTTCCATGCCGATCATTTCAAGATACCCGGCTGCAACACCGAGCCCGATGCCGCCGGCAATGTTGGGGGTGCCGGCTTCGTATTTCTGGTATCCTTCAGCAGTGGTAAAACCGGTGCCGGTGACCGTTTCAACCATCCCGCCGCCGAGAATGAAAGGTTCGATATCCGGCTCTTTCATCCAGAGGACACCGGTGCCGGTCGGTCCGCACATCTTGTGGCCGGAGAAGGCAAAATAATCGCAGCCGATATTTGCAACATCCACCGGCATATGGGGAACCGACTGGGCCCCGTCCACAAGCAACTTTACCCCGTGATCGTGGCATATTTTCGCAATCTCTTTGACGGGCGTGATGACTCCGAGCACATTGGAGGCTTGGGTAACGGCAACAAGGCGGGTTGCCGGGGTGATGATCTTCTCCAGCGCATCGAGATCAAGCGAGTAATCGGCCCCGAGACCAACTATATCGGTTTCAACACCCCGGGCTTTCAGCGCCCGCCACGGGAGCAGGTTGGAGTGGTGCTCAAGCAGGGTGGTGACAACACGATCCCCGGGTGTCCAGGAAAGACCCTGGGCAACCATGTTGATTGATTCCGTGGTGTTCTTGGTAAACACGCAGGTGCCGTTCTTCCCGCCGATGAACTCAGCCACCTTCTCATGGGCATGCCAGTAGCGCTGGCTGGCAATCTGGGTGAGCCGGTGCACACCCCGGCCGACATTCGCCCGGTAGTTGTGCTCGAACTCCACCATCGCTTCGATCACCGGTTCGGGTGAGAAACTCGTGGCCCCGTTATCAAAGTAGATGAGATCCCCGAGAATCGGGAAATCCTTCCGGATATCTGCAACGGAAAATCCTTCAATTGCCGGTGTATCGATTGACGGCTCCATTCCTGTACCTTCCCGGGGTTCCTTTTCTTTCATCACTTCTTTTATTCCTTCATTTATTTCCTTTGTCAGAGGGATATTCTTTGATTCCGGCGCTTCTTGAGAAACAACCTTTGCCTGTGGGGGTGCACGGGCCGGGCCGGTCACAAGAGTATAATCCTCATTATAAGGAACCCCTTTGAGTTTGCAGAGTTCCCGCATCTTGGGCGGGAGGGCACGCCACCGCCAGAGGCCCCAGGTGCTGAAAACCTCGGGAAGTCCCTTCTTTGCCGCCCAGCGTTCAAGGAAATTATCCCAGCGTCGGGCATATTCCGGCTGGAGAGTCCGTAATTCCTCGTACTCGCTCTCGAGCATCGCGGGGCAGAGATAACACCCGATGCGTTCAAGTCCCTTGTCATAGAGGGGATTGATTGCGATCTTCTGCCACCAGAGGTAGAGGAAGACTTCGAGCGCCCGCCAGTGCCGGATGGGGGAGATATTGAGCTGGAGCGGGTTGGCCGGGTTCTGGCTGGTCTCGTCAAGCCCCGCCCGGTTCCAGGACTCGTACCAGCGGTTGCCCTGCACGGTAACGCAGGGGCCGACATCCGCAAGGTAGAGCTTGAGCGGGTGAAGTTTCTGGAGTTTGCAGCACCAGCGGTTGTCCTTGCCCGGCGGCCCGGCCTTTTCTGCGGCCTGCCAGAAGTCGCCGGCTCTCCGGATGATCTCAACGCCCTCCGATTCGATGAACGCAATCGTTTCGGGAAATTCCAGGCCGGTATCGATGAAGAACGCTTTGTTCACACCGGCTTTCCGGGCAATATGGAGGATTGCGGTGCTGTCCTTTCCCCCGGAGAACGAGACGTTTGCAGTCGGGCGGTCATTGATGTGCTGCTTGATCGCCCGGATCGCATGGCGTTCAAGATTTTTTAAGTGGAATTTGTTCTTCTCGATTGCCACATCCCAGCCGGGGTTTTTCGGCGTCCGGGGCACGACCGTAATGAGCTCTTTGACCTTGATGGACCCTTCTTTTACCATGCCGGTCCCGAACCGGCTCTTGTACTTGACGATCACAGTCCCGTCAGGCACGGGGATCTTGAGCGCGATCCGTTTGCCGCCAACGCGACCCTGCTCCTGCCGGACATTCGTGTGGGTGTCGAGATCGATGATCCCCTGCGTGGCATGCGGGAGGATGAACTGGAGCGCTTCGGGCGAAAGGTCGAGGCTGAATTTCCGCGACACGGGATCGAACGTGAGCCAGCCGAACCGCTCGCCGTTCATGATTACGAGATCCGCCCGGTCAACCCCCCCGGTCTTGTTCAGGAGAAGAATTTTTGCAAGCGGGACATTGCCGAACCGCTCCTGCACGAGTTTTTTAATGAGTGCTGCATCCGCTGCAAGGGCTGGGCGGACATCGTAGGGCTGGAGCAGTTCGATCTTTTTGCCCTCGGCCCCGCACGCACAGCTCTTTGCCACCAGCGGCACATTGCACTGCTCACACCAGAAGAGGACCTTTTTTGCCGGCGGCTCGTGCATCATACACACTAAATTGCACGGGAGGGGAGATAAGAGAAGCGATTGGGGAGGGATAGGAAATGGGCCGATCGTATGAAAAAATCAGTTCTGGACAGATTCCGATTCCGGGTCGTGTATCACTTCACCAAGCATCCTGGTTCCGGTTACTGCCAGTGCGATGAGCACCGGACCAATAATAAATCCTACAATGCCCATGAACGGGACGCCGGCTAAGATACCGATCATCATCATAACCGGGGGAATGGCAACCCGATGCCCCATCACCACCGGCCGGTAATAGAAATCAATCCATGCACTCAAAAGCGGATACCCCACAACGAGGGTAACACCGGCTCTCCAGATATCCCCGACACTGATAAAATAGAGTGCAAAGAAGAGGAGCATAATCTGCGAACCGAAGAGTGGGATCAGGGTAGCAATACCGATCAGGATAGCATACAGGAAGGGTGTATCTACACCCAGGAAGTAAAAAAACGGCAGAGCAAGAACAAATGCAATAAACGCTGCGGAAATCTGGACAATAATAAGGGCATAGATAGTATTCGAGGAAATCTCCACCATTTTTTCTACTGCTGAATAGAGTTTAAGAGGAAGTGCCTGGGTCAGGGTATCCCATATCTCTTCTCCGTAATACAGAAGCATCGACAGCGAGAGGAAAAAGATAATAATTGACATAAATGACTGCATGACATTACTTGTCAGCGACAGAAGCGATTGCAGCATTAACTGGTTAATGGTATCGGGCATATGGGAAAGCTGTGCTTCGGTCAATGTTGGCAGGACTGCAGAAACACCGGTATTTTTAAAACCGTGTACCATGGAGGCAACCATGGTCCCGATATGATCAATGTTACCAAACACGATACTCGCAGATGCCGACAACGCAAGCAGAATTGCAAGAAGAACCCAGACCGTAATGAATATTACCGATACAGAGGGCCTTACTATTCCCGAAAGCCGTTTATGAAACGACATCAGGGCTATCGCAATGGCAGCTGACCAGACAAACGCTGTCATGAGCGGCCAGAATGCTATGATACAGAGAATATAAATCGAACCAATAAGGAGAACAAGTTGCTTGTTTTCACTTAATTTGATATGATCCACAGGTATCACACCTTTGTGAGGCAAGGAAATTTCCCTCAGGGTTTGATCATTTTTACGATCCAATTTGAGGGAAAAATAGGGATGCCGGGAGATGCACCTTTTTCTGCATGATCCTGCAAGATCCCCTGTTATTTTTGTCCCTCAAAGAACCCGTTACAATATGAACGTGATGATGGCAACTATAACAAAGATTATCACAAGCCATTTTGCGATTTTCATGGTGAAACCGGCTATTCCCTTCAGGCCCAAAATTAAAAATACAAGAGCCAGGATAAGGAATATTACAGCAAAATAGAGTAATCCAGCCATTTTTCACTTCACCATTACTTCTTCTTCAATTCTGATCCGGCTTTATGTGCTGCGATTTTGGCATCTGAAACGGCTTTATGGAGGCCGATTTGTACATCATCAGATACTTTCTGGGCTTCTGCTCCTGCATCTTTAAGGGTGTTATGAGCGGCGACTGTTGCATCATCATATACTGCATGTGCAGCCACGCGGGCGTCATCAACGGCTTTGCTGGCCTTTACTTTCAGATTGTCTGTCATACGGTTTACAACTCCTCAGCCTGACATGATATTCAAGAGATCATCTAAGATTACCATATTTTTTTTAAATCCATATCAGAGCAGCACAGTATATCATTCAAATTTATATAAATATCTCCTGATGTTGTAAATGGGGTTACAAAATCTGAATAAATCCGGAATTCTGGTGTTTTTTAGTCCGGGAGAAAGGTCGAACTTATTTTACCCGGTATCATCCGTAAGGTATCAACCAAATATCTTCCTTTCGTCACCCGTAAAAACTCTGCAGGCATCTGAAAAAGCCGGATAATGTATCAAAAGATCAGTACAGACTATTCAAGGTTGTAAACTCAAATCGGTTTTTTATACTATTACTGCTATGAATCACATAGCTCTGGGATGATAACGTAACCAGGAAAAAACCGGGTAATAGCTCATCACCGTAAAAAAACGGGTCATCCGGGAAACAATGGACTGGATGTACGAGAAGGATAAAAAATCGCAGAGAAACTGGAGTATCTATATGGATGAAATAATTTCACGGGATGATGAAAAAGGCCGGGAACTGGCAAAAGAAACCGGACGAAAACAGGGACAGCAGGAGGAACGTGCCCGGGAAGCACAAAAGGATGGTTGGGGAACCGGTGTAAAGATTATCCTCTCCCTTGTTGTTCTTGCCATCATTGTAGTTGCCATTGGATTTCTGACATTGTCAGTATCGGTAATGACCGTATCACCGGGTAATGCGTTACCATACACGACCAACTATGCCGTTACGTTCCCGGAAGGCCAGCCTATAGCGATCGGGAACTCTCATATCACCGTGCTCTCGTTCCAGAACGAGATAATCTCGGATATTGATGGCAACCGGCAGAAACTTGCAGAAGGAGAGGACCGGGTTATTGAAGAACGGCGGGCATTGATAACGACATTCGGGGTAATTACCCTTGTCGATACCAATTTCCAGATAAATCTTAAGTACAAAGGCAACCGGGATAACCTTGCATACTTTGATATGGCAATTCACACCTCACAGCAGGTGCCAGGTATGCTCCTCAACCGGCTGATTCCCCCCGAGATACATGCACAACCAATGTAAATGGAGCAAATGATATGAAACTTATTTACTCAATCGCAATTTTTGGAGTACTCTTCTTAGTCCTCCTCTCATCAGGATGCACCAGTACAACACCATCAGTCCAGACACCGGTTCCGACACCGGTTCCCACTACTGTAGTGACGATACTTTCACCAACTCCAACGCAAGTACCCTACCCGAACGCTCTGGCCCTGGATCAGTATGCCACTTTCGGGAGCGGGGATGAACAGGGCAAGGCTACCGTGTACCGGTACGATGTAAAACCCGATTACACCTGGACATCGCCTTCATGGAACAGCCCCCGGGAGCAGGCTGCAAAATCACAGCCTCTTGAACTCCAGCCGGGCTACAATATTGAAAAGCCCCAGGAAGGTAATACATTCCTGTTCGTGTATGTCCGGGTCATTAATACCGGTGACAAAGCCGTGTATGCACCTTCAGCAAAACAGTTCGTAGTATTCGATAACGGAAAAATGTACAATTATTCATCGGTCCACAGTTCTGATGTGGTTATTGACACCGTTTTGGGGACACAATATGATTACCAGATCGGGCGGGGCGGGACGGTAGGGTACGTCCAACGCGGTGAAAGTAACGCAGCAGATGGTTATCTCATCTACGAGATCCCCGCTCCGTTCATTCCTGGCACGACCTATGTGGTGAGCAACCTCGATAATAAAAACCAGGCTGCATGGAAACTTGGTTGAACAGGGAGAAGCATGTCCACTCCCCTTTTTTTGGGCACCATCACTTTTAAGAGACACAGCGGGAGATTAATTTTATTTCCCGGGTACAGAGCAGACATGGGGGTGTGCAAATGAGATGGACGAAAAAATTAAGGCACATATTCTCATTCTCCTTCTTGGCGTCCTCATCGGTGCGAGCAGGTACCTTGCCAACTCGCTTATCCTGTGGAACACATCAGTGAGCATGCTGTCAAACCTGAAACAGGAGCTGGACGCAGCGAGATGATCTGGACAGCCTTCATCTTACTAATCATCTCAATTCGACAGAGTGAACATCAGCAGCAAAAAGCCGCATCTGTTAAAAATTGTTTTTCACCCGCACTGAGTCCGGGATTGGTACCCACCGGCATCATCCATTCCCTGTACATTAAGTACTACAAAATCGCACCTAGTTTTTAACATATGAGCCCCCCTGCTGCAGAATCCAGTCAACAGGATGATGTACAACAGCATCCCGGCAGCCGAGGCTCCTGTTCTCCCGAAGATTGTGTTATCCGCATCGAACACCTCTCCAAAACCTTCAAAGACAAGCAGCGGACGGTGACTGCGGTCGATGATGTCACGTTCGATGTGAAACGCGGGGAGATTTTCGGCCTGCTCGGGCCCAATGGTGCCGGGAAGAGTACCTTAATCCGCATCCTCACCACCCTCCTGAGTCCTACTTCGGGCACGGCATTTGTCGACCGGTACGAGATCACCAAAGATCCGGAGAAGATCCGGGGTATCATCGGGGTCTGCCCCCAGAACAGCACGCTGGATAATGAACTCACCGCGTATGACAACCTGGAATTCTACGGTAAATTAGAAGATGTTGATGATCGTATCCTGCCGGACCGGATCTGGGAACTCCTGGCAATGGTTGAGCTGACGGACCGGGCCCACATGAAGGTCCAGACGTTCTCGGGCGGGATGAAACGAAAACTCGAGATCGTACGGGCGTTCATCCACAAACCACTCATCCTTTTTTTAGACGAGCCGACCATAGGTCTTGACCCGGAATCCCGTCGCGAGGTCTGGCAGCAGATCGAGAACCTGAACCGGGAAAATACCACCATCATCTTAACCACGCACTACATGGATGAAGCCGAGAAGCTCTGCGGCCGGATCGCTTTTGTGGACCGGGGCAGGCTCATCTCGCTCGATACCATGGATAACCTGCGACTGCTGCTCCCGGCCGGGGATCTCATCGAGATCGGGTTTGAACGGATGGATGACCGGGTCCTTGATGCCCTCAGGCAACACCCGCTTGTCATATCTGCCACGGTAAAAGAGCAGCAGATTCACATCTCGGCCCGAAGCGGAAATACCGTGTTACCGGCAATCGTGGCAATCTTTGATCGCTATTCCGTGCCCCTGACCTCGATCGCTATCCGGTCACCATCACTTGAGGACGTTTTCATTTACCTGACCGGGAAAAACCTGAGTGGTGATAGCGGGGGAAGTTACAATACTTCCGGCTCGGGCGGGGCAGTCGGAAAACCGGGTGCACGGGGGCGTTTCTGATGCTCAAAGGCGCAATTGCGATCTTCAAGCGGGATTTCAAGAAATTCCTGGGCAACCCGTTCGTCATCATCTTTACCCTGCTGATGCCGATCATGTATCTCGTTATCTTCGGCAACGCCATGGGCGGATCGATCACACACGTCTCGTTAGCCGTAGTCCAGGAAGAGCCTTACCTCGATAATCCTCCCCTTTACCTGGCGACCGTCGAGAGCCTGAAACATATGGCGCAGAAGGATTATCCTCCCACTTTCGATATCGAGGTGTACACGGATGAACTGAAGGCCAAACGGGCGTTGCAGGGCGGGCAGGTGAGCGGAGTCGTGGTCTTTCCCTCGCCCGATTTCCCGGACCGGGCCGTCCGGCTCTACGTGGACAGCTCCGATTATGTTACCCCGACCATGATCGAATCCGGCCTGAATGCAGCGCTCGTACAGTCTGGATTCCGCACCCGGGTTGAGCTCAATAAAATTTACGGGGATATCAAGTATATCCAGTTCTTCGGCGTCGGCGTCATCGTGATGGCGATCTTCATGACCACCATGATGGGCGGCGGCATTGCGCTTATCAAGGACCGGGAGATGGGCATTATCGAGGGCTATCTCGTGACGCCGGTCAAGCGGTCGAGCATCATCATGGGCATGATCGCGAGCGGAACGGTGCGGGCATTTCTCTCGGGATTCATTATTTTTATTGTCGACCTGCTCATTACCGGGATTATCATCCAGAGTACCGAAGATTTCATGCTGGTGCTGCTGGTCCTGTTCATCACCTGCATCGGCATCACCAGTTTCATGGTCTCGATGGCCTCCCGGTTCTCCAACCAGCAGGAGTACGCGTCCATGTCGGCTTTTTTTAACCTGATCCTGTTCATGACCAGCGGCGCTTTTTACCCGGTCATCGGCATGCCGGACTGGCTGCGCTGGATCACGGTGATCAACCCGGAATATTATGCAGTGCATGCCCTCAGGAGCATCATCCTGCGGGGCCAGGGGATTGAAGTGATCGGCATGGATCTCATTGCCCTGTGTATCTTCTCGGTCGCAGCGATACTGCTGGGTATCTTCACGTACCGGCGCACGCTGGAATGATCACCGGGTAAGGGTTTTTTTGGCATCACGTTTTTCCTTTTTTTTATTTTTCCCATCAAAAACCCGGAGAGACATTATCGAACCGGTGCACGGGATCGCAGAAAGTTTTTTGTACTATGATGCTGATGCTGAAGAAGGTGAATTCTCTATGGTAAAATTAACCGCAGACATGAAAGAAGCATTTGGAAAGATGAAAGTCTTCCCGGTAGCAACGGCAACCAAGGATGGCACGCCCAATGTGATCCCGCTGGGAATTGCCGAGCTTGTCAGCGATGATACGGTCTGGTTCGTGGACAATTTCATGAACAAGACACTCTCGAACATCCGGACAAATCCGAAGATCGCATTCTTTGTCTGGGGTCCGGATATCAAAGGATGCTACCAGTGCAAGGGAGTAGCTGCAATCAAGACGAGCGGTACGGAATACGATAAGATGAAGGCCAAGCTCAACATCGAGCACCCGGCTCTTCCGGCACGGTCACTCGTCATCGTAAAGATCACCGAGATCTTTGAATGCAAACCCGGCCCGAAAGCCGGTGCAAAACTCATCTGAACTTTTTTTATATTTTCGGACAGGGGATCCGGCACCCGTTAACATTCGTTATGGACCATCGATGATACGAAATGATTGAGAATTATCCCCCGGTAACCCGGGTCTTCTTTCGGATACGATACTGGCCGCTCCAGATAGCCGTAAAATAAAAAAAATGGGTTATTTTGCGCCGGGCTTTGAACCCGGAGCAGCAGCTACAATTTTTAACGCTTCGGTAATCTCCGGCAGCATCTCAGCGGGTATGCCAATGACCATCTCGCCATCTTCGATTCCTGAGAATTTCCTCGACCCGTCACAGCCCATTGAGAAGTTTACGTGGCCGTTGAGGTAGGTCTGGGCACAGGTGTCCGAGCATACCGACTGGATACCGGCAAACTCGGATTGGATCCTCCCCCCGAGACGGAACATCGTACTCTGCGCGAGTTTCAGCATTGCCCAGGGCGTTGCGATAATGAGAATCACCTGCGGATCGAAAGGGGTCTTTTCGAGCGGGGCATACATGGTTGCATAGGTTTCACCGGTTTGCAGGTGGGGAACATGGTCGATGGTCCGCTTGCACGCAGCGGTACTTTCGAACTTCCCGAGTTTGTAATAGAAATCGCCGGTCTTCAGGCTCTCGGTGATCTCCTTGAGACCCAGCGCCCATGCACCACCATTGCATTCGTGTTTATCTGCAGTGGAATAAAAGATCCGTCCTTCTTTTCGGGCAAGGCCAACCATTGAACAGTGGCGGATCGTCTTGTCAAACGCTTCCATGCCTGCCGGGATGTCTTCCTTTTTTGTCGCGAACCGGAACGCAACCGGTGAACCGCTGAGTTTGAGATATTTTTTCAGCGTCTCTGACGCTTCTGCATAATTGATTGGGATTTTCATACCTGTTGTCATAGTACTACTCCTCAAATGTCCCTGTTTTTTCGAGACTCTACAACTACACCATGTGAGCCGGATTACTTAAACCTGATGAATGTACGAGATCCCTCGCGATCGATACGCACCCGGGAAAAATGGTTTTTCCTATAACCCGAAAAACGCGAGCGCGAGTAAGAATCCGATCATGAGCACTTCCATCAGCACCACGGTCACCCAGAGATTCAGGTGCAGGAAGTCCGGGACCGTGATCGCCGGGAATTTCCCCCACACTAAAATCCGGGTCCTGAGCCGGGGAAAGAGTTCTGCAAAGATCCCGGCACCAATCAGCAGCCCGATCATACCGCCAAAGAGTGCATCAAGTTCCCCGGTACCAACCGCACCGGCAACGGTTCCCGGGCAATACCCGAGCAGCGCAAACCCGACACCGAAGATGAGCCCCCCTATTACGTTTGCTCCCACCGAACCTTCCGCTGCATGTAACCGGACAAGACCGAAATGTTTCAGCAGGTGAAAACCGGCCATCCCGACAATTACGGCCGACAGCATGAGTTTGAGCACGGTAAAATCGGTGAGGAGCAGCTGCCCTTCGATCACATCAAAGCTGGTGACTCCTCCTTTCTGGAGCAGGAAACCAAAGCAGATCCCAAAAAGGAGACCGAGCACGAGCTGTGCAGTTTTATTCTTGTGAAGACTGGCAAACATTTTTCTCACCTCAGCCGATGACCCGGAAGATCAGCAGGGCAGTTGCAATTCCCCCGGCAAAGAAACAGCAGGTAGTGATTATGCTGGCAAGCGAGAGCTGGATCGAGCCGTTGATCCCATGGCCGCTCGTGCAGCCGCCGGCCCAGCGCGAACCTAAGCCCAGCAGGATTCCGCCGGCAAGGGCAACGATCACCCGGGGTACAGGATCGTAACCAAATGCCGTGCCCCACATCGCAGGAACCCAGGAGAACCGGAACTGGCCGGAGAGGAGGGAGGAGATAAATGCGCCGATCACGATGCCGGGAATGATCATGAAGGCCCAGTCCACCTGCGGGATGATCTGCTGGTAATATTCCTTCTTCTCGGTCTTCTCCCGGTTAATGATCCTGCCGATCAGTCCCCGCGCCTTGACAAACGCTGTCGAACAGCCGATAGGCCGGTCAGAGAGAAGGAATGCAAGGCAGCTCAGCACACCGATCCCCGCACCGGCCACGTACGGGGACCACATTGACTGGGTAAAAAATTCAATCATCCTTCAAACTCCTGCCCCGCGATTCCGGGTGGGTGTACACCAGACTCTTCTGAACAAGTCAATAAAGGTTTGTTCAGTACCAACCGGTTTTTTTAAAGAGTGCAGAGCCGGGTCTTTTCTTTATCCTGTTAGGCATTTTCACTTAACGCCATATTTATCCGTCTCTCACCGAAAGTACCTAGCAAGGTGAATTGATGGAATATGGTAAATTATTGGACGATGCCCTTCACTATACCAATGACGGTATCTTTTCAAATGTGAACCGCTGGATGAAACTGATCGTTGCGATCATCTGCCTCGGCATCCCAATGAACGGGTATGTCATGCGGATCTACCGGGGGACCGAGACGGCACCGGAAGTTGACCAGTGGGGCACCCTGTTCGTTGACGGTATAAAACTGATTATTGTCGGGATTATCTACGCGATCCCCATAATGATCCTCTGGGCATTCATCTACGGAGGCATGATGCTTTCTTTAATGCAGGGAAACACTGCCATGATGCAGAACTGGTCGCCCAACTTAGGACTCCTGCTACTGATGTACCTTATCGAGATCATCATCGGTATCATCATGCCGGTTGCAGCCATCCGCTTTGCCCGCACGGGAAGCTTTTCTGAAGCCTTCAACTTCAGTGCAATCCTTGCCACCATCAAACAGATCGGCTGGCTCAATTACATCATCGCGCTGATCCTCATCGCCATTGTGATTTGTATCCCCGTTTTCATCATTATCTTCGCGTTTATCCTGATTGGGGGCATCAGTATGTACATGCTGGGCGGCGGCATGGTTGCCCTCTTCGGGTTTATCGCAGCAGCGATACTCGTTCTCCTTGTTCTCATGCCACTCTTTGGAGTGTTCCAGGCACGGTACATGACCCGGGTATACGACAGTGCTGCCATTGAGACATAATTTATTATTCCTTTTTTTCGGGCCGGAAAAACCTGATCCCAAATACGCCCGTAAATAGCCCCGTTTGCCAATCCGGGCAAGGTCATTTTTTGCGCAGTGGAAACGGTGCCAACGCCCACGGAAAATATTGTTTTAATTGAGTTTTTTCACGAAATAACCATTTAAACGGATTTAAAACCGTGCAATTTAGCGGGCTTACAACAGCCTCTTTTTTTCGCTGGATAGATAGCACGATCAAAATGAGAAAAGGGCGGTTTTGAAGGGGGGGTAGATCTGATAATGAACGGTTCAGCAGTCTCCCAGGCAATGGACATGATTGCCCGGGTCTGGAAACGGGGGCGAGGTCCCGGTTGAACTCGCCATCTAGACCACAAAACCTGATAGCTTATTGTCCCCAACGCCAACCCTATAGAATATGAAACCTGCAACGCCCGGTAACCCTCCATCATCACGGAACAACACCATGGCTCAGTTCTTCTCCACCCATCCTTCCCGAGCGGACAATTTCACGGAATCGGTGATCCGGGAGATGACCCGGCTCTCGCTGAAGCATAACGCGATCAACCTTGCACAGGGTTTCCCGGATTTTCCCTGCCCGAAGGAACTTAAAGACGCGGCCTGCGAAGCGGTCAACGAGGACTACAACCAGTACGCGATCACATGGGGGGCACAGGATCTCCGCGAGGCGCTGGCAGCCCGGGTGCAGCAGTTCAATGGTATGACCTTCGACCCGCAGGCAGAGATCACGGTCACCTGCGGTTCGACCGAGGCGATGATGGCATCGATGCTTGCCCTCATCCAGCCCGGCGATGAAGTGATCGTACCTGAACCATTTTACGAGAATTACGGGCCGGACGCACAGATATCAGGTGCGGTGCCGCGGTACGTCCAGCTTAAGGATAATTTCTCGATCGATGAAGAGTCCTGGAAATCCGCGTTCAATAAGAAAACCCGGGCAATCATCTTAAACACCCCCAACAATCCGACCGGCAAAGTTTTTTCTAAAAAAGAACTCGCGTTCATTGCTGACCTTTGTATTGACCACAACGTGATCGCAATCACGGACGAGATCTACGAACACATCCTGTACGATGGCAGGAAACATGTTTCGATCGGAGCGCTGGACGGGATGCATGACCGGACCATCACTATCGGGAGTTTCTCCAAGACCTACAGCGTCACCGGGTGGCGGGTCGGGTATGCACTCGCAGGTACGGAGATCACAGCCCGCATCCGCAAGATCCATGATTTCTTAACCGTGGGGGCACCTGCCCCGCTCCAGCATGCCTGCGTGGCAGCGCTCCGGCTACCGGAATCCTATTACCATGAACTTGCCCGGGAATATGACCGGAAACGGAAGATCCTTTTTGCCGGGCTCAGGAAGGCCGGGTTCGCGTGCGAGCTGCCGGAAGGAGCATACTATATTTTCACCGATATCGCGGGTTTTGGCATGACCGACACCGAGTTTGCCCGTCACCTCGTGGAAAAAGCCGGGGTTGCGGCGGTGCCGGGCAGCTCATTCTATCATGAAGGAGGAGAGACAAAACTCCGGTTCACCTTCTCGAAAAAGGACGAGACTCTTGGAGAGGCCTGCCGGCGCCTGGAGATGCTGGAGCTCGGGTAGTTCATCGAGCAGGAAAATACGGTTCAAACCGGGTGATAAAAAAAAGAATGGGGGGAGAGGTTCAGCGGGGTTTCCCGCTCCCGTGCCCATGATCGCCCGGCACCCACCGGCCCCCGTCTTTGGTCAGTTCTTTCTTCCAGATGGGGACACCGGCTTTGATTGCTTCTATAATAAACCGGGAACCGGCATACGCTGCTTCCCGGTGCCCGGCACTCACTACAATGATCAGGATATTCTCGCCCACTGAAAGCCGCCCGATCCGATGGATGATATCGACATGCAGGAGACCAAACTGCCGGGTCGCATCATCCGCAATTTTTTCGAGTTCTTTAACTGCCACTTCCTCGTAGGCTTCGAGTTCCATCTCGGTGATCTCATCGTCACGGACAATCCCGTCAAAGACGACAACTGCACCGGTTCCCACTTTTTTTGCAGCAGTGATAAGAGCCCCGATATCGACATCTGCGGTCTGGATTGCGATCATGATGTCCCCCCGTTATCCCCCCGCAACCGGCGGGAAGACTGCAATCTCATCGCCATCTGCAACCGGCGTCTTTGCCGCATCCGCGATCTCGACCCGCCTGCCGTTCTGCATCAGTATCACAAATTCGTGAAACATGCCCTTGTCGTTAAAGATGGCTGCATATCCCGCGGGATTTTTCCGGGCTGTGGTCGTGATCAGGGAGGTAAACATCGTCCCTGGCGCTACTTCGGTCACAATATCCGTTCCGAGCAGTTCGCGGAACTGTGCAAAAAACCGGATCTTAACGGTCATTTCTTCATCCTCGCATGTGTTGTTGTTGCTTTCATGCCACTGCACGCTTCGCAAGCGGGATTGCGCTCAACACAGAGTTCTTCCGCATGCGCCTCCATCCCATCCCAGATGAAGAGCCGGTTTGTCAGCAGTCTGCCGCTGCCGGTCAGGTACTTGATCACTTCATTTGCCTGGATTGTACCAATGATGCCCGGCGTTACTCCTACTACCGGGAATATTTCCTCGGGCGGGGCCTTGGGGAAGATGCATTTCAGGCACGGTGTGATGCCGGGTATAATCGTGGTTGCCTGCCCGTAGAATCCCCGGATCCCCCCATGGAAGAGCGGGATCTCCTGTGCAATCGCAACATCATTGAGCAGGTACCGTGTCGGGAAATTGTCCAGGGCATCCACAATCCCGTCAGCACTTCCAATGAGTTTTGTTACGTTCGATACACCGATACGTGCATCGATCGCATTGACCGTGATATCCGGATTGAGTTCCCGCAGTTTCTCTTCTGCTGAAACTATTTTCTTCTTCCCGGCATCCCGGTCGAAGTGGAGAATCTGGCGGTTCAGGTTTGACGGGGCAACCACATCCATATCAACGATGGTGATCATTCCCACACCGGCTACCGCAAGATAGATGGAGACAGGCGAACCCAGTCCCCCGGCACCGGCAATAAAGATATGCGCCTTTTTCAGCCGCTCCTGGCCATCTTCGCCAAAGAGCATCATCTGCCGCTTGTACCGTTCGAGTTCCCGTTCTGAAAACATTGTTCACCAGATTTTTGTATACCTGTGCAGCTGACGGCCCCTAGTGCTCGCAGGTCATATCTTCGTGTTCATGCGAGTGGGGATTCTTTTCCACCCATGGTTCAAGCCCTTTTTTCACCCGGTAATCATTGATTGCCTTGTGAATCCCTTCTTCGGCCAGCACCGAGCAGTGCATCTTGATCGGGGGGAGACCTTCGAGTGCCTCAGCCACGGCAAGGTTCGAGATTTCCCAGGCTTCTTCGAGCGTCTTTCCCCGGACCAGTTCGGTTGCCATGCTGCTGGAGGCAATCGCAGCACCGCAGCCGAACGTCTTGAACTTCGCGTCGGTGACGATGTTGTTCTCGATTGTCAGGAAGATCTTCATGATGTCCCCGCAGACAGGGTTGCCGACTTCACCGATGCCATCGGCATTCTCGATCTCTCCAACATTCCGGGGGTTCTTGAAATGGTCCATGACCTTGTCACTGTACATTGCAGCCACCTTCCTTCTCGCTCTTTACGTATAACGGGGACATATCCCGCAGTTTTGCAACCACTTTGGGGAGCACTTCGAGCACAACATCCACATCTGCATCCATATTGGCATCGCCGAGCGTGAGCCGGAGCGAACCGTGCGATATCTCTACCGGCAGGCCGGTTGCGAGCAGTACATGGGACGGTTCAAGCGATCCGGAGGTGCAGGCACTTCCGGTGGAGGCGCAGATGCCCTCGTCATCGAGCCAGAGGAGCATGGACTCGCCTTCAATAAATTCAAAACTCACGTTAAAATTGCCCGGGAGACGTTTTTCCGGGTGCCCGTTGAGCCGGGCATGCGATATCGTAGAGAGGACGCCTTTGATGAGCCGGTCCCGCATTGCTCGGATCTTTGCGGAATGCCCGGGGATATCCGCAGTCGCCATTTCGATTGCTTTTCCCAGGCCAACAATGCCGGCAATATTTTCAGTACCCGCACGCTTCCTGCGCTCCTGTCCCCCGCCGTGCATCAGGTTCTCGATCCGGACTCCTTTTTTGATGTAGAGGGCCCCGACCCCCTTGGGGCCATAGAACTTATGGGCCGAGAGCGAGAGCAGGTCGATGTTCTGCGCCTTCACATCGATCTGGACGCTGCCGATCACCTGCACGGCATCGGTATGAAAGTACACCTTGTGTTTGCGGGCGATGGCACCGAGCTCGGCGATAGGTTCGATCGTACCGATCTCGTTGTTCGCATACATGATCGAGATCAGGATCGTTTTTTCCGTGATTGCTTTTTCAAGCACGGCAGGATCCACCAGCCCGTACTGGTCAACGGGGAGGTACGTAACTTCGAATCCTTCCTTTTCAAGGAACTGGCAGGTGTGAAGCACGGCATGATGCTCGATCTGCGTGGTGATGATATGGTTGCCCCGCTTCCGGTTTGCATAAGCCACCCCCTTGATCGCCCAGTTGTCCGACTCGCTCCCACCCGAAGTAAAATAAATTTCATCCGGGTCAGCACCCAGCGCCTTTGCCGTCTGCACCCGTGCGGCATCGATCGCTTTTTTGGATTCGCGGGCAATGCCATAGATGGATGACGGGTTACCGAAATGTTCCGTGAAATAGGGGATCATTTCGCTCACAACTTCCGGTTTCACATACGTGGTTGCGGAATGATCCATGTAGATTGTTCGTTGTGCTCCCATGGCTTTACTCGTACCTGAATATCTGTGTGGATAGTGAGATTATTCTTTCCCACCCGTGCGTGCGGAAATATCCCGTTTTATTCTTCTGAAACATGCGGGAGAATGAACCGCACAAAGTTTCTTTAGGTTTTCCGGTTCAATTTACCATTGATAGAACCATATCGTCCGTGAGAATTTCGATCTCGTAACCTTGTGATACCATGGAAGCACCCTGTCAGAAAATCGTCTGGAATGTCCTGCCGGCAATCCGGGCGGCAATTGCTGTGGAACTCGTCAGGGGCGGAACCTCCCAGGTTGAAGCTGCGCGAATGCTTGAGATGGCACCATCAGCAGTCTCCCAGTACCTCTCCGGCAAACGCGGGTACCGGATAGAATTTGAAGATGATGCAAAAAAGTCGATTGTCCTGCTGGCACAGGATCTTATCGACAGAAAAGAGGTCAACGTGATGGAACAGATCTGCCGGATCTGCCGCCAGATCCGCGATGATGAAAGCGGATGTGACAAAGCCGCTTCTGAACGATGCGGGTTATAGTTTTTCGTTCACATCCCGTTTGAGGGGTTTTTAGTAATCCTGGTACACCCATGAATACGACAGAGAAAACGCAGGCACTCAAAGAATATATTGCATCAAAGGGATCGATGCTCATCTCCTATTCCGGGGGTGTAGACAGTGCCCTGCTCGCGGTACTTGCAACAGACATTCTCGGTAACAATGCCCGGTGTATCCTGCTCGACAGCCCGCTTGTCCCGCGTAGTGCAATTGCTGAGGCACAACAGATTGCACGGGAACATCACCTCACGCTGGAGATCATCCCCGTGCAGGTTATGGAGAATGAGCGTTTTGTAAAAAATCCTGCAGAGCGCTGTTACTGGTGCAAAAAACAATCAGCCAAAGTTCTGGTGCGACGAAAAGAGGAACTTCACTTTGCCTGCATCGCCGATGGCACCAACGTCTCCGATACCGGAGAACACCGGCCCGGGCTCCGGGCCAGTACGGAAGAAGGGATCTGCCACCCGTTCTTAGAGGCCGGGATCACCAAGGCTGAGATCCGGGAGATTGCACGATCAATCGGCCTGAAGTTCTGGAACAAGCCATCAGCTGCCTGCCTCTCGTCCCGCATCCCTTATGGGGATGAGATCACTGAAGAAAAACTGGCCATGATCGAAAAAGCAGAAGCATTCCTGCATTCCAATGGCTTCTCCCCGTGCCGTGTCCGGATACACGGGGGCATTGCCCGGATCGAAGTGCTGAATAACGAACTCCCGAAACTGCTGGCCATGCAGGATATTGTAGTGAAAAACTTCAAAACACTCGGGTTTGCCTATGTCACGCTGGATCTCGAAGGCTACCGTTCCGGCAGTATGGATGAAGTATTAACAACCGGGTAACAACAGGATAAGCAGAGCAATGACCGCACACAAAGACGGAGATAGTACAAAAGAGGCAATGTTCAGGCAGGTTCCCTGTATCCGGGTGGACGGGGAAAAGGCCGAAACCGGCTCCCACGAAGTGATAGAGGAGATCCCGTATGCCCTCTTTATCAACGGCAGGCATGCGATGACTGCCATGATGAGCCCGGTGCAGCTGGAGGATTTTGTCACCGGCTACCTCTACACCGAGCAGATCATCAAAGGGATTGACGAGATTGAATCGATCCGGATCGAGAAGAACCGCCTCAGTGTGATTACCAAGAACCTCTTCAAGGTGCTGGGCCCCAAAAAGACGATTCTCTCCGGCTGCGGGGGGAGTGCATCCTTCATCGACACCGCAAAACTGCCCTCCATCAAATCCGATTTTACTATTCCCTCGACCATCATCAGCGGAACTATCCGGGGGATCCTCGACTCCGAGCTGCACGATAAAACGGGCGGTATCCACGTGGTAGGGCTCGCATCCACGGATGGCGTGATCGCCCGGTCTGAAGATATCGGGCGGCACAATGCGCTTGATCGGGTGATCGGGTATGCGCTGAGAAACAACATCGACCTGTCCCGCACCTATGCGATCTGCTCCGGGCGCATCTCCTCAGAGATGGTCCGGAAATGCCTGATTGCAAACATACCGATCATAATCTCCCGTGGTGCTACGACCACCCTTGCAATCGAGATCGCTGCAAAGACCGGGCTGTGCGTTGTCGGGTTTGTCCGCAGTGCAAAAATGAACATCTACACGCATCCCGAACGCGTGCAGGGTATGCCGTCATTTCCCCAGTGACTTCCGGAGCATACACACCTGGCAGAGTTCCCTGCTGCAGGGATCGCCGCACTCCCGGCAGCGGCGCATGGGTTCGGATATCGCACCCCGGTCCGCATATTTTTCTATCGTTTTTTTGCTTTTGATCAGGTTTCGCATGGTACCGGGATGTTTCTGTTCCATGGCAGAGAGCATGGACCGCACTTCTGCCCGCAGGGCATAGCGGGTATACGGGCACTCGGGAAGAAAGGGAAACAGGTCCTGGACGAACAGATATGCAGCGATCTCTTTTTCGGATATATCGGCAAGCGGTTTGATCCGGGGGATAAAACAATCAGAAGAGTCCGCATCGCTGGTACGGACAAGGCGGGGCAGGTCGCCACGGAGCGCGTTCATCAGGACTGACTGGGCTTCATCATCGAGATTGTGGCCGGTGGCAATTTTCGTTGCACCCGCGTTGTGTGCAGCGACTGATAGCGCTTTCCTTCGCAGGATCCCGCAGACCGAGCAGGCCTGGGTTTCGCGCCCGATGAGAAGAGTATCGAGATCATTGCCGATAAGATCCGTAAACGAGACGCAGACATGCTCGATCCGGAGTTTTTGGGTGACTTCCTCTGCTGCCCGGATAGTGTCATCACGGTAGCCGGCAATCCCTTCATCAACAGTAATTGCCACAAGGCTCACATCTTCCCAAGATGAGAGAAGCCGGGAGAGGATCACGAGAAGTGCCGTGCTGTCCTTACCGCCACTGAACGCAACCGCGATCCGGTCATGCGGCTTTATGAGTTCTCGCTCCCGGATCGTCCGGGCTGCCCGTTCCTCTAATTCAGCGATAAGATGAGTGGCACAGAGATGCCGGCCCGGTTCCCGCAGGCGGATTACCGGGGGTTCACCGCAGAGCGTACACCGCTCCCCTCCCCCGGTCACTGTATTGCCCTGACTCATTCATCCTCCATGCGCAATGCGGATGATCCGGATTACATCATCATCCCCGGCAACCGCATCTTCGGGCACCAGCTTCCCGTTTCGGGATACGATCACTTCAGATGGGTTGATCTGCAGCCGGTCAAGGATAAGGCTGATGCTCAACGGTTCGCCCACAATCGTCTCGGTTGTTGAGTCGGGGAGGATGATTTTCATGACTTCAGGGAATAGTTAGGCGTACCCGTTCATAAAATTCCCCCACACACCAGCTTTTTGATACACAAGATCGCATCTATACAGCACAGGAGCGTTCAAAGCTTGCCGGGCACTTCACTAAAGGATGAGATCATCGCTTTGAAAGAAAAGCGGGATGCGATTATCCTTGTCCATAACTACCAGCTGCCAGAAGTGCAGGATATCGCCGATCTCTGCGGGGATTCACTCGAACTCTCCCGGGCTGCGGCAACCATGGACGGGGAGGTGATCGTCTTTTGCGGGGTGGATTTCATGGCCGAAACTGCCGCTATTCTCTCTCCGGATAAGACCGTTTTACTCCCTGCTCCCGATGCCGGCTGCCCAATGGCGCAGATGATAACAGCAGAAGAACTCCGGTTCGCCAAAGACCGTAACCCGGACGCGGCCGTGGTCTGCTACGTGAATACATCCGCAGAAGTCAAGGCAGAGAGCGACATCTGCTGCACCTCATCAAATGCAGTAAAAGTGGTGAACTCGGTTGAACAGGACCGCGTAATCTTCGTTCCCGACCGTAACCTCGGGCGTTACGCAGCCCGGTTCACCAAAAAAGAGGTCCTGCCATGGGATGGGTTCTGCATTGTGCACGACCAGATCACACCGGCTCATGTTGCTGCCGCACAACAGGCACACCCGGACGCGGTGCTTCTCGTCCACCCGGAGTGCCGTCCTGAAGTGATTGATCTCGCAGATCACGTGGCAAGCACTTCCGGCATCATCAACTATGTCTGCACATCACCCAAACGGGAGTTCATCATCGGAACCGAAGTCGGGATCCTGCATAGGCTGGAAAAAGAGTGCCCGGATAAACAGTGCTACCCGCTATCTCTGGCGGGTATCTGCCGGAACATGAAAAAGACCGATTTGACAAAAGTGCGGGACGCATTACAGACACTCCACCCCCGCATTACCGTACCAGAAGAAATTGCGGTGCGTGCCCGCCAGGCGATCGAGCGGATGCTGGCGCTCTGATTCTATTTTTAGTTCCCAAAACACCGGGCGCAGTTACGAATCCCGATATGTAAACCGGTTCAGATGCACCACACTGCCATATCGCCTCATTTAGCATTTCCGCACCATCAGGCACCCTACACTTTTTTGTGGTTCTGCTCACAACAGATTATATCTTAATTTTTTCCCGATGTGACCGCAGGATCTCCTATGTTCAACCCGTTTAACGCGCTCGCTTCCCTCATAGTCACCCGCCCGAAACATCTGGCAGTGCTCTTCTGCCTGCTGCTCGTTGCAGCGTTCTTCGGGATGACCATGATTTCCATGGCTACGGGGACAGATACCTACCTTGACAAGGACACCCGGCGCGGGATGCTTCTCGATAAATACACCAAAACTTTTCAGTCCGACAGCGTGCTGATCCTCATCGAATCCGACGATGTAATGAGCCCGGAAGTGCTCAGGTATATCGACCGGCTCCAGCAGGATATCGTCCAGGAACGGTATGTCACCGGAGCGTCAGGCATCTCCGATTTGGTCAGGGAACAGAATGGGGGAGTCCTCCCCACGAACCATGCCGATATCACGGCAATTGAGGAACGGGTACCCCCTGACGTCCTCGCCCTGTACGTCCCGTCCAAGACCATGACCATCTCGGTTGTCACCGTTGACCAGGGACTTAAAGACGAACAGTCGTTTTCTCTCGTGGATAACATCAATAAACGAGTAGACCTTTCCAACCGGCCTCCCGGGGTAAGCGTGGTTGTCACGGGTAACCAGGCATACAACAAAGAGACATCTGATGCAATGGGCACTTCCATGGGTGAACTCATCCTGGTCGCCATGCTCCTCATGCTCTTTGCCGTAGGCCTCCTCTTCGGTCACGTCCGGTACCGCCTTCTCTCGGTCTTCATCGTGGGTACCGGTCTCATCCTGACCTTTGGGGTTATCGGATTTTCGGGCATGCAGATCACGATGGTGACCATCGGTGCTTTCCCGGTCATGATAGGGATTGGGATCGATTACGCGATCCAGTTCCATTCGCGATTCGATGAGGAGATCCGGAAATCCCCCATTGCTGAAGCGGTTACTACAACCATTACCAAAGCGGGTCCATCCGTGATTTATGCATTGATTGCCACTGCAATGGGTTTTATTGCCCTGACCATCTCGCCGCTCCCGATGATCCGCAGTTTCGGCATTACCTGCGTGATCGGGATCATCTGCTGTTACATTGCGGCGATCGTGGTTGTGCCGGTCTTTTGCATCCTGGTAAATTACCGTCCGGTAAAAGAGCAGGTTCAGAAAAAACCCGATACCGCAAAATCGAATATCGAACGGTATAACGAGCTCGTGGGCAGGGTCGTGAAAATGGTATCCCGGAATGCGGTTCCGGTCCTGATCATCTGCGTCCTTTTAGCCGTCATCGGGTTCCAGCTGGACAACGAGATCATCGTCAACACCGATGAGAAGACCTTTGTCCCGGCAGATATGCCGGCAAAGGTGAACCTCGACAAGGTCCGGCGCACGATGGGCGAGACCTTAAGCGTCCCCGTGATGGTGCAGGGAAGCGATCTGCTCTCCCCGGATTCTGTCCGCTGGATGTATGAGTTCCAGCAGTACGAACAGACACATAACAGCAAGATCACCGACTCATCGAGCATTGCCACCTATCTTGTACAGTACAATGACGGGGTTCTGCCGCAGACGGACCCTGAGATCGAAGCCGTCATGAAAAAGATTCCCCCGCAGATCCGCGACCGGTACGTGAGCTGGAACACCGAGGCGGTCATCGAGTTCTCATTTATCGCCATGCCCAATGATATCGCAATGTCGACGATCGAGCAGATGAAAAAAGATCTCGCATGGAAGGCACCCCCGCCGGGCATCCACGCCTCCTTCACCGGCATGTGGGAGATGTTTACCAACCTGATCCGGGAGATCCGGGAGGGAAAGACATTCATGACCATTCTTGGTTTCGGAATGATCTTTGTATTCCTCTATATCATCTACCGGAAATTTGCCAAAGCGGCAACCCCGTTGGTCCCGATCATCATGATCGTAGGCTGGAACGGCCTCATCATGTACGTGCTTGCCATAGATTACACCCCGCTCACTGCAACGCTCGGTTCGATGTCAGTCGGTGTAGCTTCGGAATACACGATACTGATCATGGAACGGTACTATGAGGAGCGGCAAAACGGGCTTGCCCTGCTGCCGGCAATCCAGTACAGCATCCAGAAGATCGGAACGGCGATTACCATATCCGGTATGACAACCATCTTCGGGTTTGCCGCACTCATGGTCTCTGCCTTTGGCATCATCAGCAACTTCGGCACCGTAACGGTCATCTCGGTCTTCTTCGCACTTGCCGGTGCCATCATCGTGATGCCGGCGATCCTTGTACTGGTGGGGCTGATGGAAGGCGGAAAAATTACCCCAGAAGATAGTCAGAATTCCTGAAAAAAGGATTTACGGATTTTTCATCGGGTTACCTGATGACACCCGGCAATAACAGACAATTTCACTTTTTTTCAGGAGCTGTTTTTTGTGCCATGATTTTACTGTACATCTCTTCTCCCACGCATTCCTTTGCATGCTTACACCACTGGACGCAGGATGCAATATCGTTATAGACTTCAAAACCGCAGCTGCATTTAACGGAGATATCGTTTGAGAACAATTCCACTTCCTCTCCGCACCGGGGGCACTTTTTAATCGCGAGCGTGGGGGTACGCAGGTTCGCTGCTCCGGGACAGTGATCGAGCATCAGGTTCCTCGGTTATTGTGTATACTTCGAATTTAATGAAGTCACAGGTTGTATCGGTTGTATCACCCGTTCATTATCGGAAAAAGGCATATTCACGAGCGGGGAGACCGGATGCAGGACCATCTTTTCTGCAGGGTACGGTGCAAGCATCTCCCTGAGCTGCCCGGTATCCAACTGGCCTCCGGCAAGCCATCCCTCTTCATGTTCGGGGGAAAGTATCGCTGGCATCCGGTTGTGCACCGTTGCCAGTAACGTGTTGGGCTCGGTCGTGATGATCGTATATGTGGCAAGCACAGATCCTGCGGGATCCTGCCACTCATCGTACAGCCCGGCAAAGGCAAAGAGCGGCAGATCGGTTACGCGGATGTAGAACGGGTGCTTTTTTACCCCCTCGTGCTTCCACTCAAAAAAGCCGCTCGCAGGGATGAGACAGCGTTTCTTTTCCAGCAGGGGAGCAAACGAAGGTTTCTCCGCAAGAGACTCAGCCCGGGCGTTGATAATCGGGTGCGCACCCTTGAGGTTTTTTGTCCCGTGGGGAACCAGCCCCCACTGCATCTGTACCAGTTCCCTGCCGGAAGCCCCCTGCACGATCACCGGCTGCCGGGTCCCGGGCGCGATATTGAACTTTGAGCGGGCGCCAAGCATCGGGTTGAAGATGCGGAACCGGTTGCCAAGATCATCGATACAGATGAGGGAGTACCGGCCGCACATTACACTCCACTTCTCGTCCGCCCGCTCATCAATCTTACGATGCGGTCCAAACACTTTCACCCCCCGCGAGCCTGAGCCTTATCCCGCCCGGTGCAGCAGGGATCCGGGCTATGCTGATCGAGCTCTCCAAAGGGATCACCCTCCACCCGGGTAGTTTCACGGCCGTGATCGCGCCGGAAAAAAAGATCCTTGCTGCGCTCAACAGCAACGCGGATCTCCAGCGGTTCCTCTTCCTCTTTGTCTGCGGCAACTACTCGCGTATCCTCTCGGGCATCAGCCGTACCTCCAGCAATTTCGAAGTCCGTAGACCGTTTACCGCGGACCAGCTCTTAACCGTCATTCACGAGGCAGCCCACACGATAGTCTTTATCGAACATGATCCTACGCTTTTTGACGGGGCAGAACGCCTGCTCGGCCCAATCGCATCAGCACTTAAACAGGCCGGCAGGGAGGCACTCGTGATCCTGTGGACGCCAGCGAGCGACCGGTCCTTTGCCGCACTGATCCGGCAGGCAGACCGTATCATCGAAATTGTGCCCGAAGGCCCGGTCCCGGACCGGTTTGGCTTTGCCAGCCAGCGATCCTGCCGGAAGGGGGGAGTGGTGCCCCGGGCGCAAAAGACACTGGAGGTGTAGGAAACGGGGAGGAGTTTTGCAAGCGTCCGTCAGGGAGTAAAGGGGCCCCTGGAACGCTGGGCCCGGGCCGCACGGGCACTCAGGAAAGAAGACCTGCCCTATGGGAAGAGACTGGTCGCGCTGGCAAAACTCCATTCGAGCGAGGCATTCTACGGATGTGACGATCCGCTTGAGGCAGCGGTCTTTTCGGGGCTCATGGGAATACTCAGGCAACAGGAAGAGCAGGAACCGCAGGCATGCACGGGTCAGGGGAAGGAACGGGGGGGAGTGGTACGCGATGTGGATCCTTGACTCGGCCTTCCGGAGCGGGGGCGTGGACCTGTGGCACAAGGACGGGACGGTGCAGAAGTGCCATCACGATTATGATCCACCATTCTATCTCCATCTTAAGGACCCGGATTTACATCACGAGATGATCGAAGCGCTGGAGGAGCGGTACCGTGCAGAGCCCTGCACGTTTACTACCATCTTTGGCGAACTCGAGGGGTACCGGGTTTTTGCCGGGCGACCGGTGGCTGAAGCTATCGAGCAGCAGACACAGTTTGCAGCGCAGCTCTTCAACGTGGACGTGCGACGCGACCAGCGTTTCATGGCAGAGCAGGAAATAGTACCCTGCTGTACTGATCCGGCTGAAAGGTTCTCCCCGATCTTTGAACACGGCCTGAAGAGCATAGAGATCCGGATCCATGATGACCCGGCCCGCGACCAGACCTGCACGGATATTGAGATCATCGGTGAGCGCACCGAGCGGCTGCATGGGCAGGAGAAGGACGTGCTTGCCGATCTCTTCGGGCTTGTTGCTGCATCCGACCCCGACCTGATCCTGATGACCGATGCGGATCGCTGGATGGGAAAACTCCAGCTGCGTGCCCGGGCACTGGGTCTCACGATGCCGTTTTCCCGGAGCGGGAAATACCGCACCATGGACTCGCGCTCCTACTGGAGCTATGGCAGGGTCGAGCACAAGGAAGCAGCACTCATCCCGGACGGGAGGATCCTTATCGATACCGAACAATCTTTCGTGTACCGCGAGGGTGGACTTGCTGGGGTCCTCATGGCCTCCCGGCTCTCGGGGCTCTCCCCCAGCCTCGCGTCCCGGTTCACCCCGGGCACGCTTATCTCCAGCTACGAGACCTATGAGGCAGTGCGAAGAGGAATTGTGGTGCCGTTCAGGAAGAGCGATGCTGAAGTCCTGCGGAAATTTGCGGCCCTCAAGACCGCGGACCGGGGCGGGATGATGTTCCAGCCGGAGCCCGGCATTTTTGAAAACGTGGACGAGATCGATTTCACTTCCATGTATCCCTCTATCATCGTGCAGGCTAACCTCTCGCCTGAGACCATCGATCACCCGGAACAGCCACGACGGGGTTTTCTCCCCACGGCCCTTGAGCCACTGCTGGACCTGCGGATACGGACAAAGCAGCTGAAAAAGACCGACCCTTCTGTAGCCGGCATTGATGCAATCCTCAAGTGGATGCTGGTCACCTGTTTTGGTTACACGGGTTACAAGAACGCAAAGTTCGGAAGGATCGAGGTGCACGAAGGGATCACCGGACGATCGCGCGACATCCTGCTGCACACCAAGGACATTGCCGAAGCAATGGGTTTTCGCGTTCTCCATGGGATCGTGGACTGCCTCTGGGTGCAGGGTTTACCGGTTGCAGCGCTCCAGGAGCGTGTCGACCGCGAGACCGGGCTGCCAACGGAACTCGAACATTTCACCTGGATCGTCTTCCTGCCACTCAATGACGGTCTGGGGGCCTACAACCGCTACTATGGCAGGCTCTCGGACGGGAGCGTGAAGGTGCGGGGCATTGCCGCACGCCGGCATGACACCCCGGAATATATCCGCACAATGCAGGGCGATATGCTTACCGTAATGGGGAAGGCAGCAACGATCGGTGAACTTGACAGACTGTGGGATCAGGTGAACGCAATATACCGGAACGCGGTGGAACAGCTCCCGTCCGCACCACCACAGGAGATGGCCATCAGCCGGCGTATCAGCCGGCTCACGTATGCCCACCGCTGCATTGAAGGCGCTGCGGTAGAAGCGTACCGGGAGGCAGGAGTACCCGTAGCGCCGGGCATGAAGATCCGGTATGTGGTGCGGGATGCCCACACGTACCGGGTAGACCCTGCATGGAATGCAGACCGCTTCGATCTCGCATACTACCGGGAACTACTGGATAGGGCATGGACCGAGATCGCGTACGCGTTCAATGAGGGAAAAGGACCAGGTAAAGAACAACAGCGGGATCCCACACATCCGGTGCAACGGCAGATCTATGCCGAGCTGCAATAGGAACAGGATACACAAAAGATGTAATAGGGTCTAAGAGCCAAGTAACCGGCAACCATGACCGATAAGCAGCTCATCTCCACCATAAAATATGTGGCCGGGACAAAACCGGTTTTTTTACTCTCGGAGATCGTGCCGTACCTTGAAAAAAAACACCCGGTTGAAAAACTGCACACCCTCATCAGCCCCCTGTTGGATGAACTGGACCTTGTGGCAAAGAAAGTCGGAACCGATTACGAGATCTCGCGGATGGTGCCGGCAGCACAGTATACAATGAACCCGGCAGAGCTGGAGCGGCAGGATGCTTTTTTTGCAACCCGCCGACTTCCCCCGGCTCTGGAAGCAGCAATTGAACAGTATATCCCAAAAAAAGTGGGAAAGGAACTGACCGATCCAGCGATTCTCGAACGGCTCCGCAGGGCGATTGTTGCCCAGAAATCGGATTACTGGAAGCCGACGCACCAGCGTTCACTGCAGTACACCAAGGCATACCATGTGCTCGGGTATCTCGCGTACCATTTCCCGGTCTATTACGTGCAGACCCAGCACCTGCTCGCCATGCTCGCCCGTGACGGGTTGCTGAAGAACACGATGACCATCCTGGATGCCGGTACCGGGCCGGGGGTCGTACCGCTTGCGATTGCGGATTTTTATTCCCGGCTGGATGGTGCGAAAGCAACAGTGTACTCGGTGGAACGCTCGGAAGAGCACATCGAGGCGTTCATGTACCTGAGGGAGCAATGCACGCAGAAAGGGGCTAATGTCAGTATCAAGCCCCCGATAAAGGCAGACCTCACCACTCTTGACCCGGCAAAGATTCCGCAGCAGATCGACCTGATGATCTTTTCGAATGTGCTCAACGAGATCAGCGATGTATCGCTGGACCAGCGGGCAGATCTCGTCCTGAAACTGGCCGGGCGGCTCGCGCCGGATGGGACTATCCTCATCATCGAGCCTGCTGAAGAAGCCAATTCCTCGCAGCTGCGGCTGCTCTCGCTTGCGTTGAAGAAACGCGGCCTCACGATTCATAGTCCCTGCTCATTTATCTGGGGCACGAACTGCACGCCGGACCGGTGCTGGAGTTTTACGACAAACCGGAACATCCAGCCCACCCGTATGATGGGAATCCTCGCCTCCGGGGAGGAGCCGTTCCGGTATCTCAACATCGATATCAAGTACACGTATGTGGTGCTCAGGAAAGATGGGAAAGTCCGGGACTCATACCGGGTGCCAGCCGGTTCCCGTGTTCTGCGGTTGTCCCAGATCCGCCGCCACGTGGAAAAACGGATCAATCTCATAGCCGCCAAGATGTCGGGGAACCTGGGCGATGCCAAGACGATGGTGTTCAAGCTCTGCGATGGTACGGCAGACACACCGGTATATGCGGTGGTACCAGCCTACCATGTTACACCGGAGAATGAAGCGATCGTGTCGGCACCGTACGGTACAATTCTCGAGATTGAAAGCGTGCTTGTCCGGCACAACCCGAAACATGATGCGTACAATGTGCTGGTGAGCCGGAATACGGGGATTATTCCGGTAGATAAGAAGTAGGAGAACTATCGGGTTATTCCTTATCCAGTACGCTACATTTCCAGGATTCTGTTTTCCTTTTCGCGTTAAAACCGAAAAAATAGTGAATCCGGACAGACAGGTTATTTGGAAGGTTTAGGTTACAGTAAACCGGGTGGTCTGGGTTATGGTCTGACCATCGCTATTGGTATATCTTGCAGTGTAAGAGCCCGTGGTTGCCCCGGCGGGTATATCAAACGTGAAAATAACCTGCGTCGGGGAGACGACGTTCACGGAGGATGCAGTTATTTTAGTAGTCGGAGCGCTGGCGCTGGTCAGCACAACTGCCATACCGGGCTGCAGACTGGTCCCCGGGGCCGTGACAATGACGCCATTGGTTCCCCGTGCTCCTGAAGCAGGAGAGAAGAGAGGGGTTATAGGAATCGCCGGTGCCAAGCTGTTGACGGTGAATGCCAGAGTGCCTGACGATCCCCCATCTGGATTGATAACCCTGATAGTCCAAGCACCGGCAGTAATACCAAGAAGATCGAACGTACCGGCATTGATTGATGTCGGGGAGGCTACATTCACTCCTGTTGCAATAACATCGGAATACCCGGAACGCTGGAGACGTACCTCTGCCCCGGGCCGGAACCCGGTACCGGTAAGCGAGATGATAGATACCGGCCAGCCTCGGTTGCCAGATATCGGGTTCCTTACGGTAAGGGTTGGGTTGGTAACCGTAAACGTCTGGGTGCCAGAGGCCTTGCCATCTACAATAACAACTACATTCCAGGTTCCTGCCGTTACGCCCGTAAGATCAAAGGTTCCGGCGTTGATTGATGTCGGGGAGGCCACATTCACTCCCGTTGCAATAACATCAGGATACCCGGAACGCTGGAGGCGTACCTCTGCCCCTGGCTGGAACCCGGTACCGGTAAGCGAGATGATAGATACCGGCCAGCCACGGATACCTGTTGTCGGGTTTCTTGCTGTCAGGGTCGGTGCATTGCTGGTGATCGTAAACGCATTTGCATAGGTTCCGGTTTTCCCATCAGGATTTGTCACGATAACAGTCCGCTTTGCCGCAGGAGCGCCGGTGAGGTCAAAAGTGCAGGTAATACTCGTGTTAGCCGGATTTACCACAACATTGTTTGCCGTAATATCAGGACCTGCAGTGCTGTTGACCAGTGTCACTATTGCTCCGGGCTGGAAAAGGGATCCCGCCAGATTCGTGATACTCACGGTCCAGCCACGCACATAGGTGTTTGGAGTTATTCCTGTCACTTTAGGTGCATTGCTGGTGACCGTGAAGGTACTGGCACGGGTTACTGTCTTTCCGTCCGTATTTGTTACGGTAACATTGTAGAGACCGACCGGTGCATCGGACGGAATATACAGGGTACCGGTGATATTGGTTGAAGCGACAACATTGACACTTTGTAAGGGTATTATCGTGGCACCCTGCCAGTATGTCACCGTTGCACCCGGCTGGAAATAAGTCCCCAGAAGCCGGGTAATTTTAACTGTTGTACCCTGCACACCGGTTGCAGGCGTACTGCTCGTGATAGTCGGGGCAGAGCTGCTCAGGACAAAATAGTTCGCCCGCATACCCTGTTTCCCATCAGGGTTGGTAACGACAACATTGTAATTCGGAGGGCTTGCCGTTTTGCCGAGAAGATCAAAAGTACAGACCATCTTTGTGGATGAGACATATGTACACGATGCAGCAGGAATATCCGGTGTTCCGGAACGGTTAAACTTGGCTGTTGCCCCGGTAAGGAAGTTGGTTCCGGTGATGCTCTCGATCACCGGCCAGCCCCGGTTTCCGGTAGTATTGGTGATAGATGTAACGGTCGGTGCCGGGCCAGTCGGGGGAAGTGGAACACACGTCCAGTTCCAGGTCGTTATGAGAAGGTGGGCCTGTTCATCCACAAGCCGGATTGCCAGAGGGCATTCCACAACCGATTGTGCTTCACTGGTAGAAAGCGTTGCGGCATTGAGGGTTACCTGATAGATATTTTTGGAGGTATTGTAGTAGATGAACAATGTTGTGCCCGGTTTGACGGTGTCAAGCCCCGACACAGGCTGGACTCGCCAGCTGGTGGTCTTGTTATCGATGTAAATACCCATCTCGTGTGATCCCGAAAGAGATGGATTAATAATCACTTCATCACCGGCCCGGAGGAAAACGGTAATGAAATTTTTACCATTGAGGGTCTGATTTTTTATATCAGAGACTATGAAGGCAGATTTCTGCTGGAAAATATTTGCACCAAGGAGTAAACCAGTAACAACAATTGCCAGAACAAGAACCATGAAAATAATCAGTATAACGGATACGGTTTCTGATATTCCTCGGTCGCTTTTCATAAGGTGGCTGGTTAATCATTATCTCAAACGCATATTTAAGATAATGGGGTTTTTTACCAGAAACCCGAATTAATTTTTATAGTTCAGATTTATAGTAAGTGTAGAGCCATGGACAACCTTAACCTGAGCAGCGATGAAGCGATCATTCACACAACGCAGATAATCATTATCAATGGCGTCAGGCACGAAGCAGTACTGACAAGCAGGCGCCTCATCCTTGTTGAGAGCGAAACGGGCCAGATCCATGAAGATATCCTGTTTGCAGATATCGTTCTGGCAAAATCAGGGGTCAATAAATTACGCGAACCGATCATAACGATCAGTTTCAATTCGCCCGAAGGAGAGAACCGGACCCTGAATCTTATTTTTATCCATGGAACGGGCAGCCAGAATAGCAGGGATATCGAGAAATGCCTTACTTATCTCAAACAACAAGCGGTCCCGGTTGAGAACAAAAGCCTGGTAAGTGATGCGGTTCGCTTAGACCGGGGTGAAAGGGCAAATACCGGTGTGCTGGCAGTCGATGAAAAGACCCGTCGTCCCGCAGTACCCGAATGGTCGTTCACGGGAGCACCACAACAGATTAAGCAACCCATTAAAGAGGAGGAGGTCCCCGAACGTTCGCCCCTCTTCCTCATAGGCGTGATGGTCCTCGTTATTGGGGTAATTATAAGTGGAATGTTTATCGTGGGACAGGTTATCCATGCGAAAAATGTTCCGGTTTCCCAGAATGAAACTGAACCAGTGGTAACAACTATCGTTACCACCACACCAGATATCGTTCCGGCTCCGGAGCCGGTCAGCGAGGTTACTTCTGTCCCGGAGGAGTCTTCTCCATCGATCGCTATTCCTCCCAATGGCATCTGGGTACGGGTAGAGTATCCCGGGAATTTCTCCGGGTCCATTGGTGCACGGGGGAGAAATATCGAGGTCAGTGGCTCCGGCATAAAGTACTACCAGTTGCCGGTCACCGATACCAATATTGATGGATCTGTCGCCAAACTGGATGGATCATCAGATAAAATGGTAGTTGAGGTCTATAAAGACGGGACGCTGGTTTCACGGAAGAGTTCTATGACACCCTTTGGAGTGATTGATCAGTTCACGACAGACTCTGAAAATCTCACAAATGATGTGACAGTGATACCTGCTCCGACACCGGAAATCCAGGCTATCGATGACTACCTCCCCGTGATCAGTATCCCCGACACCGGTATCTGGGTACGGGTATATTATCCCGGGAGTTTTTCCGGAACTCTTGGAGGGCGGGGCATTTTAACAACGGTAAAAAGTACCGGTGACCAGTTATACAACATACCCGCTAATGTTGGAATCGTAGAGGGATCAATCGAAAAAGACGATGCGTCAGCAGGAAAAATGGTAGTCGAGGTCTATAAAGACGGGGTCAGGATGTCCCAGACAGCGACAACGATCCCCCACGGCCTGATTGACATACATACAACGGTTTAGGAAAGTAGGATCAATCCTGATATTCTACTCCTGCTCATCCACTGGAAGTTTAATAAATGCCAATGACAGGTTGTACCTTTTTTCCGAATCCCTTATAGGAAAAGTGTACGAGATGATCCCAAGTCCATTCTGTATTCTATGAACATTGGAGGTGTCATGCCAGAACCATGCATTCAGTAGGGGAATGTTTCCCGGTAAGAGCCAGCCCAGTAGCACTAACACCGATCAGGATCACAATACCAACATACTCGGAGATGGCCCGTTTCAGAATGCAGCCACGGTTTCGTAGGGCACTACCCGTGATAATCTGAATTGTGTGCATCCAATCCCCGATACTACTCATGAATAAAAATTGTTATGGCACTGGTGCTATTCAGCCGTATCATGGATCTGGCTGAAAAATTACCGGGGGGATTCATTACCCTGCCATTATGAGCATTGTGGCGATCCCTTCTCAACTCAGGGTCAATGAATTGAACTGCGTCGCATACAACGATACGCCATAGGTCGGATCCTGTCCGCCTGATATCCTGACAGTTACACTATTCGCCGGTGTAAACGACTGCGTAATGGTAAATTTCTGGCCATTGCCCGGAGGGGACCGGGTAGCGTCAGCATAAAACACCCTCTCGCCATTCACCTCAATTGCTATCCATCGTGCCACAGGAAGAGAGGAGGAACTGAGCAGACCGCTGAAGGTAAGGGTATTCCACCGGGTACCCGTGCGGGCAGTAAAGGTCTTCCAGACTCGGGACTGGGTTGGAATACTAACAAGATTAACTTCCGATCCATGTTCGCCATGACCGTCAACCATGATCGGACCGTATTCCCGACAGGATCCGGTTTTAGTTGCCGGGGTTCCCGTACACGAAGCATCATGCTGCCAGTCTCCCCAACCATCAACAGACCAGTCCCACGTCAGGGGGGGTGAAATTTCGTCTAAGACCATGAATACGCCGATCTTTGACCCGGATTGCTCACCGTAGTTCTTAACAAAGATATCCCACTCCCCAGCTGACGCGGGTGACGCAGGCAGCGGGAACGTGCAGGTGAGCTGGGTTGGTGAGATTACCGCCACATCTGTTGCGAAAATATCAGGTTCCCCGACCCTTGACAGCCAGACGGACGGTGCTGGACCATAGGCAAAATTCGTGCCTGCAAGAGTGACCGGTGCTATTGTCCCGGAAGCGCCTGAAGGCGAGGTGCTGGGATTCATGGAAGGAGTGAGAGGAATTAAAGGAGAAACCGGGGATATATTCTGTGAAGGGACCTGCTGTTGAGAGGATGGCAAGAAAGCACCGGTCATAACGACAGCAATCACAAGACAGATGATGGCGATAAGTATGATTGCACCAGCGATCTTCAGGTATCCTTTGTTATTGCCGGGTGGCGGTGTCATATGATACTCCATCGCATTTTTTATAACGGGAATTCTTACAAGCGGTTTCCCGCACGGTTGTGCGTTCCTGCCCGACTTGCTGCTGTGGGCAGATATCGGTTAAGGATTTTGCGGGATGCTCTTGTCCGGAATATACGATCAAAGGTTGGATGAGGTAATAAATTACGCGATAATACGGGAGAGGAGGGGCACATAACGGAGAGCCGCAGGGAGTTATCCGGTTACTGTTTAAGATATACCGGGTTACATATGACTCGGGGGGCTAAGTCATGCTTTCCCCTAGGATCGGTATTAAGAAATGTGTCGGTTATCAAAGGTAAAACACACATTCACCTTCTTGTTCCCATCTGGATATTCCTCACGAAATACACGATTGGTGCATCATGATCTCCTTAATGTAACAACAATCCAATCTCGACAGACTATACTGTCAATGTGACCAATCGGACAAGAGAGAACGGGACTGTATAAAATAAAAAAATGGGAGCATTCCCTCATTTACCGGTTATCGGATTCCCGGACAATACGGGAACTCCTGTTTTGACGGTCAGTGCCGTTTTGTTATCAGCGTTGTGAGGATCTCTTCTCAGCTTAGGGTCAGTGAATTGAACTGTATACTATACGACGATGTGAAGACGATTGGTTCCTGCCTGCCGGATATTGTGACGGTTACCGGGGTTGTCTTCTGCGGGAATGTTGCCGTAATGGTGAATGGCTGACCATTGAGCTGGGGGTCCTGTAATGCTGTGGCAGAATACACATCCACGCCGTCTACTTTAATGGTCATCGATCTTCCGCCGGGTTGATCGGAGGAACTAAGCAGACCACTGAATGTAAGGGTATTCCACGAGGAGCCAGAAGAAGGCGTAAAGATCTTCGTGACACGGGATTCCGTTAAACTACCAATAGCAGAAGTAATATCCGCTCCATATTCGCCATGGCCATTGAGAATAACCGGGCCGTATATCGAACAGGATCCGGAATCCGGGCATGTTGTTTCAGTCTGCCACCCATCCCAGCCGTTATTATTATCCCAGTTCCAGATCATGGGGACATCACCAATTTGTTTATCTATGGTGAACGCTCCGAGGTTTGCAGAGATTTGCCCGTCTTCGCTCATGATCATGACATCCCTTACCCCTTCCGAAGCGGACAGGGGAATATTTAGTACGAAGGTCATCGAGGTAGTACCGTAGATATGCACATCTGAAGCGGGAATATTACTTTCCCCGGATTTTGCCAGCCAGATGGAGGGGTTCGTTCCAAAACCAAAGTTCGAGCCTGTAACATTTACCGGGTTGTTTATCGTCCCGTTGGGAGCGTGGTTTGGATCAATGGAAGTTACCACTGGAGCCGGTTTTATAAGAGTGAATGCGGCGTTCTTTGAACCTGACTGCCCATCCGCATTCTGAACCACCACATCCCACTGCCCTTCTAAGGTATTTGTCCACAGGGGCATTGGAAGTGTACAGGTGATCTGAGTAGGCGAGACCACCTGCACATCGGTTGCGATAATAGTACTCTGCCCGGATTTTGCCAGCCAGACTGACGGTGTCGTACCCACAACAAAATTCGTACCTGCAAGGTTCGTCACCGTAACCGAAGTACCGAAAGTGCCGTTGTCCGGAGTGATGCCGGTTACGGTTGGGGCTGCCGGGGAAGTAAAGGTAAACTGGCCTGCGGGGGTGACTGCACTGGTACCGTTGGGCGTAGTAACTGTTACATTGACGGTACCTGCTGCACCGGCGGGAGAGGTGACATTGA